>NZ_CAKLCK010000034.1:0-84624 GCF_921292965.1 Allocatenococcus thiocycli
TGGTGAATGAAATTGATACCGTGACACCACCATCAGATCTACCGAACTTGCCAGTGGCACACGCGCTTTGGGAACCTCAGCCTAACCTGGAAGTATCTGCGGCTTCATGGATTCATGCGGGTGGCGCGCACCACAGCGTATACACGCAAAACGTCACTTTGGATATGCTAGAAGACTTCGCTGAGTTTGCTGGTATCGAGCTGGTTGTGATTGACAAGAACACCACCATCCGTGACTTCAAAACAGAGCTGAAACACAACAGTCTGTTCTACCGTTTTAGCAGCGGTATCTAAAAACACGCATTCACCTATTCGGCTGAGGGGGTCAGTCGAGTAGGTGTTTCGCTATATTTTGAACATCCAACTTCCCGCACATCATGCCACCCTCCCTATTAGCTTGAACAATTCCCTACCTCTCGTTTTCGTTACCTATTTTTTTACTGCGCAAAGTAATCGAGTAGAATTTGTGGGTTATGCGTATGCCAAACGAACAAGGATAGCAGTGCGGTCTGTGACAACTATACTGATAAATCCATGCTTAGCATGACAGGTTGTGGCGTAGCGATGTGGCATGCCGAATTAGGTGTCTACCATCGCAACAACATAATGGCTGCAACCGATAATTATGGTGAAGCGTTAAAACAACGACTTAAACAACGCTTCCCACTCTGGTTTACTTTTTTGCCGCGCGATTTTGCGGCAAGTTTTAATGCTGTTATACGGAAAATAGAATGCAAAACGATCCCTTGAAACCTGGATATGACTTCAATGCTCATTTAGTTGCGGGTTTAACGCCAATCTCAAAAGGCAACGATCTAGACTTTGTTATTGACCGTCCTCATGGGATGAAGGGCTTTATCATCAATTTGACGGTAAAAGGTCAAGGTACCGTGTTCCACGGTGACGAATCCTTTACGGTTAATGAAGGCGATTTACTACTCTTTCCAACGGGTGTACCGCACTACTACCACCGCTCAGAAGAGGCAGAAGACTGGCATCATCGCTGGATCTATTTTCGCCCGCGCGCCTACTGGATAAACCGTCTTAAGTGGGAAAGCTGCATCAACGGTGTGTTTATCACTAAAGGTGTGCACATTGACGCTCAGGAAAAGCTCGAGCAGCTGTTTAAGCAGATTGAAGACCTGAGTAAGAAGGACGAGCCCTACAGCGATGAGTTGACGCTCAATTTGCTAGAGCAGCTATTGATACGCTGTAAAATGAACCAGCCGAACCTGATCAAGAAACTCGTTGATCCAAGAATCACCAACGTGTTGAATTACATGGCCAAACACCTCAATGAAGATTTCAGCAACGAAAAATTAGCCGATCTTGTGTGTTTGTCGCCCTCCAGATTGGGGCATTTATTCCGCGACGAAGTTGGGATGACGATTATCCAGTGGCGTGATGACCAACGAATTAGCCGAGCGAAACAGTTACTGGTGACATCGAACTATTCCATCAACCAAATTTCTCGCTTAATTGGCTATTCGGACCCACTCTATTTTTCGCGCGTATTTAAGAACAAAGCCGGGCTAAGCCCGAAACTCTATCGTGAGAAAGTGATGTAAGTAACCTTAAGACGCTGAGTATACATGTCGGGCAGGAATCTCTCCTGCCCGAATCATTTCTAATTATTGAAAGTTGAACTGGTAACTGGTTTGGTGCTGATAGAACGACTTTTGGGTAATAAAGCGTTTGTTCGCCTCTGGCCATTCTGGGTGGTTTGGGCAATCCGGTAAGAACTGAGTTTCAAGCGCTAGGCCTTGATAATCGCGATACTCCCCATTGCGAGAAGGCGTACCTGCCAAGAAGTTACCGCTGTAAAACTGAATCGCAGGTTTATCGGTAAACACTGACATCTCCACCAGCTTGTCTGAGCTAGTCAGGCGAGCGATAGTGCTAACGCCATCCGTTAACTCTTCAGGTAAGGTAAAAGCGTGGTCATAGCCTTTGGCTAGCTTCTGGTCTTCATCCTCTAACAATCGATCTCTGATTACCTGAGAGCGACCAAAGTCAAAACTGCTCCCTTGTACTGCTTTCAGCTCACCAGTCGGGATGAGCTGGTCATCTGTAGGTAGATAATCGTTCGCCAGTAGTTGCAGATCATGACCAAGAATGGTTTTGCCAGATTCCGCGCCGTCTAAATTAAAGTAGGCGTGGTTGGTCAGGTTTATTGGACAGTCTTGGTCACAAATCGCCGAGTATTCGATGCACAGCTGATTGTTTTCCGTCAGCGTATAAGCCACTTCAGCGGTCAGGTTACCCGGAAATCCTTGATCACCATCAGGAGACATCAAACAGTAAGTAATGTGTGAATCACTTTTGTCTTTCACTAGCCAGCGGCGTTTATCAAAACCTTCAATACCGCCATGTAGGCTATTACCATTATTGTTGCGAGTAATGGAATAGGTTTGTCCGTTTAAGTTGAACTGCCCCTTAGCAATGCGGTTGGCGAACCGGCCAATGGTCGCACCTAAAAAAGCAGAATGAGACTGATAATCGTGCAGCGAGGTCATGCCGAGCAGAACTTCTCTTGGCCCAGAAGAAGTCGGAAGCTGACAACTTAGCCATGTGGCACCAATATCCATAAAGGTGGCTGTCATGCCGTGATGATTACGTAATATATGAACCGTCGCAGGCTTACCATCGGTGAAAAGATCGTGCTCAATCGCAGCCTTGATCGAGTCGGGTGGGATAATGCTGTTGGGCATAGAGGCTCCTTTCAAAAACACAGTACCTGCAAATCGCAGGTACTGATATAACAGGATTAAATCGCTTCGCCAAAGAGTGGGAAACCATCTTTCCAAATGAGGCGTTTGATACGCGTATGGCGGTTAGGGTCCCAGAGTGGGTCGCCTTCAATTTCGGTGTAATCACGCGCATGATAAACCAATAGGTCGTGGCCTTCTTCATCAACGGTAAAGCTGTTGTGACCTGGCCCGTAAATCTTTTTCTCCCAGTTGGTTTTAAACACTGGTTGTTTGGCTTTCACCCAGCTTTTCGGGTCTAGCAGGTCACTATTTTCATCTGCATAGAGCAATCCCATGCAATAGTTTTCGTCGGTCGCACTGGCGGAGTAAGTCATCCAGAATTTACCATGGCGGTGAATTACCGATGGCCCTTCGTTAACCCAAAAGCCGATTTGCTCCCACTCAAACTCTGGAATTGTCAGGCACTGTGGCGCGGTACGCAGCTTAGTTGGCGTTTCCAACTCAGCAATGTACAAGTTTGAGTTACCACCGATGTTGTTGTCTTTTTGCGCCCACACGTAGTAGTTAACGCCATTGTGGCTGAACGAGGTCGCGTCTAAGCAGAAGGTATCCATACCAGTGTCGATTTGCCCTTCGAACGTCCATTCCGGTGTGATCGGATTCGGGTTCGAATTCGATATCGCGTACATACGGTGCTGGAACAAGCCATCGATGATTTCTCTAGACGGTGCGGCAGCAAAGTAGACATACCAAGCGTTATCGATAAAGTGCAGCTCTGGCGCCCAGATTAAATCACTGTATGGGCCTGTATCAGGCTTGTACCATGCGTTGATCAGTTCGCTGGTCGTGTCGAGCTCCGCGATGGTCTTTGCTCGACGAATCTCAATGCGATCGTATTCCGGTACCGAAGCGGTGAAATAGTAGTAGCCATCCGTGTGTTTGTAGATGTGCGGATCGGCACGTTGCTCGATAATAGGGTTTACGAAATCAGTCATACTGCTTACCTTAATTTGCGTAATTTGATTGTGGTTTTGAAGATTGAACATCGCTTAGGTTTTTCTCTTCTTCCAGGATGTTCGTTGCTGTCATCGACTGGTAATACTTATCGGTCACTTTGTATTTGAACATCAGCGAACCCATTAAGAAGTGGAAGAAACCAGGGATAACCGTCAGCATCAGTGCGATACCAGTCAGTGCGTAATCCGATTGCGCTTCATTTGGTACGTAGTTAAAGAATGTCAGTAGCCAACCAACCACTGCGCCGCCGATACCCATACCTAGCTTCTGGCTAAATGAGATGCCGCCAAACGCAAGGCCAGACACACGTTGACCGGTTTTGTAAGCGCCGTAGTCGACCGCTTCTGCAATGGCTGACCAGAACACTGGCGCATGTAAATCCACCACGAACGAAACTAAGAAATACAACACGAATGCCAACGCCAGATCATCACGACCAACGAAAACGTACAGCATCGCACTCAGTAACAGTACCGCGACCTGGCTGTAACGGAACAGTTTAATTTTGCAGTACTTTTTAGTAATCCAAGTTGATGCCACCATCGCCAGAATCGCCGCACCGACACCCGTCGCAAGGAAGGCTGAAATTGTGCCTGCGTCACCACCAAGGTAGTACTTAGCGTAATACGCAGCCACTGAACCACGAATTACGTAGCCGATAGTGCCCGTGACACATACCGCGCAAAGCACCAGCCATTGGTCGTTTTGCATCAACAACTTAACTTGGTCTTTAAATGATTTTTTGTCGACCACGTGTTCAATACGTTCTTTGGTGGTCGCGAAACAGAACAAGAACAGCAGTGTGCCCATCAGTCCCATAAGCCCCATCGAGTATTGGTAACCCAATTGAATGTTGTCTTGACCCCAAGCCGCTGATAGCTGCGGTACGATAATGGTGACCAGAAACGCCGCGATTTTAGCGAAGAATAAGCGATAGCCGTTCGCAGACAATCGCTCTTTCGGGTCATCGGTCATCACACTGATGAGGGAAATGTAAGGAATGGTCACCGCGGTAAACATGACTGTGACAAAGATGTACGTCGCGTAAGCGTAAACCAGCTTGGTGTTGTAATCGCCATCTGGCGTGCTGAAAGCGAGGTAAACCGAGATTCCGAAAGGAATGGCTAGAAAGAGCAGATACTGGCGGTAACGTCCCCAACGAGAGGTAAACTTATCAGTAATCATACCCATCACCGGGTCGGTCACTGCGTCGATTAATCGAACCACGATAAATAGCATCGCTAAGTCTTCGGGTTTAATACCAAAAATATCCGTATAGAAGAAGGTAATGATTAACATCATTGATGAAATCACCACGTTGACCGCCATGTCACCGGCTCCGAAACCGATTTTCTCAAGGACAGGTAATTTATATTTATACATAGGGACGAATCCATTGTTTTCACGATGACAGGGATACTACTTAGGAATCAGAGGTCTGGCTGTTAGGAATCTCATAGATACATGGTGATAGCGGTTTTGTGCATGCCTTCAGCCAATCTGTTTATGTGACAGGATGCGAATCAAGACGTCAGGACGAATAAATTACGATAACTACGGCAGTACAAACTTATAAAAGACAATCAGTCACAGGTTGGAGTAAGGTTATCTTGAACACGACGCGGACACTGACTACAATGGCGCACTTTCTTTACGGAATCCAGGTCATAAAATGAACGACACTACTAAACCAGCTCTACCAGATCGCCTTGCAGGTAACCCTCGTAGCCCATTCTTCGTGAAAGAGTGCTTCGACCACCAAATCGGTATTCGTTTCAACGGCAAAGAACGTACTGACGTTGAAGAATACTGCGTGAGCGAAGGCTGGGTAAAAATCGCGTCTCCAAAAGCAAAAGACCGTTTCGGTAACCCAATGCTGATCAAACTGAAAGGCGAAGTTGAAGCGTACTACGTGTAAGCCTTCCTTTCTGCTCATAAAGCCTGGTTTATCCAGGCTTTATTGTTTCTAGAACCACGTATCTGTTTTTCTATGTTATTTGGGAAATAGAAAAGTTTAGGACATAAAAAAGGCCAGCTTTGATAGCTGACCTCTTCG
Source organism: Allocatenococcus thiocycli (assembly GCF_921292965.1). Taxonomy (NCBI): domain Bacteria; kingdom Pseudomonadati; phylum Pseudomonadota; class Gammaproteobacteria; order Vibrionales; family Vibrionaceae; genus Allocatenococcus; species Allocatenococcus thiocycli. Next base: position 5,784 of record NZ_CAKLCK010000034.1, read on the forward strand.
ATAAAACTCATCCACTAAGCGGCGCTTAATACCCCTTCCAAGGCACCAGCTTTTTCTCCAGATAACGCATAAACAAATCAAATGCGTAAGCAATCACACCGATAATAATAATGCCTGCGATCACAACGTCTGTGACAAGGAATTCTGCGGCATTGAGCACCATAAAGCCAATCCCCGCTTCTGCTGCCACCATTTCACTCGCCACCAGCGTGGTCCAGCCAAAGCCAATACCGATACGCAGACCCGTCAGAATTTCAGGCATCGCACTTTTGATGATGACGTGATAAAGCACCTGAGTTTTGGAAGCCCCCATGGAATACGCCGCCTGAATCTGTTCACTACGCGCTGAATTCACACCCGCTCGGGCACTCAATGCGATTGGCGCGAACATCGCCAAATAAATCAACGTCACTTTACTGGTTTCATCGATGCCAAGCCAGATGATCACCAAAGGCAGGTAAGCAAGTGGAGGTAAAGGGCGGTAAAACTCAATCAAGGGATCGAAGAAGCCACGAATCCACACATTAGAGCCGATAAGGATACCAATTGGCACAGCGGTAACAACGGCGAGGATAAACGCCCCAAATACGCGCCCTAAACTTGCCGCCAGATGATCCGTGAGTGACACGCCAGAAAAACCATTGACCACCAAGTCACCAAAACGCTCTATCACTGCACTCGGAGCGGGCAAAAATAGCGGTTTTACCCAGCCCATTTCGGTGACCAGTGCCCATAGTGCGATAAAGAAAATACTCGCAATCACCGACACTAATCGAGAGTCGCCCTGCCCCGGCTCGCCATAATAGTTGCCCGGCACTAAAGTCTTCTTCTTTATTGCTTTGATAAGCGCATAAAAAGGGGGCGTTTTGTGAATCACACTATCTTGCTTGCGTTCTTCAACCGTCACTTGTTTGGTTTTGTCCTGTACGCGATCTTGTTTCACTTCCGTTTCTGCGGATGTTTCTGTAACCGCACCTGTTCCTGTAACCATAGCTGCTTGAGTCATTACGCCACCTCCGGTACTTCATCTTGGTGAATGATGGAAAGGATCTTTTCTCGCATCTCGATAAAATCAGGCATCGATTTAACGGCTCGTGCATCCCGACATTCCAAAAAGCGTTTGTTGAAGTCCAGGTCAAAGCTATGGGTAATACGCCCCGGTCTTGGCGACATCACGATGAGGCGAGATGCCATAAACAGAGCTTCTTCGACACTATGAGTGATAAAGAACATCATTTTGTTGGTGGTCTGCCACGCATCGAGAAGCAGCTCTTGTAAGGTCTCGCGGGTAAGCGCATCAAGTGCACCTAACGGCTCATCCAGCAACAGAATGCTCGGGTCGTTCGTCAGAGCTCGGGCTATCCCAACACGCTGCTGCATACCGCCAGAAAGTTGATACACCTTGTGCTGATGAAAATCTTCCAAACCAACTAATTTCAGGTATTTGGCTGCGCGTTCCAGGCGTTCTTCTTTGCTCACACCTCTAAGCTTTAAACCAAATGCTGTGTTTTCGATGACGTTAAGCCAAGGAAATAACGCATGTTTTTGAAACACCACGCCTCGGTCAGCGCTCGGGCCCACAATTTGGTCGCCAATATCACGCCCTAAGGCCACACGAGGTAAGCCTTCCACCGATGAGTTGCCCAAGGTTAAATACCCTTCTGTTGGAGTGATAAAGCCTGCCATTAAGTTCAATAGCGTCGTTTTGCCACAACCCGAAGCTCCGAGTGCAACGACCAGATCCCCTTGTTCTATCTCTAAATTAACCCCCGATAGAGCAAGGACGGGTTCTCCTCCCTGACGATCTTCATACACGACCGACACGTCTTCTATTTTCAGTGTTTTCTCTGTAGACATACGATACTTCCTTGTATTTGTAGATGTGATTACTGAGCTTTTGCTGCTTCGGCGTAACTTGGGTTAACAAATACGCTGTAATCTGGCATCAGTGCCGATATCTTCTTCTCTTTCAACAGAAAAGCAGACGTTGCTTCGAGCGCTTTGGTTGCACCGCCCTCTTTGCCACAACCCAGCCATTGACATGACAATTGAGTATCCACATCCAGGAATTCATATAAGCTCATCGCGTCAACCGCGCCTTCTGGTTCACCACCAGCCAGTTTCGCGACTGAAACCGCCATTGGGTCTTTAGCGCTGAAGGTTTCTTTTCCAGCGCGGTATTGCTGATCAACACTCGCAACCACAGTGATAAATTTAGAAACGAACTCACCGTTTTCAGCTGCAAACTGCTTGTTCGCAATCATTCCATCGAATGTCGGCTTGCCCCACGCGCTAAGTTGTTTTGAGCTAATAAGCACGCTGCCATCTTGCTTGATCTTGCCCAAAGCAGGATCCCAGATAAACGCGCCGTCAATATCACCACGCTGCCAGGCCGCCATGATCGCATTCGGCTGCATGTTGATGAGCTTGACGTCTTTCTCGCTCAATCCAAATTGTTCTAGAGCAAATAGCATGTGAAAGTGGGTAGTAGAAACAAATGGAACCGCGATGCGTTTACCTTTGAGATCGGCTGGCGAGTTAATACCACTTCCGTTTTTGACGACCAAGGCTTCTGCGTCTGCGATGTTTTCCATCACCCATACCAGTTCCATCTCAACGCCATTACTTGCCGCGCTCGCAATTGGGCTGGATCCAGCAACGGTCATATCGACAGCACCTGCCGCCATAGCCGTAATTGCTTTTGCGCCAGAATCAAACTTACGCCACTTGATGTCGTAACCCGTTTCTTTTTCAACCAGCTTTTGATCAATGGCATACTTCATCGGGTTGAACATTCCCTGGTAGCCGATCGTCACTTCTTTCGCTGCCCAAGTATTCATTGAACAAAGCAAAGTCCCCAGTAATACCGTTTTGCTCGCCAACTTGTTTTTCAGTGATTTATTCATCAGTGTCTTCATATCCACGTCCTTATGTGCTGTATGACATCTTCACATTACGAGTTGCTGTTGTGGTTAGGTAGTACCAGAGCATTTCTTTATTGGTCCAGTTACGCACCAATTCAGTGCGCCATCTTAGTGCATTTATTATCGGGTTTAACAACGAGAAAAAGCGCCTTGGCAATCCACGAAGGAGCACCAAGGCGCTGTTGATTTTTATTGGTTTTAAATAGACGTTAAATCACTGGCTCTGCGACTTTTTCGGCAATGGCCACGTCAATAACATTCACGATTTCGTCGGCTTGCTCTAGAGTGAGAGTCAACGGTGGACTCAAACACAAGGTATTATTTAACCGTTCAAAGGATCGATTGGTACGCCCGATAAGCACACCTCGCTTCATGCACTTAGCCACAATATCGGCAGCAACGGCCTCTTTGACAGGTTCTTTGCTCGTTTTGTCTTCTACCAATTCGATACCAAGAAATAACCCTTTTCCTCGCACATCACCGACCATTTCATATTTCGATTTCAAGCGCTGAAGCTGCGCCATTAAATATTCACCAACGTGAGCGGCGTTATTGATCAGGTTTTCTTCTTCAATGATTTTTAAGTTCTCTAATGCGGCGGCGGGTCCAATCGTGCAGCCGCCGAAAGTACTGATGTCTCGGAAGTAGCTGTATTTATCCGAAGGATCGTCTTTGAACTGTTGGAAAACTTCCTCTGTTGTCACGGTACAAGAGATAGCAGCGTAAGCCGATGCAACCCCTTTCGCCATCGTCACGATGTCTGGCTTGATACCATAATGTTGGTATCCGAACCATTTGCCAGTGCGACCAACACCACACACCACTTCGTCAACGTGAATCAAAATATCGTACTTTTTACAGATACGTTGGATCTCTTCGTAGTAGCCTTTCGGCGGGGTGATCACGCCACCACCCGCCGTGATCGGCTCAACGACAATCGCACCTACGGTTTCTGGCCCTTCACGTAAAATCACCTCTTCTAATTGTTGTGCTGCTTTGATGCCGTAGTCATCGACACTGCCAAACTGAGAGCGATACTCACAGCAATGCGGAAATTCAACAAAGCCTGGGGTAAACGGGCCGTACTGTGCTCTGCGTTCTTCTTGCCCGGTGGAACTCAAGCATGTGATGGTTGTACCGTGATAGTCTCGCTCTCGGTAAAGGATCTTATGCTTTTTACCACCATACTTTTTGTGCGCAATCTGGCGTACTATTTTGTACGCTTTTTCATTCGCTTCAGAACCCGAGTTAGAAAAATAAACACGGCTCATACCCGGCATTTTTTCGATGAGTTTACTGGCAAACTCCGCCATCACTGGAGATCCAGCGGAACCTGCAAAGTAGTTCAATTGCAACGCTTGGTTTTTTATCACCTCGGCAATTCGCTCGCGTCCATAGCCGACATTGACACACCACACACCACCTGAGCTCGCGTCCAAATAGCGATTGCCTTTAATATCCCAAACATACTCGTCTTTACCATGGGACATGATAAGCGGTGACTGGCTTTCAAATGCGGCATGTTGTGTTAAGTGATGCCAAACATGCGCTTTATCCCACGCTTCGACCTGTTCAACATCGCGCTGGGCTGGCTGCTGTGCCAAATGTGTTTGTCCGTAATCCATAAACGCTCTCCTTCGGTTTTCTTTCACCTTAGACAAGCTCCCTGTCTGGCATATAGATCCAGTTGTAGCTTTTTATGGGGTCAACACACATTGCAGTAACTATTAAGTAAAAGGGAAGTTGGTACGGTTGATGCTTAGCGATTGTTAGTAGAATAAAACAGCACCGTTATAGGCGAGTTATGAAAAGTGAATATTTGATGCACATACAATTCTCTCCAGAGAGAAGCTTGCAAGAACAAATTAGGGAACACTTACTCGACGCAATGCGTAATGGCGTCTTTGAAGATAAAGCGTTACCTTCGTGCCGCAAGCTGGCATCAATGCTCAGAGTTTCTCGAAATACCGTTGTTCTCGTCTATGACAAACTGGTTGATGAAGGGTATTTGAAGTCGCAGGAGCGCAGTGGCTACTACCCAAATACAGAAGCATTACACGAAGATTTAAATATCGACGACACATCAACATCGCGTGATGAAGTCATTCTTGGTGCAAAACCTGCCCATTTTTGGACCAACCGAATTAAGAAAGATCTGCGTAATCAACGCAATATATCCAAGGCCAAAAACTGGCAAGATTACCCTTATCCGTTTTTGTTCGGACAACCTGACCACTCGATATTCCCTCTAAACCATTGGCGCGAATGCTGCCGCTTATCACAGCGTTCCGGTGTAGTAAAAGACTGGATATCAGACTCAATCGACAGTGATGACCCGGCACTTATCAAACAGCTACAAAATAACGTGCTCACCAAACGCGGTATAAAAGCCCATCAGGAAGAAATTCTTATCACGATAGGTACACAAAATTCGTTGTATCTATTGGCAGAGCTGTTGGCAAATCAAGGAACGGCCATTGGTATTGAAGAGCCGGGCTACCCAGACGTGCGTAATATTTTTGCTTCTCGTGGCGCGCATATCGTACCTATTGGCATAGATTGCCAAGGGATTGAAATCAGCGACGAGTTAAAGCAGTGTGACTATGTCTACGTCACCCCGAGCCATCAAGTGCCCACCAATGTCACCATGTCGATGCAAAGGCGACAAGCACTGCTGGATGCCGCTGAAAAATATGACTTTGTGATCATAGAAGATGATTATGAGAGTGAAGTCAATGTGCTAAGTCAGGCGAGCCCATCACTCAAAAGTTTGGATACACATGGCCGAGTCATTTACATCGGTAGCTTATCCAAATCACTATCCCCGGGGCTGAGATTAGGCTATATGGTCACTGAAAGACCTTTGATTCAAGCAACACGTTCACTTCGACGCTTGATGTTCCGCCATCCACCAGCGAACAACCAACGCACCTGTGCACTGTTTATTTCGCTAGGTCATTACGACACCTATCTACGTAAGCTGAAAAATTGCTACCAAGAACGCTGGACTGAAATGCGTACTTCAATAGAAAAGCACCTGCCGCAATGTGTGACCACAGAAACGATGGGGGGCAGCTCATTCTGGCTGAAATTACCTGAACCTATCGACTGTGAAGCTTTCGCCAAAAAAGCTCAGGATGCCGGAGTGTTGGTAGAGCCTGGAACCATTCACTTCGCCCGCTTTCATTTAGATAGCCGTCGATACATAAGACTCGGCTTCTCCGCGATAGACAAAGGCAAGATAGACGCCGGGATCCAAAAACTCGCCTCACTATTGTAAACCCGCCCGAAAGCAAGAGATTTACCGAACCAATAACCATACATTACGAACTTAACTCGTGATGGTTTTTTTATTATTTTTCATGGCTTTACCTGCACCCATAAATAACCTCAACTGGTACTAAGGAATCCTTCCTAATCCAAGTAAATTAACATTAAGCATTACGGTTGGTTGATTAGAAAGGAAGGTCGCCGTGTCAGAATTTATCATTATTTCTACATTGATTGTTGCAGGTTTCATCAGAGGCTATACCGGCTTCGGTTTCTCAGCCTTGGTTATCCTAGTCCTTTCTTCTATGTACCCTGTTGCCGAAATGGTGCCTGCGGTACTGCTATTAGACTTGCTAGTTTGCTTGCCTTTGGTCGCTTCCGCGTGGAACAAAACCGATTTCAAAACACTGACCCCACTGCTGTGGGCTACGGGTCTTGGTGTACCTTTTGGTTACCTACTCTTGCTCTACCTGCCAGATAGTCAGCTTAAAGTGATCGTTCCGGGCGCGATACTAGCCCTTGCTGCACTCAGTCACAGCAAGCATGCCCTGACATTACAGCTATCACGGTCACCGTTGTTGTGTGGGTTTATGTCAGGCTGGACAACCAGTGCTGTGTCCGCAGGGGGCGCACCCGTTGTGATTTACATGCGCTATAGCAAGATGCCCATTGACGTGCAGCGCAATAGCTTAATCAGCTACTTCTTTCTTACTAGCTGTTTTGTTGTCGGCAGTAGCTATGTGATGACCAAACAGTGGTACTTCATGCCCGATCACCCATTAGGTTATGCACTAATTGCAATGACGGCATTGATGGCAGGAAAACAGGCTTTTAAATACAAGAACTTAAACATCATTCATCAAGCGGCATTCTATCTGATGTTAATACTATCAGCTCTGGCGCTGCTCCGAGCAATTTGGATGCTCTAACGGAAAAAGGACATTGGCTATGAATCTACCTACTGTGTTTATCACTGGCGCAACATCGGGCTTTGGCCAAGCGGCAGCAAGGTGTTTTGGTCACGAAGGCTACCAATTGGTGTTAACTGGCAGGCGTAAAGAACGTTTGAATGCGCTCGCGGATGAATTATCTCAAGACTGTGACATCCATATTGCGACAATGGATGTACGAGACGCTGAAGATGTGAAAGCGGTGATTGAACAATTACCAGAACAATTCAAGAACATCGAAATTTTGATTAACAACGCTGGCCTGGCATTAGGAGCAAGCCCCGCAAATGAAGCGTCACTCGATGATTGGCACACCATGATCGATACCAATGTCACAGGCCTGGTTAACGTCACGCACGCACTGTTGCCAATCCTGCTAGAGCAACCAAAAGCGACCATTATCAATTTAGCCAGTATTGCCTCCAACTGGTGTTATCCGGGCGCACACGTCTACGGTGCCAGCAAAGCATTTGTGGCTCAGTTTTCACGGAATTTGCGTTCAGATTTCGCGGGCACGGGGCTCCGTATCACCAGTTTAGAGCCGGGCTTGTCTGAAAGTGAGTTCAGTTTAGTGCGCTTTAATGGGGATCAGGACAAGTACAACCAAATATACGATGGCACTAACCCACTGCAGCCAGAGGACATCGCTGACATCATGCTGTGGATAGCAGAGCAGCCAAGCCACATCAACATTAACAGCTTAGAAGTGATGCCAACTAGCCAAGCTTGGGACAACTTCAAAATTGTGAAGGCCCCTACTTTTAAAGCCGGCTGAAGAATGAGGAAGAACGAAACGCTCTAAATAACAACCGCCTACTCAAGTAGGTGGTTGAGATCGTAAACCCAAACTACCATCTCCCCGAACCACTCATCCATTCCCTTCTATTTTGAGTACAAGTTGTCTGGAAGTCGACGTTAATCGCTATCGTTTTCAGTTTGTTGTCTAAAATCTTATAGATATACAACCGCCGAAAGAAACGGCTCAAGTTGTTGGATTACAGGGAGAGAAAATGGGAAATCCGCTTGTCACACTTAAAAGTGCCAGCAAAAGCTTTGTTGATGGCAACGAGAACCACCGTGTGCTGGAAGATGTCGACTTCGCTCTGGCAAACGGCGCAAGCGTGGCACTAACAGGGGCAAGTGGTAGCGGTAAAAGTACCCTACTCAATATCATTGCGGGCTTCGAACCTCTATCAAGTGGCGAACTATGGTTAGATGGAGAAAACACCACGGCTTGGAAAGACCCGCAATGGAGCCTTTTTCGACACCAAAAGCTTGGCGTCATCTTTCAACAATTCAACCTGTTAACGCCACTAAACGTTAAACAAAACATTGCCTTTCCACTAAATTTGAACCAGCTAAATTGGAACGAATGGTGTGACTATTTAGTGGAGACTCTGGCTATTAGTGATTTACTAAACAGGCATGTCTCTACCCTTTCTGGTGGTCAGCAACAACGTGTCGCCATAGCCAGAGCCTTAGCCCACAAACCCAAACTCTTACTCGCTGACGAACCTACTGGTAACCTTGACCAAAAAGCCGGTTTAGAGGTCATGAAGCTGCTGAGTGACATTACCACGCAAGGTAAAACCGCAGTGATATTGGTGACGCATAGCACTGAATGTGCCGAATTCATGCAAGCTCAACTGCGCTTGAAAAACGGTCACCTTGTCCGTGAGCTGGACAACCTCCGAGCCGCGCTATGAAAAAAACCAGGTTTGCGCACACCAAACTCGCACTTTACCTGTTTACCACTCATTATCGGCAAGCACCGCTGCAAGCCGCAGCAATTCTAGTTGGCATCGTACTCGCCGTTACGTTGTTTGTCGCCGTGCAAGCCATCAATCTCAATGCCAAGCGCAGCTACGCAGAATCTACAGAGCAGCTGAGCGCTCAAGCACAAAACCTGATTATCCCACCAACTGGTCAACGCTATTTGCCCGAATCGCTCTACTTTTCACTTAGGCAAAAGGGGTTAAGCGCCTCACTGCCGGTGATCGAAGGTCGGGTCAGGGATGAACAAGGTCGTCGGTGGTCAGTGCAGGGAAGCGACCTTATTGAGGCAATCACCTCTGGAACACGTTATTCCTCGGACTCTAGTAACGAACAAGATGTTTCCCTATTTGACAGCGCACTCCCCCTGACTCAGCTATTGGCTGGAGAACCGATTGTGATGATGAGTCAATCCCAACATCACAATCTAGGTGGCGCAGATTTCATGATTCTGGATGAGGTCAAAACGAAAGTCGTTGTTCTGCCGGATGGCTGGCAACTGGGAAGCCGGATGTTGATGGATATTGGCTTCGCTCAGCAGTTACTCAATAAACCCGGACAACTGAGCTATATCGCGGTTTTCAATACTGAAGGCAATAACCTCGAGAAATGGCAAAGCTTAGTCGGAAAACAAGGACAATGGGTCGCCAACACCCAAAGCACCGATCTTGGCTCACTAACGGACAGCTTCCATCTTAATCTTACAGCGATGAGTTTGTTGGCGTTTTTAGTCGGCCTGTTTATCGCCTATAACGGCGTGAAGTACAGTTTACTCAAACGTAATCGCCTGTTGGTACAAATTCAGCAGGCTGGCATCGCACCGATAAATGTGTTCTCTGCGCTATTAGTTGAATTGATGATTTTGGTGGCGTTCGGCGCGTCACTTGGCTTTGTCCTCGGTATGCAATTAAGTCATTGGTTACATCCAACGGTTGCCCTTACGCTTGAACAACTGTACGGCGCTACTTTGCTTCCCGGCACGTGGCAATGGCAATGGTGGGCACAGGCGCTATTGCTGACGTTAGTGGCGGCTTTGCTCGCTTGTTGGCAGCACTTTAAACAGCGAGTCCATCAGCCGCTTTCTTCACATAGTGGTCTTTATCAAGCACCAGAAACATCCAACCAGAATCAACTGTTCCTTGTCGGCTTGGTGCTCACCACGCTATCTCTGACAGGTTTATGGTTGAGTGACCATCATCGCCTGACCATGGCATGGCTTGGTGTGTTAGTGGTTTCAATTCCTTTATATCTACCGAAAACGCTCAGCGTATTAGCGTATTGGAGCGAGCAGCAAAACACACCTGGCTTAGTGCAGTATCTGTTTGCTGAACTGCGTGAGTTGGTTTCTCCACTTTCTCTTGCGATGATGGCGCTGCTTCTTGCCGTGACCGCCAATATCGGTATGAACAATTTGGTCGGAAGCTTTGAATCCACCTTAAAGCAATGGCTCGAACAAAGGCTACATGCGGATATTTACGTCAGTCCATCGCAGGGTGAAATGGCGAATGTTGAGCATGCTCTGGAACACTTCGACAACGTAGAAAAAGTCTATAAACAGTATTATGTCGATGCAAACTTGCAGGGCTTACCTATCCGGCTTGGCACCAAAGGTAAAGACACTTTAGAACAAACCATGGTATTTAAGTCTCGTGTTGATGAGTTCTGGCCGCACTTTTATCAAGGAGAGGTCGTTGCGATTAGTGAACCTACCGCAGTGAAACTTGGCTTATCGCTTGGTAGTGAATTGAAGCTCGATGCGTTGAAAGGCGAGACTCTGACTGTAGGAGCCATTTTTCACGACTACGGTGCACCCAATGGCGAAGTATTACTTGCCCCTCAATTGTGGCAAGAGCGCGGTTTTACAGACTTGCCGATTAGCCTTGGGATCAAAATCTCTGGCGACAAAAAATCCATGTATGACCAATTACAACAACAGTTGGCTCTGAGTCCGAGTCAGCTCTACGATCAGGCTCACGTCAAATCAGTCGCGTTAGATATCTTTTCACAAACCTTTGCCATCACACGCACACTAAATGGCGTGACTTTAATGGTGGCTGTGATCGGTTTGTTCAGCGCTTGCTTTATGTTACTCGATGCGCGCAAAGCCGCCATTGCAAGGTTGTATGCGCTTGGCGTGAGTCGTCGAAAATTGATGGCGATGGTGGTTGGGCAAATCGTCGCTTTGGTTAGCTTTACGTTGGTTGTCGCCATACCACTTGGCGCAATGGTCGGCTATATACTGACTGACGTAGTAACCTTACGCGCTTTCGGCTGGAGCTTGAACTACCTATGGAGCTGGAGTGATGCACTCAGTATCTCCGTCATTACCATTTTAGTCGCGGTGATGGCTACCCTGATCCCAATGTGGCGCTTGGTGAGCAAACCTGTGGTATCCAGCTTACAAAGTGAGGTACTGTGATGAGTAAAATCGTAAAGCATGTTGCGCTAGTACTTGGTTGTTTAGCTCTTATCGGCTGTGAAGAATCCAAGCGACAAAATGTAGGGATGCTATTAGGAGGAAGTGAAGTACCAGCCGAGGCCGAGTCGTTCACTCCAGTGATGAAAGGTGTTGAGATCACCTTCCCTGCAGATCATCAAGCGCACCTCGATTTTCGTCATGAATGGTGGTACTTAACGGCAACCTTAACCGATGAAAAGGGCAACCCTCTCGGTGTGCAATGGACACAATTTCGCTTCGCTGCGGTACCACAGAAAGACAAACCAGAAGAAACAAAGGCCGTTTGGCAAAGCCATCAAATTTACATGGCGCATAGCGCGATTACCACCAAAGACAAACATTACGCCGATGAAAAATGGTCACGGGATCACAGCGAGCTTGCCGGAGTGGACACCTCACCATTTCGTGTTTATCTGGATGATTGGCAGTGGATCTCATCCACCGATGAGTTGTTTCCCGCTGCGCTCAATACCAACTCCAAGCAATTTGGTTACTCACTCAAACTAACCAGCAATGCGCCCTATCAAAAGCAAGGCGAGCAAGGATACAGCACCAAAAGTGCCGATGGTCAGGCCGCTTCGCATTACTACAGTCAGCCGTTTATTGATGTAGAGGGAGAAGTCACCATCGATGGCGAAACTCATCAGGTCTCAGGTAAAGGTTGGATCGACAGAGAGTGGAGCTCACAGTACTTACACGAGTCACAGCAAGGTTGGGATTGGTTTGCGCTAAGGCTGGGTGAGGAAACAAGCCTGATGGTGTTCCAACTTCGCGATGCAAAAACCGGAAAAGCCAGTTACTCGCATGCTAAGTTGATGAACCAAGATGGCAGCGGAACCGCGATTCAACAAAACGAGCTCCGCTTAAAAGCTTCCCGAAAAACGACTATTCAAGGTCGTGACTATCCAACTGAGTGGCAGCTTTCGATCCCCAATCAGCAAATTGAAATCACGATTACTGCACTCAATCCTAAGGCACAAATGCCCCTGTCGGTAACCTATTGGGAGGGTCCGGTGACCATCGACGGGTCTCATTCAGGCACTGGCTATATGGAGCTGACAGGGTATTGAGCACTTTATTGTGTGCTTCGCTTACCAGTGTGAGGTTTAACCTATTGTTGAACAACAATATCTTTATTTAAAACAACCGACCGCGACGCATTTATCCAATAGCAGCCTTGAAAGCTTGCCTTGTTACGATACGCTTTGAGCAAATCAAACAAGGATGAACCAATAATACGCGTCGATTATCAAAAACGACTCGTTCCTGTTATTCGCTATCTGGAACAGCACTTTAACGAACCACTCAATCTACTCGAAGTTGCGGCGTTAGCGAACTTATCCCCCTATCACTTTCATCGTACTTTCAAAGCCGTGCAGGGCGAGACCTTAGCCGATTTCATCCGACGTTTAAGACTAGAAGCCGCAGCGGATGACCTGTTCAAATCCAAACAACCGGTGCTCAACATTGCTTTAGAGTACAGTTTTTCTAGCTCACAAAGCTTAGCCAAAGCGTTCAAACAACATTATGGGGTGACGCCAACGGCCTTTCGCGATTGTGAAAACTACCAACAGTTTTCTGAATTAGCGCGAAACAGCAAGATTGGACACACATTGCGCAAGAACGGAAACGAAGAAAATCCCAGCGATTCATATACTGGCTCTGAACTCACAACATGGAGCATTATTATGGAAACGCAACACTTTGACGCAACCAAACTGGCGTACATTCGCGTGAATGGTCCTTACGGCGAAGGCTATGAAGAGCCAGCAGGTCATCTATACCAATGGGCTGGCATGAAAGGTCTGGCGGGCAACACCTGCATCTTTATTTACCACGACAACCCAGAAATCACGCCGAACGAGAAATGTCGAACTGACATCTGTTTGATGGTGCCTGAAGACACCGAAGTTCCAAGTGGCATTGAGCTGCAAGACTTTCCTGGTGGTCAATACGCAGTCATGCGTCAACGCATCACGGAAAACGGCCAATACTCAAAAGCATGGGATGATTTGATGAGTAAAGTGATTAAGTCTGGCATTGAAAGCGATGATCGTCCTTGCTTCGAGCTTTACCATAGCTTTGACCCACAAACTCACCATGCAGACGTCAGTTTCTGTACTGCCATCAAATAGCCGAAAAGCCTGCGATTATGCAGGCTTTTTTATCTGATTAAGCAATCCAACTCAATTAAATCGCTTCGCCATTTACGGTGACTGCAACATCGATATTACCGCGCACCGCATTTGAGTATGGGCAAACCTGATGTGAAGTACGAGTCAGTTCAAGCGCTTGCTCTTGTGGTAAATCCAGCTCAACCGCCAGACTGACGGTAAGAGCAAAACCGCCGTTGCCGTTCTGACCAATGCCCACTTCTGCGGTTACTGGCGCATGTTTGAGATTCACTTTAGCTTCACGCGCTACGTGTAAAATCGCGTTAGAAAAACACGCCGAGTATCCAGCAGCAAACAGTTGCTCTGGGTTTGTTGCTGCACCTGTGCCTCCCATTTCTTTCGGGTATGCTAAGTCGAGAGACAATAGACCATCGTCAGTTTTCACTTGGCCATTACGACCGGCAAGAGCAGTTGCTTGAGTTTTGTATAACGTCGTCATACGAAAATCCTCTTCCAATTTAAGTTGTGTACAATTTAATTGCTTGCAATCTTATATCGAAACAAACTTCACTTGCAACTATATTGTGCACAATTTATTTTTATAACCTCCATAGTGAACAGATAGGCCAAGCCCATGAGTCAGTGCTACACAGAAAACCCATTGAACGACGATGAGAAAATTTTGCTGGAAAATCAAGTGTGTTTCCCGCTCTATAGTGCAGCTAACGCCGTCATTCGCGCTTATCGTCCTCTACTGGATGAGCTGGAACTTACCTACTCTCAGTATCTGGTCATGATGGTTCTTTGGGAAAAAGACGGGGCAAGTGTCAAAGAATTAGGCTCACGTCTTCACTTGGACTCAGGCACACTGACGCCTCTGTTGAAACGACTAGAAGCAAAAGGGTTCGTTACTAGGGGGAGAAGCGAAAGCGATGAGCGTGTGAGAGTTTTGAACCTGACCAGCGAAGGAAAACAGTTAAAAACACGCGCTAAATCCGTTCCTAATGCCATAGCCTGCAAAATAACATTAGAACTGGATGAACTGATTACTTTAAAGAATTTGTGCAACAAGCTGTTGGATACACTTGCGTAATTTACATTTATTTAACACTATAATAACAATAAATAAACCTAAAACTATTGGCTTGTGAAGCTTCTATCCAGGCGCAACATGGTCATCGCAGAGTGAAAAACAAAAACCTATTAATAGTCAGTACAAATTAGGCGTAATAGGTTTTTTCTATTTAGGAAAATAGGAATCAGCTATCAATAAGATAGTTAAAAGCAATTTTATTTAACCTAACTCAGATGCGAATATACTTTCCGACAGCAAGATTTGCTAATCCAAAATAACCGAAAGGAAAGTAAAGTAATGATCAATACTAAAATCAAACCATTTACAGCTACAGCGTTTAAAGAAGGCGAATTCGTACAAGTAACAGAACAAGATGTTCTAGGTAAGTGGGCGGTATTCTTCTTCTACCCAGCTGACTTTACGTTCGTTTGTCCGACCGAGCTAGGTGACTTAGCAGACCACTACGCAGAGCTACAAAGCCGTGGCGTTGAAGTTTACTCAGTATCAACTGACACTCACTTCACTCACAAAGCATGGCACGACAGCTCTGAGACTATCGGCAAAATCAACTACTACATGCTTGGCGACCAAACTGGCAACATCACAAACAACTTCGGCGTGATGCGTGAAGGTCAAGGTCTTGCAGACCGTGCAACGTTCCTAATCGACCCAGAAGGTACTATCCAGGCAATGGAAATCACTGCAGAAGGCATCGGCCGTGACGCAGAAGACCTACTACGCAAAGTTAAAGCGGCTCAGTACGTAGCTGCACACCCAGGCGAAGTTTGCCCAGCTAAATGGAAAGAAGGCGAAGAAACGCTAGCACCTTCTCTAGACCTAGTAGGCAAAATCTAATTCTAGATTAGCCAACGCTGGTTCAATCTAAGAATCAAAACCTAATTAAAGAGAGCAATCCGGGTTAGATACCTTGACGACCTTCTTCCCGGTTTGCTCTCTCCTCATGTTTTTATCCAGAGTAACCACTCTTCTGTTTATTAAAAGGTAATAACAACTATGTTAGACCAAGCGATCCAACAACAACTCAAACAATATCTGGCTAATGTAAAAGAAGACGTACGTCTAGTGGTTAGCCTAGATGAAAGCAAAGCGGCAAATGATATTTTGTCTCTCGCTAATCAAATCGCAGAAATGAGCGAGCATATTTCTGTTGTTCGTGACGACGCAGCCAGTGACCGTAAACCAGTAATGGCGGTAACCAACCCGACTAAAGGAACAGCACTTAGCTTTGCTGGCCTGCCTATGGGCCATGAATTTACGTCACTAGTCCTTGCTCTGCTTCACTCTGGCGGTCACCCAATCAAGCTAGAGCCAGAAGTGATTGAACAAATCGCTGCGCTAGATAAAGAACTGGATGTAGAAATCTTTATTTCTCTGTCTTGTCAGAACTGTCCTGATGTTGTTCAGGCGTTTAACATGATGGCAGCGATTAACCCGAAAGTGAAAGCAACCATGATCGACGGTGCTTTGTTCCAAGACGAAGTGAAACAGCGCGATATCATGGCAGTACCAAGTGTATTCGTTAACGGTGAGCTGTTCGGCCAAGGCCGCATGTCACTTACAGAAATTCTGAACAAAGTCGACGACAGCGCAAGCGAGAAAGCAGCAAAAGCGCTGGATGAAAAAGAACCTTACGACGTTCTTGTTGTAGGTGGCGGCCCAGGTGGTAGTGCAGCAGCGCTTTACGCAGCACGTAAAGGCATCCGCACTGGTGTTGTGGCTAAACGTTTTGGTGGTCAGGTTATGGACACAATGGCGATCGAAAACTTTGTCTCAGTCAAACGCACTGAAGGCCCTAAGCTGGCTGCCGATCTTGGCGAGCATTTGAAAGAGTACGACGTTGACGTTGTGACAGAACAACAAGCTAAAAAGCTAATGGGCGCAGCACATACTGAAGATGGTCTAATCCACATTCAGTTAGAAAGTGGCGCAACGCTTAAGAGTCAGAGTGTCATTCTGAGCCCAGGTGCTCGCTGGCGTGAAATGAATGTTCCTGGTGAGCAAGAGTACCGTAATAAAGGCGTTGCATACTGCCCACACTGTGATGGACCGCTATTCAAAGGTAAGAAAACTGCCGTTATCGGTGGCGGTAACTCAGGTATCGAAGCGGCAATCGACCTTGCAGGTATTGTGGAGCATGTAACGGTTCTTGAATTTGCTGATGTTTTACGTGCTGACCAAGTACTGATCAACAAAGCGAACTCGCTACCAAACGTCGACATCATTACCATGGCACAAACAACGGAAGTTGTGGGTGACGGCAAGCGCGTGACTGGCCTGAAATACAAAGACCGCAACACAGATGAAATCAAAGAACTTGAGCTATCGGGTATCTTCGTTCAAATCGGTCTTGTTCCTAACACAGAGTGGCTGAAAGATTCAGATGTGAACTTGTCTCCTCGCGGTGAAATTGAAGTAGGCAGTCACGGTGAAACCAGCCTAGAAGGTGTATTTGCTGCGGGTGACGCAACAACGGTTCCTTACAAACAGATCATCATTGCGATGGGTGAAGGTGCAAAAGCAAGCTTAGGCGCGTTTGACTACCTGATTCGTAAGCAAGGTTAATCTCCAGAACTTCTGGAACAATAAAAAGAAAAGAAGCCCAAAGACTTTGCCAGCAGACCTCTATCTGCTGGCTTTTTTATGCCTAAAGAAATAGTAAGTACTTACATCATAAGATAATCAGATTCTTCAAAATATCTAAAATCGTCATGCTGCCTTCGCGTTCCCTCTGTCTTAAAAACACGACTCGTTGAAAATATTTGCGACTCTAACGTGCCTCGCCTGCAAAAATCCCAAAAAGATATTCAAACTGAAACCGAATAAAATCCTTGCACTATACTGACTTAGACAGTCAGTAGCATATGGAAATTTATCTATGAAAATCAAAACAGTTGCAGCAATGATAGGGGCTGCATTACCTGTGACGGCTCTAGCGGCAGACAAGCCAAACATTGTGGTCATTTTTGGTGATGATATTGGTTGGCAAAACGTCAGTGCGTATGGCATGGGTACGATGGGATACAAAACACCGAACATCGACAGTATCGCCAACGAAGGCATCATGTTTACCGATCACTACGCCCAACCGAGTTCTACCGCGGGTCGAGCGGCATTTATTACCGGTCAATACCCAATTCGTTCGGGGATGACTACCGTACAGTTTCCCGGTGGTGAATTAGGCCTCAAAAAAGAGTCCCCTTCTTTAGCCGAAGTTTTAAAACAAGCGGGTTACGCGACAGGACAGTTTGGTAAGAACCACCTTGGTGACCATAATTTTGCCTTGCCAACCGTCCACGGCTTTGATGAGTTCTTTGGCAATTTGTATCACTTAAATACTCAAGAAGAACACGAACAAAGGGACTACCAAAATTTTGCTAAAGAATACTCTGGCTCGGTTGAAGAGTATGCGAAAAAATTTGGAACTCGTGGCGTCCTTCATTGCTATGCAACGGAGAAAGAAGACAAAACCGTTGAACCTAGATTCGGAGAGATCGGCAAACAAAAATGCACCGATACTGGCCCTCTGGGTAATGAACGGATGAAGAATTTTGACCGCGAGGAAATGCTCCCGGCGGCGATCAAGTTTATCGACAAGTCCATGGAAGACGAAAAGCCATTCTTTACTTGGATCAACACCAGTCGTATGCACTTGTATACACGCTTAGATGACAAGTGGCGCTACGCAGCTGAGAAGTACACCAGTGAATATGACTATTATGGCAGCGGCATGTTGCAACACGATGCCGACATTGGATATTTACTGGCCGAGTTAGACAAAAGGGGCTTAACCGAGAACACCATTATTATCTACTCAACAGATAACGGCCCTGAACATTCATCGTGGCCACACGGCGGTACAACACCATTCCGCGGTGAAAAAATGACCACCTATGAAGGTGGGGTAAGAGTACCGACAATGGTTAAATGGCCTGCAGCGATTCCTGCGGGACAAGTTTTGAACGGTATTCAAGGACATCAGGATCTCTTTACCACGTTAGCGTCGGCCGCTGGGGTCAAGGATGTTAACGAAAAAATGATCAAAGAGAAGAAACAGTACATCGACGGTGTTGATAACTTAGCGTATTGGAAAGGAGAATCTGATCACTCTGCTCGTAAATCCATTTTTTACTACTTCGAAGGTCAGCTGTCAGCTGTGCGTGTCGGGCCTTGGAAGTTCCACTTCGCCGTTGCAGAACATTACTACGACAACCTAGTCACACTTAACAAACCTAAAGTGTACAACTTACGCGCCGATCCATTCGAAAGCTATGATTCAATCGATGCAAACGGTCACTTAGCTCAGAAAATCTCATGGCTGCTTGCGCCTGTGAGTGAGATGGTACAAGAGCATGTGAAGAGCCTCGTTGAATACCCTCCAACGCAAGGTGGCTCGACGTTTGATATGACGAAAACGATCGAGGATGCGATGAGTTCAACGCAGCAATAACATTCTCTGAATATCAATGCAAAGGGCGAACTATTTTCTGTTCGCCCTTTTTTATTACCAAATTAACCTGTACACCAAAGAATATGTGGCAGATAGAAACAGTTTCGCCAACCCTTCAAAAGGATTGGCGAAACGTTTAGAGATAAATTAGTTAGTAAGTACTTACAGCATAGCTTGACGGCTTGGCAAAAAGACTTCACCCAGCATACAGCGAACAGAACCACCACCGATAGATTCGATTGTCGTCACATCAAACGGTAGTAATTTACCGTGCGTCGCTAACTGGTTTCTTTGTGCTGGTGAAAACGCATCGTATGCCGATTGAGACATCGCAATCACCTTGTCACCATTCACGGTTTCCAGTTGAAGGATGTTGCCGCAGAACTGATTCATCTGCTCAATCGAAATCGAGATCACTTGCTTGTCTTTCGCCAGTGATTTCAGCACAAAGCGACGCTCGAACTCAGGGATTACTTCGTCACAGATAACACAGAACTGTTCACCTACCGCCATCATTACATTGGTATGGTAAATCGGTGAGCCAGAAGGCAAGCGTGTTTGGAAAGAAATCACGCGATCGTAGCCAATACGATTTGCATAATCTTCCAGAACCAAGCGATCACAGCGCTGAGAAAGTGCCGCATAAACTGTCTTGTTAAAATGATCAAAAATCATCACACCAGTACTTTCCAGATACGCCTGATCGTTAACGTATTCGGTTAAGCTAGCTTGCTGTGACACCTCTCGTCCCGCTTTCGCTAACGCGGCGACAAGAGCGTCTGGACGAACTTCTTTCTGACGGTTTTCACACGCCATCGGGAACGTATATAAGGTCCCATCACACGTTGTACTGAACCAGTTATTCGGGAATACCGCATCTGGCGTCGCAACATCTGACAGAGGATAATCAAACTCCACCACCTGAACACCTTCCTGACGCAAGGTTGCTACCATCGCAGCAAATTCAGCCATGGTTTTTTGAGAAACTTCTTTCTGGCTGAGTGACACCTGATTCTGAAACTCGTTGTCTCTCGCAGTTTCTTCGTTAAAGCGAAATTCTTTAGGTGGCACCATCACTACGCAGTTTGCGGTATGGCGCAGAGCACTTTGTGTGCTTTCTTCGTTCCCATTTGCAAATTGGGGTACTGATTCGTGTAATAGCATCCGATACATTCCTTCTCACTAGAATGAGGAGATTGTAAATACATTGTTACGTAAGGTTTTACTGTTTTCACGATTATTTCATCCTCCCAAAAGGAAAATTTACTGCTAAACCCCATAAACTCAGAAAAAATAATTACCACCTTACAGGCTTAATTTTTTGTGTTACACGGGTTACAAATCGAAAAAATCAGTGTTACGAACTCAAATTATAGCCAATTACACAGAGTTAGCTTAAAGATATGCAAGATTCATTATCAAAATTGCTTTAAACATCAGAAATCACAAACAGACAGCGCAAAATAAAAAACCTTAAAATGTGAATATAAATTCAGCAAATAAAATGGCGAAACAAGATATTTTCAAAGAAAAGACCGATCACCACAAATTGAAGATATGGAGACAGGACTGATGACAAAAGAGCCAAAGGCAGCTGTGCTTTTCGCATTATCTAGAGTAAGGATAACCATAGAGAGCATATAGATTCTCGGATATGAAACAACATGACACGATAAAAGCCGTACTATTCTGCTACTATCTTGGCTCATTGCGTATCCACAGCGATGAACACCTTACAGAGTGTCTGACTGGATCATTTATCAAGCTACGTTTTGATAACCAGCTATACTCAACAGACGGCTGGTTCTACCCAAACCACGATAAGTGGTCGCAGGTGATTAAACTGATAATAAGGTAATTGGCTTATGTGTAAATGTGGTTCAATGCAGATCGTACAACTTAAACCGAGTTGGACTGACAAGCTATTTGGCTACTCAGAAAGATGGAAATGCCAACTTTGTTGTAAGATCTACCGCATCTAAAAATACAAAAATGACACTTAGATTTTCGGCTCTTCTCCGCTTTCATGAGTCAAACAACATCAATGAACCTATCATAATCACATGATTTATAATGCTTATTTTTATTATAAGTTTGTAGTGTATTTTGTCGTCTTTGTATTCCTCGTTGTTTTGCTTTAAAGGTCAGTGTGTCGAATCTTGTTCAATAGAAGAAGTGTCCCAATCAGTTTTCGTTCGTTGCCGTCGAGACCGAAGATATAAGGTCAAAGATCCAATCACAGGTGCAACCTGCACCGTAGACCACTATGTCAAAAGACGACTTCAGGATCTGCCTGTTAGCGGACGGCCATGCACGATAGAAGTTGAACTGGCTAAAACCAGAGATAAAGACGGAAGACGGCTAATTGAAGATACTGACTATGTCTCTAAAGGAGGTCGCTATACCGCTCGCTTTTGCAAGTTTATCAGTGGATTATGCCGCCACATGAGCATACATGCCGTGTCTCAGCATTTAGGTATTCGGTGGGAAACAGTCAAAAACATCGATAGAGAATACTTGCGTTCAAGCCTGCCAGCTTTAGAACCCGAGAAACTAAAGAACTTACTCCACATTGGCGTTGATGAAGTAGCTAGAGCTAAACGACACGATTATATGACCGTCGTTTACGACCTTGTTTCTGGTCATTTAATTTGGGTAGAACATGGACGAAAAGCAGAAGTCCTTATCTCATTTTTCGAGCAACTATCAGAGGAAACAAAGGCTGGAATTAAAGCGGTATCAATGGATATGGGGCAAGCTTACCAATCAGCGGTAAGAAAAATGTTACCTCATGCAGACATCGTTTTTGACCGATTCCATGTGATGCAAAACTACTGCATTTTAATCAGAAAAGAGAGAGCGAAAGCTTTTAGGATTGGCTCGCACGATGAGAAAAGGATGCTTAAAGGCACACTCTTCCTCCTACTGAAAAATGCACAGAAATTGGATGACAAGCAGTCTGACAGACTCGACGATTTACTTGAGAGTAACAAGACGTTGTGCGTGATTTATATGCTAAAAGAGCAGCTACAAGCGATATGGGATGAGCCTTGTTACGAGACCATGACAGCCGCTCTTGAAGCTTGGTGCCGTCTAGCAAAGTCAACTCGGATAATGTCACTAAGCAGCTTTGCAGACTCAATATTAGAAAGAAAAGTAGGTATCTGTAACTACGCAAAATACAAGCTGACCAACGCTCGGGTTGAGGCTGGCAATGTATCTATAGGGTTACTCAGACGAAGAGCCAGAGGAGTAAGAGATACAGATTATTTTAAGTTGAAGATCAGACAAACATCGGTTCCTGATACCCACTCAACTTTTTACCCAAATATCAAGCTCACCTAAGCGGAGAAGAACCGATTTTCTAAGAAAAAGCAGTGACCCGACAATGATTGTCGGGTTTTATTTTTCTATCTCTCTAATAAATCTTCAAATCATTTCCACATCCTAGAACCAAGTCCTCCCCGCTGAATCTAGCATCTCGAGGTTATTTAGGTATAAAATCACGCCACTTAATTCACTGCTAATTTCTTACATAACTGGTCACTATGAACAAAAGTTTGTTAACGAATGTCCTCGCAATCATATTGATGGGTGCTGGCCATCAACTTCAAAACAACTATCTTTGGTATGCAGGTTTATTTGCCTTTTCTGGAGCTATCACCAACTGGTTAGCCATCCATATGCTGTTTGAAAAAGTACCCGGGTTATACGGTTCTGGTGTTATTCCGGCACGATTTGAAGAATTCAAACTCGCCATCAAGAACCTGATGATGGAGCAGTTCTTTACTGAAGCTAATATTGACCGATTCTTGAATAAAGAGATGGCGGGCGGTGCGAGCATCAACCTTCAACCTGTGATTAATAAGGTGGATTTCAATCCTGCTTTTGATTCTTTGGTGGAGGTGATCGAAGGCTCTCAGTTTGGTGGAATGCTGGCGATGTTTGGCGGTTCAGAAGCGCTTCAGCCAATGAAACAACCCTTTGTAGAGAAGATGCAAGAATCCTTAGTTGAGCTAAGCCAAAGCGACTCAGTAAAAGAGGCGCTGAAAGAACAGTTTGAATCACCTGCTATGATGGATGAGATCAAACAAAACATCGAAAGCATTATCGATCAGCGCCTCAGCGAACTGACACCAGCCTTAGTGAAAGAGATGGTGCAGAAAATGATTAAAGAGCACTTGGGCTGGCTTGTCGTTTGGGGTGGTGTTTTTGGCGGCGTAATTGGTGTGATTACAACCTTCATCAGCTTCTGATCAGCTAATATTCTGAGCACAATTGACAAAGGAGCCAAATGGCTCCTTTTTTGATTGCATCAGATTAAGCTTAACCCAACAGCTCAGGGTTCACACCAAATCCGGTTTTATGTTCTTCTATGACCACTTCACTGCGTGTCTGAATTACTCCCGGCAGGGTACCAAGTTTGCTCGACATAAATTCCTGATACGCTTTCATGCTTTTGACGCGAACTTTAATCATGGTATCGAAATCCCCGGAGAGCGAATAACACTCCTCGATTTCAGGCATCAACTCAACCGCCTTGGCAAATTTCTCAAATATCGAGAAGCTGGTTTGATCTAAACGAATGTGAATGAACACTTGCACGTCCAGACCCAATTTTTCTGCATTCAGCTCCGCATGATAGCCATTGATATAGCCTTCTTTTTCTAGTCTTTTAACCCGATCAGAACAAGGCGACGTCGTTAGATTTATCTGCTTTGCTAGTTCAACAACTGGAATTCGGCCTCGTGAATGAAGCACTCTCAAAATATGCAGGTCAATCCTGTCCAATTGATAACTCATCAACCACACCCTAGTCATATCATATGGAGGCTCACCATAATCGTTAGTAAGGCATTTGCAAACTGGCAAATGACTAACGTGTGAAACCAGCTTTGTTTTTGTATTGGATACGCATAAAAAGCAGACGCCAATGCCCACCAGCTCACCGTCATTGATACCAATCACGGTGAATCTCTCATTTTAGCTCAGGTTAACTAAAAAGTAGCGTAGGGGAAAAAGCCGAAGAAAAAGCCTGAAGATGGATGAGAGACATTGTGTTCATGCTTGGGAGAGCAACACGGATTGCGCACGATTTGTCGATGCATAAAACAAAGGAACATGACTTTGAAACACACGTATTGAGCCAGATTCAAAGAAACAACAGAGAGATAGAGGCTGCAACTTATTTAAACCGTTTGAGCGAGCCAAGAGCTCTACATCACCGTTTAACAAAGTCACAAAACTCTAGCACCTAAATGTACTCGCTATTACTGTTCGACTCGCATTTAGGGTCAGCGCACTTTAACGAAAAACCATCGACTCAACTACATGATTGCAGACGTTTGTCTTGTCGGATGTGACACCACTTCGCCAATCGCGCGGTGATTACAACGACGACAAAAATACTGAGGTTCCATCTCATAATAATGTTCACCCGAAACGAACTTCGCCATCAACTGTGTAAAGCTCAGAACTTTGCCAGTCAAGGTTTCAACTGGCTGCGACTCACAACGTCTCATGATGACCTTATGTTGAGTCGACTTTCTACAAGCTGAGCAATAAATATCCGGCATTTCTTTTTCTCCCAATTTTTTCTGTGCTACTGATAATTGACATATTTTGTTCAAAATAATTCCACATTAAAAAATACCCTTTTGAGTTTTGTGTCCTACCTCCAAAAAACAGGGTAATGTATTTATAAAATTGAGACATTGCTCAGATGTCAATTTTTGTTGTTATTTTGTGAAATTTAATGCCAATTACTGTCAGAACTTGATGAAACACACATAACCAATTGTTGAATATCACTATTTTTAAAACCATTCCTAAAGCTAACTGTTAGAAATCCCCCAATTAACGCTACTTTAAGTGGAAAATTCACGCGGTTAACTACATATTTAGTACTAACTTTCACTTTTTATTCAATGATATAGAGCCTTTATGCTGCGTCCTAAATTACTATCAAGATGTCAGCGAATGCCCTAGAAAAGGAAAAATACGGTTGCCGTTTGAGGAGGAGTTCTCAAAGCATAAAAGGAAGGAAGAGTAAAAGTACGGTGAGAATGTCTGGGTGTACATTTGCAAAATTCAGGCAAAAATAAAGCCCGCTTTGAAGCGAGCTTTATTGGTTTTATCTGTGACTAGAAATTAGTCCAAATCAATCAATTTCTGTTTGTATGACTTGTGTTGCTCCAATACGTCGTGCGCAGCACCACCAGTCATTTTACTTACTACAACGATAGCCAGTGTAGAGAAGATGATTCCCGGTACGATTTCGTAAACATCGAACCAACCGCCTGATAGCTGTTTCCATAGAACGATAGTCACACCACCAACCAGAATACCTGCAAGCGCGCCGTTACGGTTCATACCACTCCAGTAAAGGCTAAGTACTACTGCTGGGCCAAATGCGGCACCAAAGCCTGCCCAAGCGTAAGATACAAGTCCTAGTACTGAGCTGTCTGGTGTCATTGCCAAGAATAGAGCAAGCAAAGAAATCACGATCACGCCTACACGGCCAACCATTACGATTTCTTCTGAAGATGCGCCTGGTTTAAATACTTGCTTGTAGAAATCTTCTGCTAGTGCTGAAGAAGAAACAAGAAGCTGAGAGTCTGCTGTACTCATTACCGCTGCAAGAATCGCTGCAAGCAGGATACCTGCGATAACTGGGTGGAATACCGTGTTAACCAGTAGCATGAAGATTTTCTCTCCATCTTCTAGTTGAACACCAGAGTGATCGCCAACCCATACAAGGCCAACAAGACCTACAAGCATTGCACCCGCCATTGAAAGCGCTGTCCAACCAACTGCGATACGGCGTGCAGTCGTCAAATCTTTGTTTGAACGAGTCGCTTTAAAACGCGCCAGGATGTGAGGCTGACCGAAGTAACCCAGACCCCAAGCTGCCAGAGAGATGATCGCGATAGCCGATAGTGGCTCACCTTTCACATCACGCCAAAGCGTCAGTAGTTCAGGGTTGATGTTATGCATATCTGATGAAAGCTGGCCTAATCCACCGTCCATCACTGCAACAGGCACGATCATCAGTGCTGCAGCCATTAGCAGGCCTTGCACCAAGTCTGTCCAAGATACCGCCAGGAAGCCACCGAATAGTGTGTAAGAAACCACACACACCGTGCCAATAATAACCGCATAGGTGTAATCTAGACCAAATACTGTTTCAAACAGTTTGCCCCCTGCTACCAAGCCAGAGCTGGTGTAGAAAAGGAAAAATAGAAGAATGAAAAACGCAGAGATTGTCTGGATCAGTTTTGATTTGTCGTTGAAACGACGTGACAGGAACTCTGGCAATGTCAGCGCGTCAGTCTGGATACTGTAAGTACGTAGACGTTTTGCACTGATTAACCAGTTCGCCCATGTACCAACCAGCAGACCACCTGCTAGCCAAAATGCCTCGATACCCGCAGCATAAGCGTAACCTGGTAGACCAAGTAGCAGCCAGCCACTCATGTCTGAAGCACCTGCAGATAACGCAGCAGGCCACGGACCTAGGCTACGGCCACCTAGGAAGTAATCAGATGAGTTGGCAGTCCTCTTATACGCAATAACGCCAATGGCAACCATGATTAATAAATACGCCACAAAAGTGGACGTGATAGCAATGCTATTTTCTATCATTAGATAGTCCTCGTTATAATTATTTCCTTCCTTGTCTTCTTTGATATTTTGCCATCTCAGCAATACAGCAAAGCAAGAGACACCAACCTGAAACGGTTCTCAGGGGAGCTATTCCAAATTGGTGTCACAAGTCAGGTTAGTGAGTTTCGTTCCCCAGCTCGAGTAGAGTTGCGTTACCACCCACCGCGGTAATATTTATCGTTCGAGTACGCTCAGTAATAAAGCGTAACGACAGATGAGGATCATGAGCCAATTTCGGTGACTCTAAATCCGTTTCAGAAACTAAGCCGACGATGGCACCATCGCGCTTAGCCAGTTGAAGATTGAGCGCGTGCTCAACCTTAGAATGCCCAACATAACCCACACTACGTACATCACTCTCTAGCAACGGTGCTGAGGCGTCGTACGCAACTACCTGGACTAAGTTAGATGGGAGGTTCGTCGACGATACCGCTTTTGTCACCAGTTGGTTTAGCTCGATATTGTCGCTGCAAATCACAACACTGTTACCAGCAATTAAGGCACAGGTGATCATTGCAAATGCACTGTATAACGCGTTAGTCGTATTTTCGGTGTTGTTTTCACAAATCACCAAAGCTACGCCACGACCTGCAGCATACAGCTCGTTAGTTTCACCAGTAGGCCCTACTAACTGATGAGTTTCTGCAAGAAGTGCTGACGCCTGTTGCAAATGGTATGAAACCACTTTTGCTACTGTGGCATTGTGCCCTTCTAGTGCAGATTTAAATGCCAGCGCGTGCTCGCATTTGTAATCAAAATCGGTCAGATTCCACTGTTCCCACGCAGAAAATGCATCTTTAAAATATGTGATCTGATGAACCATAATGCGACTCCTTATGCGTTCTCTGCTTGAGCAACTATTTGTTGAGCAAGAACAGGTTGAGTAAAGCGGTACAAGTAGTGAGGACCACCAGCTTTAGGGCCAGTACCAGACAAGCCTTGACCACCAAAAGGTTGAACACCTACTACGGCACCAACTTGATCTCGGTTGATGTAGCAGTTACCAACACGAGCGTGT
Source organism: Allocatenococcus thiocycli (assembly GCF_921292965.1). NCBI lineage: Bacteria > Pseudomonadati > Pseudomonadota > Gammaproteobacteria > Vibrionales > Vibrionaceae > Allocatenococcus > Allocatenococcus thiocycli. The sequence goes on from NZ_CAKLCK010000034.1 coordinate 33,499, forward strand.
TTTTCAATCCAACGGTAAGTGGTTTCGTTACGACTATGGATACCCATGGTCAGACCAAAACCCGTTTGGTTGATTTGCTCAACAACGTTTGGTAATTCAGACGCTTTAAAGCGAACAATGTGTAGAATTGGGCCAAATTGCTCTTCTTTCAGCACATCAATGCCTGAGATTTCAAACGCACTTGGTGATACAAAATCACCGTACTGACACGCTTCGTTAAGGTTCAACTCAGCCACTTTCTTCTGAGTTTTGCTCATTTGCTCAATGTGAGCCTGAAGTTTCTGCTTCGCATTTTGGTCGATAACCGGACCAACATCGGTTTCATGCAGATACGGTAAGCCAACTTTTAGCTCATTCATCGCACCTTGGATAAGCGTGATGATTCGATCCGCAACGTCTTCCTGCACAAACAGTACACGTAGTGCAGAACAACGTTGACCAGCTGATGCAAACGCAGAACGAATAACATCACGTACAACCTGTTCTGGCAGCGCCGTACTGTCGACGATCATCGCGTTCTGACCGCCTGTTTCTGCGATAAACGGAACAGGTTTCGCTGTGCGCTCTGCCAATGTCACGTTGATACGCTGTGCAGTTGCTGTCGAACCGGTAAATGCCACACCAGCAATCGCATCGTGAGAAGTCAGTGCATGACCGATTTCACCACCGCGACCAGGAAGCAACTGAATAACACCTGCTGGGAAGCCTGCTTCCAGCATCAGTTCAATTGCACGCGCTGCAATCAAGCTGGTTTGTTCAGCCGGTTTCGCTACCACTGTGTTACCAGCAACAAGTGCTGCTGTGACCTGACCAAGGAAAATCGCCAGAGGGAAGTTCCATGGGCTGATACAAACAAACACACCCAAACCTTCACGGCTCGAAATACGTTTAACGCCGTCAAAGCCTTCTAGCTCGAATGGTTTTAGATTTTGAGCTTGCTTCGCGTAGTAACGACAGAAATCCACCGCTTCGCGAACTTCGTCGATGCTATCGTGAATCGTCTTACCTGCTTCCTTGTGACAAATCGCCACCAACTCAGCAAGATTCTCTTCCATCAAATCAGCAAGTGAGTCTAAGCACTGAGCTTTCTGCTCAATCGCCGTATCTTTCCACGCAGGGAAAGCACTTTGAGCCGCTTGAATTGCAGAGGACACATGATCAAGCGTAGCAAAAGCGACTTTACCTGCTTCGATACGACGATCGTATGGCGCAGTAACGATCTCTGCAGCGTTATCCTTGATCATGCTTTCAGCGAAAGACTCACCATTGATCACAGGACCAGCTGTCCATGTGTTGTTCAGGAAGCTTTCAACTTGGGTCTCAAATGGTTTAGCTTCACTTTCGATATCCACGTTTACGCCATAAGAGTTCTTGCGCTCTGGGAAAATACCCGATGGCAATGGAATCTTGTCGTTGTTCAACGTATCAAAACCAGTCAGCACATCCACAGGGTGATGCGTTAACTCGTAGATAGGGCAACGAGCGTCGACCAAACGGTGTACAAACGAGCTGTTTGCACCATTTTCTAACAGACGGCGAACCAGATAAGGAAGCAGGTCAGCATGGCTACCAACTGGCGCGTAGATACGCACTGGCTGGCCGTATTTAGCCATCACATGGTTGTAAAGTGAGTCACCCATGCCGTGCAGGCGCTGGAACTCATAATCTTTGTGCTGCGCCATGACTGCAATTGCCGTCACAGTGTGCGCGTTGTGACTCGCAAACTGCGGGAAGATATTGCCACGTACGCCGTCACTCAATAGGAATCGAGCACAAGCTAGGTAGGCAACGTCTGTCGCTTCTTTACGAGTGTAAACTGGGTAATTATCGTAGCCAGCTTGCTGTGACCATTTAATTTCGCTGTCCCAGTAAGCGCCTTTAACCAAACGTAGTGGGATAAGATCGCCCTGCTCTTTCGCTAGCGCATTTATCCATACCAATACAGGAAGAGCACGCTTCGAGTACGCCTGAATTACCAGACCAAACTTGCCCCAGCCTTTCACTAGGTCGCTGCGGTAGACTTTCTCAAATAGTTTTAAAGAAAGCTCAAGACGATCGGCTTCTTCTGCATCAATCGTAATCGCTACATCCACTTCAATCGCACGTTTTAGCAATTGCATTAACGAGTCGTACAACTCGGTCATGACACGCTCTTCATTTGCAACTTCATAGCGTGGGTGCAATGCAGAAAGCTTAATAGAAATAGAAGGTGCTGGGCTGGTATCGCTGCCGTAAGTCTCTCGACCAACCGCTTCGATAGCCATTAGGTAATCTTTGAAGTATTTATTCGCGTCAGCTGTAGTCAGCGCCGCTTCACCCAACATATCAAATGAGTAAGTGAAACCTTTGTCGCGCATCGGGCGACCATTTTTTTGCGCTTCTTCAATTGTGCGGCCACGAACAAACTGATGACCCATGATCTTCATCGCCTGATACATGGCTTTACGAATCACAGGTTCAGAGAATTTGTTCACCAGACGGTTTACAGCCTGACTTGGGCTCTGGCTGCCTTTTTCACCAAGACCAACCACTTTACCCGTCAGCATAAGACCCCATGTTGACGCGTTAACGAAAACAGAGTCTGAATTTTTCAGGTGAGATTTCCAGTCCGCAACACTTAGCTTGTCTTTGATCAACGCATCAGCAGTCGCAGAATCAGGGATACGCATTAATGCTTCTGCAAGACACATCAACAAGATACCTTCTTGTGTATCTAAGCTGTATTCCAGCAGCAGGGCATCAATCATCTGGATTGACTTCTTATCGGCACGAATCGCTTCGATAAGTTGGGTCGTTTGGATAGTGATCGCCGATTTTTCTTCCTCTGTCGGCGTCGCTAGCGGCAATAATTGCTCTAGCCATTGAGACTCGTCCACCATATACAATGGCGAGATCAGTGACCACAACTTATCAAGCGGCTGCTCGATAAACTCCGGTGTCAACACGTTTGTAGCTGTAAACATGTGTGTTCCTCAATCTCACTCCTCGAAAACCGCTTCGAGGATCATCAATGGCTGGCAGTGTATTTTGAGGCCGACAAGAATACTTGTCAAAAACTACGGTATTTTTGCTAAAAACTCGCTTTTATAACAAAACATCCACACAATCACGCTCAAATAGGTAATATTTTGTATCGGAAATTTTAATTTTTCTGGCTTATTAACAACAAAAAACCAACGATATCAATAATATTGTTCGTAAGCCCGCGGTCCTAGCGGAATAACTCAGGACAGAATGCTGCTTTAACGTACAACCTGATGAAAAATGAAGAGAAAAGAGATCTAAATCACACTAATAAAAAACAAAAAACCATGCTAAAAGCATGGTCTTGAGTAAAAAATCTTTGGAATTTATCCAATCTGTTTCTTATATTGTGAAGGCGATAATCCCTGAAGACGAGTGAAAGTATGGGTGAACGTACTTTGGTTAGAGAAACCTGTGAACTCTGCAATTTGCCCCAGCGATAGCTGTCCTTGATTGATTAACTCTCGCGCCATATCAATGCGTTTACCCAAAACATACTGATGCGGTGTAATTCCCATTTGCTCTTTGAATAAGCAGTGGAACTGACTTTCACCTAAAAACACTCGACCAGCGAGTTGAGCAACACTGATCTTATGGCTTAAATGCTGCTCGATGTAGCGGTCGATCGCTTCCAGATCAAAACGGGACTCTTTGCGGCTGGTTTCAAAAGCGGAGATATGGCGCTGCATCAGTGCGATGACCGTATCATTACAAGCACGGCTCAATAACAGATCTTCTGGGTGACTGCGCATCTCCTGAACCAGCATCTGTATCAGCTTCTGAATTTGACTATCTAGCTTGAAGTACAGGTGCGAACGCTCCAAATTGTTGAGTTTATCCAACATTTCCGGATCGTCATTGGTCGGTTTTGGCATATTGAGTACCAAAATATCTGACTGATTTATCACCCCTCCGAAAGCATGATCAGAGCAGGCGGTTACCACGCATCCCTGACCCGGCCCGACGAGATTTCCCTGCCCGCGCACTTCAAACTCAGCTTGTCCTTTCAACCCAATGACAATCTGAGTATAAGAATGATCATGGCATTCCATATAAGATGGAAGCGTGATCAGTTCTGCAGGGCGAGGCAGCATAATATCTTTATATAGCGGGGCTTTCGGGTTATCTGAATCAGTCATTTCACACAGTCATCTTAAGCGTGAGGCTTACAATCACGCATGATATACCTTCTAGGGAAGCTTGCAAATCTTCCACACATTAATCGGACAAGATCAAAACACGATGATCAACATGAATTACATGATCATCGTTCCGGAACGATGATCATGCTGGTTCAAACTACGGTTAACGACAAACCAATTTTGATAGTAAAAACGGATAGATAGCGAGCACTGTTGAATGTAACCACCATTATTAGTAAAGATCCTCACTTGCGATCGGACGCTTACGTAGACTCAATCTACTGAGCGAATAATCAATGATGAAGATTCTCTTAAATCATTGCTCATAGAGGGAATTCCCCCCTTACTTATATTCTACCGATTCAATACATTAGTCCGAGAACTTTAGGGAACATCCCCCTTAAGATCTAGGTATCTCGTTGATACCTCTAATTTACCTAGCAGGCCCTCGCTACGTAAATTAGAACCTCTTCTACAAGTCAATAAGATTAATATCTTGTGTTGCCAGCCCGTCTTCAGGCTGGCTTTTTTTATATGAATGAAAACAATAGCATAAGCTGATATCATATTGACCACCTAACTGTATCCTCGCGTTAACTATCATTTTGAGAAATCTTAATCACGCCCGTCCCAGCGCCAACCAGTTTTAGCGACACGACGAAAGCATGATCAAGGGACACTCTTTATGTAAATCGGTAAAAACCGAGACACGAGCTTATTAACCTGAAATTACTCAGTCAGAGAGTAGTGAGTCCTGTTGTGAATATCCCAGTCAATAGCATAGAACAGTCACTCCTTCGACAACTTCCCGGTTGTTGGGGGTGCAAAGATAAAGATTCCGTGTTCCGTTACGTTAATCAGGAGTATGCCGAGCTAATAGGCCATACCAGCCCAGAACATTGTATTGGTAAGACTGACTTCGACATGCTAAGCCCAACCACTGAGTGTGCAGAAGAGTTTCAACGTCAGGATAAATACGTTATGGAGACTGGTGAGTCGCTGAAAATTCTTGATATTCATCCCTACCCAGACGGACACTGGCGCGCCCACATTTTTACTAAAACGCCTTGGCGTGATGAACAGGGAAATACTCTGGGTACCATCTTTTATGGAAGAGAACTGACCGACACGGCAGTTATCGAAGTGGGCTATTGGGTTTGCCGAGCGGTCGAAACCGATCCGAATCAGCAATCCATATTCCGTTTCTCGAATCTAGACTCCAAGGCCGTGACGCTCACCAAGCGTGAGCAAGAAACGCTTTTCTTGTTACTTTACGGCAAGAAGCCGCAGTTCATTTCCCAAGTAATGGGGATTTCGACCAAAACGGTTGAAGGTCACGTCGCTCGCCTGCGCAACAAATTTGATGCGAACAGCAAAAATGAGTTGATTGATAAAGCGATGGAAGCTGGATACGGCTCTGTGGTACCGAAGACCTTACTGAAGCATCAACTTTCTGTTGTTCTCAATGGTGACAGATAAAAGTAACAGATAACAAAACACCGCCGAGGTGGCGGTGTCTTTCAGTCAAATGGCCTGATGTCGATGGACTATGGCGCTAAGCGATCGATGTCCCATTTACCGTCATGCTGCGAAAACAAGAAACGGTCATGCAGTCGATGCTCCCCACCTTGCCAAAACTCAATGCTTTGCGGTTTCACTCGGAAGCCACCCCAAAATGACGGCACTGGAATTTCTCCTTTAGCAAACTTTTGTTTTAGTTCAAGGAACTTACCTTCGAGTACGCCACGAGCCGAAATACGACTGCTCTGCTTACTGGCAATGGCAGCAAGTTGACTTTCTTTAGGGCGAGACGTGAAGTATTTCATGTTTTCCATCGCGGTGAGCTTTTCGGCAACACCAGTGATGTGAACTTGTCGTTCAAGAGGGTGCCAAGGAAAATGCAGACTGATGTTGCTGTTATGCTCTAGTTGTTGAGCCTTACGGCTACCCAGGTTGGTGTAAAACACAAAGCCATTTTGATCGACATTTTTCAGCAGCACAATACGCTGAAACGGCATGCCATTCTCATCAACCGTTGCCACCGTCATTGCGGTAGGATCAGTTAACCCCGCTTCAACCGCTTGCTGCAGCCACAGGTTAAATTGATCAATAGGATCCGCCGCCAAATCTTTACGACGCAGACCACCTTTCGTGTATTCACGACGAATATCAGCAAGTTCCATCTTTACTCCTTCACTATTTTTTGTCGATTGTGCTCTCGATAATAAGGAAATACAAGGACATCAATGGTTATGTCTCGTAATCGCTGCGCCTCACAGCATCATCAGATACCTTCTGATAAACTAGGCCTCAAGTGACTTATTTACCTTAATAACTTTAAGATGCAGGGAATATATCGAGACTATCAGAATCAATTCTGATTGATTCATTAATCCCGCGTCTGAACCCAAAAACTCTCGCCGCCCCAATTAGGGATAGCGTTATAACTGGTGAGCCAAACGTGAACTTACTTAATCCCAAAGCACTTCGCCACTTTTTATTACTCCTGTTTGCTGTTGGTCTCACAGGGCTTGCTCTTACTCATCATTACGCAACTCAGTATCAACATGATCAATGGCAGCATAAACTCGAAAACCAAGCCTCTCTGGTATCGCAAGAAGTCGACTACGAGCTGGCTAAATTTGAGCAAATTCCTAATCTGTTAAGCCACGACCCAAGATTGCTCAAAGCGGTACAGCAAGGCACCGCATCTGATGAGCTCAATGTCTTACTGGAAAACTGGTTAAAACAAAGCTTAGCGGACACGATTTATGTGCACGACAGCACAGGGTTGGTCATTGCATCAAGCAACTATCAGCAATCGGATTCGTTTGTCGGTTCCAGTTTCAGTTATCGCCCCTATTTTCAAAATGCGCGACGCGGACAAACGGCTCAATATGTCGGTTTGGGCGTTCGCTCGAATAAACGCGGTTACTTTTTCTCGTCACCACTTTGGGTCGATGACCACGTCGCTGGCGTAATTACCGTTAAAGTGAATCTGGAACAGTTGGAAAAGCGACTCGCTCAAAACGGCACCGATGTTTTGATTGCAGATAAACATAATGTTGTCTTCATGAGTAACTTGCCCGAGTGGCACTACAAAGCACTGTTCCCTTTGACCCGAGAAGCGATTGATGCGCTGACTCAAACCCGACAGTATGGTGATACCTTGCCGGAATACAACGGTTCACTTACTGCGCAAAGCAATGCCGACAACTTCTCAGGCAACCAGCTTTTGTTGTCACCAAATTATCTCGCTTATGCGACCGAGCTGTTAGACAAAGGTTTTCGAGTTATCGCACTGATAAATCAAGATACCGTTCTTGCTGCTGTTCTACAGGCGGATGCCGTTTATCTGATCCTTTACGCTCTCATCGCTTTGATTGCACTTGCCTGGTTTCAAATGCTGGTCAACAAAGCCCATCTGGCCAATCTCAATGTCAGTTTGGAAGAAAAAGTCGTTCAACGAACGGTTGTGTTAAGCGAAGCGAATCAAAAACTGCAACAAACTATCCGCCAATATGAACAGAGCCAGCAAGAGCTTAAACAAACACAGCAGGAGTTGACCCAAGCGGCGAAACTGGCGTTATTGGGAGAGCTTTCTGCCAGCATTAATCATGAAATAAACCAGCCTTTAGCCGCATTGAGAACTTACACTGAGAACTCGCAACGTCTGCTGGCAATGGAACGCTATCCGATGGTCGCAGACAACTTGGAGAAGATGCTGACTTTGAATGACACCATTTCCGAAGTCATTGCTCGCCTTAAAGTCTTTACCCGTAAAACCGATCAAAACTCTTTCAGTGAAGTATCGATACTGCATGATGCTGTACACAACGCCACCAGCATCTTAAGTAACAAACTGATTAAACAGGGCGTCACGCTGAAAGTACCCGAGATCGATAGCAGTTTGCGTTTAGCCATTCACAGTGTTGAATTGGAGCAAGTCTTGATCAATATCTTTCACAACGCAGCGCAGGCAATGGATGGCTATTGTATCGACCCGCAAATATCCATTGCCGTTCAATGCGATGACTCGAGCTGTGACATTCTGATTTCTGATAATGGTCCTGGTATGTCCGACGAGGCATTAGCGAAAGTCTTCGACCCATTTTTTACCACCAAACCTGAGGGGCTAGGACTAGGTTTGACCATTTCTAAACGTATTTTAGAGAGCTATCAGGGTTCGCTCAGCGCCTTTAATCATAACAGCGCTACATCAGAGCAGCGCGGCGGCATGACCTTTGTGGTCAACATTCCGATGACCAAGCCATACACAACCACTCAATTAATGGAAAACGATCATGCATAACCCTGTTTTCTTCGTAGACGATGAACCTCATATTCGAGATGCGGTTTCTCAGGCCCTACTTATCGAAGGTATAGACGTCACTTGTCTGCCAAATGCCGTCGAAGCGTTACGCGTGATCGATCCAAACTCCCCTGCCGTCATCATTACCGACATTCACATGCCAGTGATGGATGGTCTGGAGTTCATGCGAACCTTGCTGAGCAAAAACAAACACTTTCAGTTTATCGTGTTAACCGGTCACGGAGATGTCAAAACTGCAGTTGAAGCGATGAAAAGTGGCGCGTACGACTTTCTGGAAAAACCCTTTTCAACTGATCAGTTAATGAAATCGCTCAATAATGCCGACGATAAACTCAATCTATTGCAAGAAAACATCTGGCTGAAGAAAGAGCTCGACATGCAAACGCATGTGGGTCCTAAAATGATCGGACACAGTAAAGCCATGGTTAATATTCGCCGGTTACTGATTAGCGTACCGACGAACCAACCATTGATATTCATTGGTGAAGATGGCACAGGACGCAGGCTTGCCACACAGTTTGCTCATGATATACACGCTACCGCCGACAGCGAATTAATCGCCGTCTCCGGAGAAGATCTACCAGAGCTTTCTATCGATTCGTTAGATAAAACCATTCAACATTTAACCGAAGGGAAAAGCCATTGCAGCTTATATCTATATAATGCAGAAAACCTTTCTTTGGAGCAGTGGCAAAGCCTGTTTAACCATCCCAAACTCGAACGTGTCTTTGGTGCTGCGACACACGTAGAAAAAGACATCAAAAACATCGCAACACTGATTCACTTACCAACCCTGGATGAACGGAAAGAAGATATCGGCCCGCTGTACAAACACTTCGTACGCCATGCTGCCAGCCGTTATCAACTGCAACCACCACACATCAGCCTTGATGAAGTCAAATACATTACGGAATTGTCATGGCCTGAAAACATCAAACAACTGCGTCGATTTGCAGAACTGCGTGCACTCAAGCCTGATACCTTTCGTATCGAAGATTGGAATAGCGACAAAAGCATCGAAATTCAGAGTATGACCCAACGCACAGAACACTTTGAATATTGTCTATTAATTGATGCTTTACAGCGGCACAGAGGCAGACTTAAAGAGGTTCAACTAGAATTACAGGTATCACGCAAGACCTTGTACGACAAACTAAAAAAACATCAGTTGGACAAAACGAAGTTCAAGGCACTGTAAAGGCGGAAGCAGCGCCCGTGCCAAACGGAGAACGGTATAACGTTGGGTGATTAACGGGGGGGAGGCAATCCCTACACATTGATTCAGTCGAAGCAAAACGAGAACAAACGCATAAGACTGAACAGTAATTAGATCAAAAATATAATGAGCCATTGTGATCAGGGAATGTGATGGGCCAAAACAACTACAGCAAACTCAGCACTGATGAACTGGATTTTGTCGACGATAAAACCGCAGCTTTGCTTCTTAATACCCCCAGTAGCGCACGCTTGATGCTTTGGGTGATGATGTTTTTTTTCATTGCCGCTATTGGATGGGCCTCTTGGGCAAAAATAGATAAAGTGACCGTTGGCCAGGGCAAGGTCATCCCTTCTTCTCAAATTCAGGTCGTCCAAAACCTAGAGGGCGGCTTGGTCAAAGAAATTTTGGTGAAAGAAGGTCAGCTGGTCGAAAAAGGTCAACAACTCCTGTTAATTGACGACACCCGATTTCGCTCTGATTTTCGTGAACGAGAACAGCAGGTCGCGAACTTAACGGCTTCCGTTCTTCAGCTTTCAGCCTCGATCAGCAGTGTGGAAGTCAATCGAGATTTCGATACAGACAACTGGAAACAGAGTGTCGTGCTGGATTATGGTAAACTCACCTTTCCCCCCCTATTAGAAGAAAAACAACCACAATTGGCGCAGCGTCAAAAAGCGGAATACCGTGAAAACTTAGATAACCTGCGCAACCAACTGTCCGTTATCGATCAACAAGTCCAGCAAAAGCAGCAAGATCTCGTCGAGATAGAAGCCCGCGTGAGAAACTTACGTCAAAGCTATCAATATGTGCGTAAAGAACTGGACATCACCAAACCTTTAGCAGACGAAGGCGTGGTACCGCGTATTGAACTACTTAAACTACAGCGTCAGGTTAATGATACTCGCCGTGAAATGACGTCTAGCGAACTGAAAATTCCGGTACTCAAGTCCGCGTTGAGAGAAGCCATGCTCAAGCGTATTGATGTCGCATTGCAGTTCCGATCAGAACAACAAGAAAAACTCAATAATGCACAAGACCAACTTTCAGAGTTAGTTGAATCAGCCGTTGGCTTGGAAGACCGAGTCAATCGCACCGTCGTCAACTCGCCAGTGACTGGCAAAATAAAAACCCTTTACGTTAATACCGTTGGCGGTGTTATTCAGCCAGGAATGGATATCGTCGAGATTGTTCCAACTGAAGATACCCTTTTGGTTGAAGCCAAAATCGCCCCGAAAGACATCGCATTTCTGCGCCCGGACCTGCATGCCATTGTAAAATTTACCGCTTATGACTTTACCAAGTACGGTGGTTTGGAAGGCGAGCTCGAGCATATCAGCGCGGATACTACCCAGGATGACGAAGGCAACAGCTTTTATATTGTCCGGGTACGCACAGACAAAACTAACTTTGGCCAGGGTGCCGATTTACCGATTATTCCCGGCATGACCGCATCCGTCGATATCATTACCGGCAAGAGAACCGTTTTGGAATATTTGCTTGAGCCTATTTTGAAAGCCAAAACCAATGCGTTAAAGGAGTAGACGACACGTGGCACTCTGACTTCATACTGAATTTGCAACGATGAGTTTGTAAGTTGTTAAATAAAAAGTAATTATTTCTCACAGACGAACTCATTATAAGAGTACACTTGTGACGTAAATCTAATATGCAACCCATTTTTACACGTAAAGTCACATTACTATTTAGCTTAAGTTGTCTTTCGCTCCAAACAGGTGCGTTAAACAAAGAAGAGCAACAATGGGTCGATAGAGTCACGGCAGTGTACGGCCAACGAGCCGGAGTACGTGTCAGTACGTGGAGAAACACACTGACCGAACTGAGCCATGTGGATACCCGAGAGAAACTCGCAGGTGTTAACCGCTTTTTTAATCAATTGTATTTCGTTGATGACAAAAAGCTTTGGGGTACGTCGGATTACTGGGCAACGCCCCTCGAGTTCTTAGGAAGTAATGCTGGAGACTGTGAAGATTTTACCATTGCGAAGTATTTCTCATTACTTGAACTGGGTGTGCCTGACTCTAAGATGCGTTTGGTGTACGTTAAAGCCATAGAACTAAATCAGTTTCATATGGTGTTGGCCTATTACCCGACGGCCAGTGCAGAGCCGCTTATTCTCGACAACCTAAATGCAGAAATTGTCAGAGCCTCTAAGCGCCGCGACTTGCTACCGATTTACAGCTTTAATGGTACAAACCTGTGGTTAATAAAATCTTCTGCTGGAAACGGAGAACTGGCAGGGAAAGCCTCACGTTTGAGCCTTTGGAATGACTTACGCTCGCGCGAACGTAAGTTGCAGTTAAAAAAACCTAAAATTAAATATGACGAGTGAAAAACATGACCCTATATAAGAAGCTAGTAGTGGGAATGGTTACGGTCTTTGTGCTCTTGATGGCATCAGTACTCGTAATCGAATTCAATACTACTCGAACCAGCCTGGAGCAACAGCAGCGTTCGGAGGTCAACAACACCATCAATACTGTCGGTTTGGCGTTAGCTCCTTACTTAAAAGATAAAGATAAGGTTGCCGTTGAGTCGGTCATTAATGCGCTGTTTGATGGCAGCACCTATTCCGTTGTTCGTCTGACATCGCTTGACTCAGATTACCAGATCGTACGTTCTTACCCAATCAAACCAAGCTCAGTGCCACAATGGTTTATCAACTTAAATCTCTTTAAAGCGATTCATGATAAACGTGTGGTGACCAGCGGTTGGATGCAGCTTGCCGAAGTTGAGATTATCAGCCACCCTGGCGCTGCCTATGAACAGCTATGGAAAGGATTCATTGGTCTGTTATCTGCGTTCAGTCTTCTCTTTCTGGCAGGCTTGATTGCTATCTCCTACATTTTACGACGTTCACTCAGACCGTTGGCGGCAATCGTACAGAAAATGCATGACATCGCGAATAATCAGTTTGGAGAACCGCTTACCCGCCCTAAAACCAAAGACCTGATTGCTGTCGTCGATGGTATTAACACCATGTCGGCTCAAATTGAGTTGTCTTTTAAAGAACAGGCGAAAGAAGCACAGCGTTTGCGCGCTCAGGCTTACCTCGATCCAATATCCAAGCTGGGTAACCGCTCGTTTTATATGAACCAGGTTGATCAATGGCTAGCAGAAGAAACGCAAGGTGGTATCGCGCTACTCCATGCCGAATATATTGGCGATATTTACGAGACGAAAGATTACCAACGTGCTGATGCACACGTAAAAGAGCTTTCTCAACGCCTGAAAAATACCATCGATGTTTCGGGAGCGACGATTGCTCGCCTATCGAGTGACGAATTCGGTCTTCTCTTCCCTCATATGGATGAAAGTGAACTTCGTCTTATGGCCGACAGCATCGTTAACTGTGTGAATGGGTTAAACACCGACCCAACGGGTCTTGCTAAACCGAAAGCAGCACTTGGTGTTGCTCATAGTAAAGAGCATAAAACCCACTCTGAAATTCTATCAATGGTCGATAATGCCCTGTCCAAGGCAAAAGCTCAGCCAGATAAGCCTTACGGATTTATCGGCAGCGATTCCCCATCTAACCTGATGGGTAAACAGCAGTGGAAAGCTTTGGTTGAAGAAGCGATTCACAGTGACTGGATCCAATTCCGTTTTCAGGCTGCTAAAAATACCTGGGGTAAAGTATTCCACAGTGAAGTCTTTTCAAGCATTGAAAAAGATGGCGAAACGTTCCGTGCGAACCAATACTTATTCGCGCTTGAGCAGCTAGAAGCGACCAACATTTTCGATCAGTACGTGATCGAATCAATGATCAACATGCTAGAGCGTGGAGACATCACCGATCCTGTCGCGATCAACATTGCGCAAAGTAGTTTATCTCAGCCTTCGTTTATTCGCTGGACAACGAGCATGCTGGAAAAACACCCTGAAGTCGCGCCTAAGCTACACTTTGAGATTCCAGAAGAGTGCTTTATTGAGAATCCTCACCATACCGCCCTGTTGTGTAATGCTATTCGTCAGGCGGGGGCAATATTCGGTGTGGATAATTACGGTCGAAATTTCCAGTCGCTGGAGTACATTCAGGAGTTCCGTCCAAATTACGTGAAACTCGATTACTTGTTTACGCATAATCTGCACGATGAAAAACAGAAATTTACGCTGACTTCGATCTCTCGTACCGCGCACAACTTAGGCATCACGACCATTGCGTCGCGTATCGAGACTCAAATCCAGTTGGATTTCCTTGCTGAACATTTTGTTGAAGTATTCCAAGGATTTATTGTCGACAAAGAATAGAAGGTTCAACCACGATGAAAGACCCTTTGCTGAATTCGCTGATCTACGTTAGCCGTTACTATGGATTAGCTAACTCGCCGGAAGCACTTGTTAACGGATTGCCGCTCTCAGAAGGCAGGCTGACTCCGTTTCTGCTTCCCAGAGCAGCAGAGAGAGCCGGGTTGGTCGCCAAAGAAAACCGTGGAGAGCTGGAGAATATCTCCAGCTTGATACTGCCAGCAATATTAGTTCTGAAAGGTGGTGATTCTTGTGTTTTAAACAGTCTGAACCCAGAGACACAAGAAGCGGAAATCACCACCTTAGAAAGTGGAATGGTGCCTATCTCCATTTCATTACCAGACTTACTTCAACAATACGCCGGGCGCTACTTCCTGGTCAAAAAACAGTTCCGTTTTGATGAACGCTCGCCAGAGGTACTCAAAACCAATCAAGGACACTGGTTTTGGTCGACTTTATGGCAATCAAAACGCATTTACCGTGATGTATTTATTGCCTCGCTACTGATCAATATTTTTGCCATCGCTGCACCAATGTTTACGCGCTTGGTGTATGACAAAGTGATCCCTAACCTTGCCTTTGAAACCCTATGGGTACTGGCAAGTGGTGTATTTGTTGTCTTCTTATTTGATTTTATTCTCAAGACATTACGTAACTACTTCATCGATGTCGCGGGTAAAAAATCTGACATTCTGATTTCCTCGAAACTGTTTAGCAAAGTGATGGGGATTCGAATGGAATCCAAACCTCCTTCGGTTGGCGCTTTTGCTCGCCATCTACAGGAATTTGAATCTATTCGTGAATTCTTCACATCAGCAACCGTTAGCGCCCTCATCGACTTACCTTTCGCAATTCTGTTCTTAGTCATCATTTGGTTAATGACAGGTAACCTCGTATTCGTCCCTTTGGTCGGTGTCATTATTTTAGTTATTCACTCGCTGATAATTCAAAAGCCGTTGAGACGCTCGATAGAAGAAGGGTCGCGACTCGCTTCGCAAAAATACGCCAACTTAATTGAAAGCCTCTCCGGTATCGAAACCGTAAAAATGCTCAGTGCGCAAAGCCAATTCCAATATCGTTGGGAAGAAGCCGTAGCACACATGGCAAACTGGAATATTAAAAGCCGCCGTATCACGGACAGTATTCAAAACTCAGCAAGCTTTGTGCAGCAAAGTAGTAATGTCGGTATGGTCATTCTCGGCGTTTACCTGATTGCAGAAGGAGAGTTAACCATGGGGGGCTTAATCGCAGCGACGATGCTGAGTGGACGCGCCATCAGCCCGATGATTCAGCTTTCTTTGCTATCAACACGCTACAATCAAGCGAAGTCTTCAATGACCATCATTAATCAGGTCATGGAGATGCCGGATGAGCAAGAAGAAGGAAAGCGTTACATTCACCGCCCTATTGTTCAGGGTAAAATTGAACTTGAACGTGTCACCTTCTACTACCCTAACTCGCCTGTCGCATCGATTCGTGATTTGAGCCTGACCATCAACCCTGGTGAGAAAGTCGCGATTATCGGGCGTATAGGCTCAGGTAAAACAACATTAGAACGTCTTATCATGGGGCTATATCAGCCTACAGAGGGGCATGTGCGCATTGATGACACCGATATTGCTCAGCTTCATCACGTCGATATAAGGCGCAATATCGGCTGCGTACCACAAGATCCAACTCTATTCTTTGGTTCAATACGCGATAACATTACGCTAGGACGCCCTCTCACCGATGACCGTGATGTTATGGATGCCGCTAATCGTGCTGGAGTGACAGCATTTACTCAGTCGGATCCGGCCGGTCTGGAGCGTCAGGTAGGTGAAGGTGGTGCAATGCTATCAGGTGGGCAACGTCAGGCCGTTACCATCGCCAGAGCTCTGTTAGGGCATCCTCCGGTCTTACTGATGGATGAACCGACCAGCGCCATGGATAACCGCTCTGAAATGCACATAAAGCATCAGTTAGCCCAGTTGAAAGAGAATGAGACGTTGATTTTTATCACTCACAAGACCGCAATGCTTGATATCGTTGATAGGGTTATCGTTTTAGAAAAAGGCAGCATTATTGCGGATGGTCCAAAAGCTCAGGTACTGAGCGATTTGAAACAAGGTAAAGTGCGTGCAGTAAGTTAACGTGCCAATATCGCCCCTTAAACACCGACTGTTTACGGGGCTCGCTCTATCTGAACCCGAAATAGTTCACCTCTTCCAAGAATACCCAGATAAGCACGAAACCAACAATAACAGCCAACATCATAATCGCTTTTTCATCTTCTTCCATATGCCTCATCTTATTCCACCTCGCAGATCTAAGCACCCTCGCTTCGTTAATCAAGTGAGATAACTTGCTGTCATAACTAGGGTCTGTTGACCTTATTAGATTAGCAGTAGAAAAGCGCGAATTCCGGTTCTCAGTGTGCGCAATAGGCACATCAATTTGAGATATGCGAGATAAATCAAGTCATATTCAAGTACGAGACAAAGTTGACCAGCTAAGATAAAAATTGTGATTACTTACAGTAAAAAATCAGCTATAACAGCCGTTTGTTAGTACCATCGAGTTGAAGAAAGGCGAGTTGAAGAAATGAATGATTGGATCCAATTAGATCAAGTGAACCAGTATTTCAACGAAGGCTCTCTTGGATATAAAGTGTTAATGGGCATCATTGTCTTGATCACTTATCGGATCCTGAAAAGAGTTGCCAACCGAGCCATCATAAACCTAGCCTCATCGAAAGGGGTAAAGAAGGCACGCTTAAGCTTTATTCAGCGTTGCTTTAACGTGGCACTGTTGTTTCTGACCGCATCCACTTTTGCGATTGTCACTGGCATCGGATACGGTGATGTATCGCTGTTCTTATCCTCCATATTTGCAGTCCTGGGGGTCGCGTTTATTGCCCAATGGTCGATACTGAGTAATATCACCGCAAGCTTTTTGATCTTCTTCGTATTTCCATATCGCGTCGGGGATCGGATCAAAGTCGTCGATAAAGATGAAGACATCAGCGGTGAGATTCAAGAGATCAGCATGTTTCATGTGTTGATCAAGCACGAAAACGGCAACCTTATCACTTATCCAAACAACCAAATATTACAGAAAGCGGTGTTAAAACTGGCCAAAAACAAGCCTGTTGCGACTAAAGCCAAGTCCCGAATTTACACCCGAAGAAAGTAACCCGGAGCTCGAGTAAGTTGGTTTTAGACGTGGGAAGCAGATAGTCAGTCTGCGACAAAAATAGTGTGATAAAAATTAAAGCCCCGAGAGTTCGCTCTACGGGGCTTTATTTTTTACTTCTTAATGTACAGGTCTTTAGAGTAAATTCGACCTTCTACGTTGTTTTTAGCAAAGCCACCAACGTTAGGACGCACTAATCTCGCCTGCATGTAATAGTAAATTGGGGCGATAGGAACATCTGCCGCAATCAGTTTTTCGGCTTCGTCGTAGTACGCCTGACGTTTTTTATCGTCTGTGGTCGCGAGTGCGTTGTCCATCGCCTGGTCGTATTCGGTGCTTTGGTAACGCGCAAAGTTCCCTGAGGAATCCGATCTTAACAAACTCAGGAATGTCGACGCTTCATTGTAATCTCCACACCATGAGGCACGCATTACATCAAAATTACCTTGCTTACGCGCCACTAAATAAGATTTCCATTCTTGGTTTTCCAACTCTACCTTCGCGTCTAAGTTATCACTGAGCATAGAAGCAATAGCCACAGCAATGGCTTTATTCGACTCACTGGTATTGTAAAGAAGTTTAAAGTCGAGTGGCTTATCTTTTCCATAACCCGCTTCTTCTAATAACTGACGAGCCTTTTCGTCACGTTGTTGCTGTGTCCAGTTGCTGTAGTCCGGTTGAGTCGCATCAAAACCAGCCGTATATTGGTGAGCAAACGTGTATGCGGGTAAGTTACCAACCTGGGTAACGCCATTGGTAATGACGTCGCGCATGATTGAATAAGACACAGCCTGACGGACTCTTACATCATCAAACGGCGGACGGGTTGTATTGAACGCGTAATAATACGTACACAATAATGGCACTACTGTATACGCGTCCTGATATTCTTGTTCCAGCTTCTGTGCCATATGTGTTGGAACATCAGAAGTGATGTCTACGTCGCCAACCACATAGCGATTAATCGAGGCATTTTGATTCTCGAACGGGATGTAAGTTACGTTGGTGAGGTGCGTATTGTCTGCATCCCAATAATTAGGGTTTTTCTTCAGTTCAATGCGTTCATTGACTACCCATTTATCAAGGACAAATGCGCCATTACCGACAAACTGTTTCGGATCGCTCCATGGTTTCCCACCCTGCTCCACTGTCGATTTATGAACAGGCATCATTGATGTGTGACCTGTCATTGCCACAAAGTACGGAACTTTACTTTCTAGCTCGAAGCGAAGTGTGTATTTATCTAGAGCCTTAATACCTAACTCTTCAACTGGCAGTTTACCTTCAGCGACATCCACAATGTTCTTGATGCTTGTCATTTCAAGATACCAAACATTTGGTGACGCCAATTGAGGATCAACAGCCCTTCTTAACGCATACACAAAATCGTCTGCCGTTACTGGATCACCATTGGACCATTTTGCGTCTTTGCGTAAATGGAAGACAAACGTTTGGTTGTCTTTCGTTTCCCACGACTGGGCGACACCAGGAACAATATTGCCATCACGATCTTGAATCACCAACCCTTCAAATAAGTCTCGCAATATATGCATTTCTGGCATCCCTTCGGCCTTTGCCGGATCGAGAGTGGCCGCTTCAGCATCATTCGCTCGCACTAAAACTTGCTCAGCGGCAAGTTGAACATCTTCAGGTATGACATCTGCAAACGCAGAAATCGTTACGACAGGGGTAAAAAGAGAGGAAATAAGCAATGTCTTTGAGAATTTTTTAATATCCATATCGTTTTTAGTTCTCCTAACTCGTCTTTTGAAGCCAACGCCACAATTAACAATACAACCATTGACGAAATTTAACAGTTCGGTTTATCTAAGTAATTAAAATTAATATTACTTCATCTGGTTGGAGATTATGGTGAATCTAATTCCAAGAACGGAAAGAGCTGCATTTTTAATTAAGCCCAAAACCTACGGAAAGTCCGTTTTAGGTGCGCCTTTGCTTTACTTCCCTGCTCAGGTAGAAAGCACATCACGTGGTTTGATATTAGCTGGAACACACGGAGATGAGACAGCTTCTATAACAGGTTTATCATGCGCGCTAAGAAGTTTGCCAGTAAACGGCTTACATCATGATGTGGTGTTATCGATGAACCCGGATGGCAACCAACTCGGTACCAGAGCAAACGCCAATCAAGTTGATCTTAATCGTGCCTTTCCAACTCAAAACTGGACTGAGCATGGCACTGTGTATCGTTGGAGTTCTCATACTCCGGTACGCGATGTAAAAGTAAAAACGGGTAATGCAAATCAACTTGAGCCTGAGGTGGCCGCGCTAATCAATCTTATCGAAGAAAGACGACCAACATTTGTGGTCTCATTCCATGAACCGCTGGCCTTTGTGGATGACCCAAAATTTTCTGCCTTAGCAAAATGGCTCGGTGGCCAATTCGATCTCCCATTGGTCGAAGACGTGGATTACGAAACTCCCGGGTCATTTGGCACTTGGTGTAGTGAAAGAGAACTGCCGTGTGTCACTCTGGAATTACCAGCCGTGTCCTCTGATTTAACAATAGAGCAGTACCTACCCGCGATTATTGCACTGCTTCAGTATGAGCCTGTTAATTAAGGTTTTACGATAAAAAAGGCATTTCATATATGCTTTGAAAAAGAGAGACATAGGTATGCGATTTACAGTGTAAAACGCCGTTATGTAGGTCGAGTCAAAAAAGTCTCGTATTTCAAGAGGTCTATTTTTGTAGATAGAGAATCACCCTACCCAACGATTGAAGACTCAGTTTAGTACAAGCGTCGATAAAGCCTGATTGTGATTCCTATACGCTAAAGGATTTAGAAACAAAAATTAGCCGTCTACGCGATGATGGATTCTTGCTCGAGATTTGCCGACACATTGATTTCGTATTGATTAAATCGAAATGTGCAACCGCCGTGGGTGCGTTTGGTTGTCACTTGCTCGTTACCAAACTGAACGGTTACCCGAGAAAAAACGTGTTCTTTCGCTACCACCGTATTTTCTTTTAGCGCAAGTTCAAAGGCGATTTCGGTCTGATCAAGTTTCAGCTTTAACTCTTCCACTAGGCGGTTATTTTGGGATTTTAACGTTTCTATTTCCACACCTTCTGCTTGATTACGTTCTGCTTTGGGACGCTTTTTGAATTCTAACTCTTTGCGGATGATATCCATCGTTTCAGCTTGTGCGTTTTTATACTGTTCCTTTAAGTTGCCAATATGCTCCTTATACAAAGAATAGCCTGTGAACGCTTCTACCCTGGTTGCTGTATCTCCTTCTACGCCCAGTTGCAAACACAACACATTTTTGGCGACTTTAGCGTGGCCACCACTCAATGTGCCATTTTTACCACTCGCATCCAGAACTGTCAGGGTCTTACCGCAAGTGATTTCGTTATTCATGCTATGGACTGCGAGCTCAATGTCTTTACCTGCAGATAGTTCACTATACTGCGCGTAACTAGCCCGAATCGAACCTTTGGTTTTCACACGACAACTTCTAGGTTGGCCATCACTAACGGTATGACCAATAATTCCTTTACCGACCAGAATGTCATCGCGCGCTTGAACATCAGCGGACTCAATAAATCCACCTACCGTAATCGAGCCTGTCGCCTGAACAATCATGCCAGATTCAATGTTTCCGCCAATAATCACGTTTCCTTTAAATTTAACGTGGCCAGTATTAACGCCAACATTGTTGAGGCACAGTGCGTTGTCGACTTCAATCGTATTGTTCTTTATTAGTGGCGTACCTGAAATTGAAGCAATGAGAAGATTTGGATCACTTGGACAAACTTCACTACCTTTGCCCGCTTTGAGAGCGGTATCTTTGCCCGCATGCGCGGGTATAATTCGACCTTGGACAGTGAAACCGGAGATTTCTTTAGTAGCAGGAGTGCGGCGCATGACTTCATCACCAACATTGACAGAGATTGTTTCGCCAAGATTTCTCAAGTCTATTTTGTCGCAACTCGATTGCCCCTGTTTTGGCTTGAGTATACGTTTGGTGATGTCTTTTACCAGAGGCGTAAAAATAGAGTCTTTACCTTTGATTGGCGGTTTACCAACAGCAACAGGTTGTGTGAACGTTTCTCCAGGCCTAAGTTGACTGCTGACCAGCATTACTTTCTTTAAGGCGAGTTTGTTGATTCCCTTGGTAACCTTTGCTTGTGCAAGTGCCCTAACAATTTCTTCTCCACGTAATCCTCGTCCGCCATAAGCGCCGGTTACGGTGATACTTGCAAGCATATCGTTATTGGACAACTCCACAGTAATCTCTGCGTCTTTCTTCTGAGCGACCACGAGGCCTTTATAAGCTAGCGCGTCTCGAACTCTCACGCATTCAATAAATCGGCTGACCGCGTCATCTTCAACAAATAACGAATCGGCATTCATTAACGTAAGTTGCGCAAGTAACTCTTTTCTATCGAACTCACTTTCCAAATCCACATCTGGTGACAGACGAGCGATTATCCTTGTTCTGTCCTCAGACCACTCAAGACACAGCTTCCACATAGCGATACCACTTTGCTGAACATCAACACCATCAGTCTAACTAAAAATATTTTCTCGACAAACTGTGCAGTCTTAATAATCAAGCTTATATCACTAATAGTGAGATAAATGTCAATTCCGCCAAGTCAGTGAATAGTATCGTGAATATAATCTAAACCAGCTCAAATAGGACAAATAAAAAAAGAGGCGATTTACAGTGTAAATCTACTTGATGCCTGCTTTACAGTGTAAATTCTTTCAGAAGCAACTGCACTTCCCACCGAATTTCTTGTTCAACTTGCTTACGTCCAGTCAGTTTGAACTGTTTCGCACAGCTCTCCCAATCATGGTTAAGGAATAACTTGCAGATCATTAAATCGGAAACAGATACTAAGCCATTTTTCAATAGCCACTGTTTTAACCACACAAACACAGATTCATAACTACCTCCACCTAGAGCGTAATTGCGAATAAGCGTAAGTTGGCAAGGATGGAGAGCGATCTTCATTCTTGGCGCACTGAGTAAACTTCGATATAAACTAGGCTCTAACTTCGAGTAAACCAGATTGGCGCTCATCGACATAAACTCACATAAAAGTAGCTCAGCGTCATCAATCCATTTCTGCGGTTTATTAGCCAACTGTCTGACCATCAATAAAGAGTAACAACCACTTGCGGCATCGCGCATTGTTCCAAGTCGAATCGGTTGATAACCGACACTATTCCAAAAGCGAAACAGCTCATCTGTCAAACCAAAGCTGGTGGAAAGATAATTGACATGAGAAGGTAGAGACTGCTCAAGTTGAGTAAGCATCCGCTTCCCGAGCCCTCTGTTTTGTAACTCAGGATGCACCGCGATACGCATAATACGGAGCGTTGAAAGTCGACCGACATCAGGCATGCCGAGTTGATTGATAATAGTAACAGGGGCTAGATGACCAGGTGGACGACGTCTACCGAGTTGAATATCAGAAATAATCGAATCATCTAAACTGCCCTCTTCAACCGTCATGACAACGCCGACTATTTTCTTTTCACTCGTTGCTACATAAATAGAACTACATTCATCTTGAAGTAAGTGCAGCAAATCATTCGGAGAAGTTTGATAGTGCGCATTCACCAAAAGAGCAAAACAGTCACGTAATAAACTAGGATTAGAAACCAATTCATGCTTTGCAATTTTTTTAAGTAGGAATTCTTGCGCAGCCACGGATGGAGGGGCCGTCAATTCAGCATCCAATACAAATGCTTGATATAGCCAGGACTCGAGAATATCGCCTTCGCTCCAGCGGATTGGTTGTTTAAGATGACAGGTTTTCATTCCGGCTCTTTGCTTTCTCAGCCAGTCAACAAACTTAAGCGTAAACCCTCGTCCACAACCCTCGTAACCGTGAATGGTGCTAGAAAATACAAGGCGATGGAAATGAGCCGTCATCTGCTGCAACATAGGAACTGGAATTGCAGCGGCTTCGTCGACAAGTAGTAAGTCACATTCGGGTAGCGACGCGAGTAACTCGTCCGGCGCGATAAATTGTATGCTCCCCTGCCCGGCTTCAAATCTGTCTTTTCTGATACGCTGGCCGCTTGGCAATATTCGTTCTGCGTGTAAGAAAACCGGTTCTACCGCTTTAATAGATGGTGCTGTCACTAACACTCGCAGCGGCTTAGTTTGTAATAAGTTCGCACACGCGATCCCAAGGGCACTGCTTTTCCCACGGCCACGGTCTGCGGTTAACACTAAAGGGCGTTTTCGATGGCCTGTTACCACTTTTTCAATCGCAGCAACAGCCTGCTCTTGTTGCGTATATCTTTGAGCTTTACTAGAGGGTTCAAAACTTGGTAACTCAGGCACAGTTTGATATTGCTCTAAGACAAGTAACTTCTGCCACTGAAACGCCATCCACTGTTGAGCGCAGTTTGATGGCTCAACATTATCGGTAGCAACAATCAGAATTCCACCACCAACTAGTGAGCCCAATGCTGCAGAGAAGCTGTTCGCATCAAAGTTTTTACGCGCATCATAAACGAGCACATCACATTCTCTTCCTAGCAACATATGCCCTTGTTTGCTAGATACTGAAAAGGCGTCGCCTAACGACCATTCACCGACACAAAACCAACGTAATTCTTGATGAGCTTGATAGAACGAAGTGATAAGTTCATTTTGCCAGTCGCCATCACCCTGGATAGCCACGCCTACGCGTTGGAAAGACTGAAATGCCTTTTGTTGAAGTAAAGCGAGAGACTGTGTTTGTGTATGCATGCTCTATACCCAAGGTTTAATCAACGCCATATTACCACAACTTAAACAGGCAACTGATCGGCAAGCAAAAACAACAGGCATAAAAAAACCGCCCGAAGGCGGTTGAAGTTTTGATTAACGTTATTGCAATTTGCTGTGAACAAAAGCAAGAATTTCTTCCATCAAACTGTCATCTACTTTTTTAAGGTTCAGTGCCAGATTACTGCCTTTGCGGCTGTAACTCGCGCGACCTTTTATCAAATCGACTTTGTCTACCTTTGGCGATGGTTTGGCTGGTGATAATTCAGTAATCCAACTTTCTAGGCTTTCTGTGACTTCTTTTGTTAGACGAGCAACACCTTGCGCTGTGCTACGCTGCCACAAGTATCCTTCTGTTGTACGACATTTATCTAACAACCCTTGCTGATGTTCAGGGCTTAGATTCGTAAACTGCTTGTGCAATTTAACAATGGTTGGGCGACCAAGGTCGCCAACATTTGGATACGCTTGAAGCAACTCTAGTGGTAAAGAAGCCGCTTTTAACGCTCCACTTACCAATGCCTCACTGCATTGGAACATTTTCGCCAGCGCTTTCTGGTCTTCTGCTTCACCGCTGTCTAACTTGGCTTGCATCTCCTTACCTTTCTCATAAAGAGAGAGAGGCTTGTGAGCGTTTGCCACATCAGACAGGAACTTAGCATGATTAGAGTTAATGTTGTCACCAACATAAACCAGAAAATCTTGTTCAGCCAGGATACACGATTTACGACGACGACTACCGTCTAATACTTCAATCATGCCATCTTCAGTTCGACGGCCGACGGCCGGATACTGCTGACCACGCTCTTTTAACGTAACCAATACATCAGATAAAGCATGCTCATTCAAGAAAGATTGTTCACGTGCGTTATCGACAAAGACGGTCGTTTCAGACTCAACCTTGTCAGCAGGAATACGAACCAACTCAAATTGAACGGTATTCTCACCTGCAACCGCTAACTCAATGGTTTGCGTTTTTTCTTTTGCAGCGGTTTGCGCTTCTTGAGGCGTGGCTACACGGCGTTTATTAGTTTTGCCAAATAATTTTGCGTTTAATTCAGACGTTTTCAAAGCCATTTACTTATTACCCCTGATTCAATGACGGCCAATTAGAGTGCAATACACGCTCTAGTTCAAGTGCGCTCTTATGAACGGCGTCTTGAGCGGTTGCGAGCGTTTTCTTACCACCTTCAAAATCACTCACAGTGAGATCAAATACCGTACTGTAGGTGTCAGCACAGGTTTCAAACGCTCGACTACGCGGAATGGTAGCCATCATAACTTGGTCACCTAGAAGATAGTTCATTTCAGTTAAAACAGAAACTTGCTTCTTATTGTCGTCTTCAAACATGGTTGGCATTAAGCGCACAAACTCAAGGCCATTCCAATCTTCTGGGAACATTTCATACACTGTCGGTAAGTGTTGGAAAAAGTTTACCGTTGAAGCCCAGTCAAGACGTTTGGCTGCACATGGAATCAGCAAGGCGTTAGAAGCATACATTGCATTCCAAACTAGCGGATCCACGTGCGGGCCGGTATCAATCATGATGATATCGAAATCATCTGCAATAATGTCGATAAGCTGCTCTTTTAACAAACGCACGATATCTAAAGATGGGTCTTCAGATAAGGTTTGCCACGCTTCGGCATTAAACATCGCGTCTTCTGGGAAAGCAGAGATTGACTTCAAGTTTGGATATTGCGTAGGTAGCAATACATTCTTATGCAAAAACTCACTATCAATCTCAACACCGTCTGGCACGTTACCTAACATAATATCAACGGCAGAATAGATATTATCGTGTTCAGCGACACTGATTTGTGGGTTTAGGAATAGACGTAATGAGCCTTGTGGATCTAAGTCAATCAAACAAATACGGTAGCGTTTATCTAAGTTAAGCGCTAAACAAGCCGCTAAATGCACCGCCGACATCGATTTACCCGTACCACCCTTTTGGTTTTGTACGTTGATAATCCACGGCTTATTACCATTGTTTTTTTTACGCTCGTGGAATTTAGGCACCTCAGCCGCATCCATCAGCATATGTGCTTCTTCTAACGTAATGGAATAATGATTGGCGTTATTCTTTGTAAATTGATGGCCAGCGGCTTCCATTTTACCAATCGCGTCATCGAGTTTTCGACGAGTCAAACCCGATCGGGTTTCCATCATTGCCTTAGACATTGGAGGGAAGTAGTTGTCACTTCGCTCTTCCAAAACAATCTCAATACGGTCAGCTTGAACTTGTTGTGTGAGTTCTGCTAACTCATGAAGATTTTCAATCGTTTTTTCTCTTTTCATGCCAATTTCCGTTGAAAGGATATCTGATTGCAATTGTACAGCAGTGAACACCAATAACAACAAAAAGGTGCACAAACATTTTGAATAACAATCACATATAAAAACAATAAAATCGACTCTTTTATGAATTATGGTAAAAAATATATCAAAATATAATCAAACAAGTTCGCACAAAACGCTTTGCTAACTCTATAAATTAAAAGTGTTACAGTGTCACTCATTTACAATGTAAATTAAATTTTATACGGAACGATTATATTGACCGGCTAAATTACGGATTATGTAAAATCAACATGTTTACAACAATAAATGCAGAAACGGGGGCAAGATTCATTCACAGATACCTACTTGATCATGCTTCCAAAGCATTTGAGACCGTTTTTTAATAGATGGCCTGGAAAGATGATCAAGAGGGTTGCTTGATCATCTTTCCGTGTCATATCCAACTTACGAAAGCATGATCATGGCAAAGTAGGGGAGAGCATGAGTAGATGGACGTTATTCTATGCGATCAAACCATCGGAAAAATGATCAAGTGAATAGTTTTCTCGGAAGCATGCTTTTTACTCGCCATTTTACGGACAAATGCAGATATACTGGGGCATTCAGAGAATCAAGCGTAAACAAACCTCGGAACGATGAAATAAAAACATGGTATTTGATAAGTACGGCTATCATGATCATGCTTCCTAAATTTAGAACAGAGATAGGATTTACACGCTTAGTACTGATATCTGATGATATTTTCACCACATGAATAAATTACCGCCGAAATGAGACTTTAACTTGGCATTAACGCTACTCTTGATCATCGATCCGGAACCAAGGAGGCGGTAAAATCCATGGTGTTTACACCTTTGTTGATCAAGCAAACCCGCATTTCTGTGGATAACCTGTACAAATGTCATGATCATCGTTTCAAGACCATTTTGATCATCTTTTCAGAAACTTAATGATCATGCTTACGAGAGGATATGATCATGCTTTCAAAATATTGTTGATCATCGTTTCGTTATGTTCATGATCATGGTTCCGCAAGAGGCTTCAATAATTCCCTTTTATAACAACAACTTAAAATGATAAAAATTGCCAGATCAATAGATCATATAATCAATTAAGATCAGAATAATCAAAAAGATCAGTTATTTAAAAAACAAGATTTTTTCTTTATTTATGATCTGTTTTTCTTTATTCTTCGGAACCATAGCACAACTACGGCTAGTGTGATCTGGATCTAAAATGATGGCTGATGAAAAAATTCTGATTAAAGCACCAAGAAGCCACAAAGACGGGCATCTTTTTGAAGTGCACGAATCTTCTGCAGATTGGGTAGAACAATACCAACACTTCAAAGGGGTGACCAAAAGCATCTTAGAATTGCTTAATCTGATCTCGTTGAGAGGTTTCAGCAGCAAAGATGGACTTGTATCAACCACTGAAATCGTTGAAGCAACAGATGGTCAACTGACTCGTGCTGCGTTACAACAACGATTACGAGCAGCGGTGAACATTGGTTTATTTACGCAAACTCCAGTTCGCTTTGAAGAAGGACTGGCAGGTAAAACCATGCTTCACACGTTTGTTAATCCCAATAAGCTCATTTCCGCTTTGGGTGCAACGAGCTTAGTTACTGAAAAAGTCCGCCAGAATGAAAAACAAAAACGCTCAAAAGCACTAGCTCAGACGCAAGTAAACAAACGCTTGCTGACAGAACATGGCTTAAACACGCCGCCGACGATGAAAGATGAAGCGGATCAATTTGTCGTCTCTCCAACTAATTGGGCAGGGATCATTGACCAAGCTTTGGCGCCACCACGAACTCGTAAGAGTTATCAGAAGTCGATGGTGTCGATCTCTGGTACGAAAGCGGTAATAGAAACTCGATCGTCAAAAAATATCATGACAGTAGATGATCTGATGACCTTGTTTGCGCTGTTTACCCTGACCGTGCAATACCATGATCATCACAAAGATCAGTACCATCTTGATGCTGCTCATGTACCGAATAAAACACCGCTGTATATCACCGACATCCTGTCATTGCGTGGTAAAAAGGACAGTGGACCTGCTCGTGATTCCATTCGTGACAGTATCGATAGAATCGAATTCACCGACTTCCAGTTGCATGAGCTTACAGGCCGCTGGTTAAGTGAAAACATGCCGGAAGGTTTTAAAAGTGATCGATTCCGCTTTCTAGCGCGAACGATCACCGCATCAGAAGAAGCGCCAGTTGAGGGCAGCGACGGTGAGATCCGAATCAAACCTAATTTGTATATATTGGTTTGGGAGCCGTCGTTTTACGAGGAATTACTAACTCGTGATTACTTCTTCCTGTTTCCGCCAGAGATTCTGAAACAACATACTTTGGTGTTCCAGTTATATTCCTTTTTCCGTAGCCGCATGGTTCGTCGCCATACGGATTGTATGTTGCTTAGTGAACTGAATCAGAAGTTAGCGCGTAACATCGAGTGGCGTCGATTCTCCATGGATCTTATCCGGGAACTGAAACGATTATCTGATGGAAAAGGGACGGAAGATCTTTTTGTTGTTAACTTATGGGGCTACCACCTGACGATCGAAACCATGATCGAGAAAGGCAAAATCATGGATTACCAGATCGATATCAAGTGTGATGTTGAGGAAGTCTTGCGTTATTCACGTGCTCGTACCACAAACGCAGGAAAGCGTAACATGGCTCCTACGCTGCCAAACCCACTTCGTAATGAGATGGTATCCAAACAACAGCTAGAAGAGCTCTCAGGCATCATTGACGGCGAATTTGAGCCTATTCAGCGCAAAGCACCGTCTCCTCGTGGTAATTTAGGACGTAGGATCAAGCAAAGAAAACATCTGGTTGAGATTAATGCAGATGAAATTACCATTACTCTATCCAAATATACCTCACCAGAGGCTCTGGAACGCAGCATAACGGCGTTATCAGCAATGACAGGGCACTCGTACGCCTCGATTAAGGAAGAGTGCTCTGAGTACATTGAGAAGCTTGATTGGTTAAGAGTTGGAGATGACCCGTTACCTTATGAGACTCTGAGTAAGACCGTTGAGCTGTTCAATACGCAAAATGATCTCAAACATCTTACTATTGAGCGTCTGATTGCCGGTTTAGCGGTTCGTCGCAAGGTCTGCAGACAAATTTATGATGGCCATATGGATGAGATGGTGTATCGAGCTCTTGATGAAATGGCGATTTAACATCAATCAGGTTTATGAATTGAAACCAATTAATGTGACTGATTGATTTTAAATGTAAATATATATTTCGACAATAGAAAACAGACCTAACTCTAACAAAATCATGACATAGCGGTTCGGAGTCGAGACTAAGCTTGATCTCGAATAGACAACCTTTTGTCCTTTCTGATGATTAATAGATAGGCTCATATATTGTTACATTCATTCTGAATAGACTTCGCGAGTTTCTGCTTAGGAAACTCGCTTTTTTTTGTCTCAAATTCGGGGAAAACCTTGATCATCTTTCCGGCTTAATGACGTAAACCTTGATCATGCTTCCTGGTTTCATTCCAATTTAAAGATCGCATCAACGCCACATGTGACTCGATCAAGCTGTGAGCTTGTTGTTGCCACTCACTTTGATCGCACTGCTGATTACAAAACTCTAAAGCGAGCACCGTAAGATGCTGCAAACGTTTCAAACACCAGTCCTTAATTTCAATATCGGTTGATGCCTGACACGCAGCTTGTTCCAGTTTTGCACTTGCGTAGAGCAAGGTTTGGTAGGCTTTTTGATGGTCATGATACCTGGCGTGTTGGAATACTCGTAAACAACCGTCAAGCCAGCAAGCAATCGCTTTACTTTGTCGCTCGCACAGCTTGGGCCCAAAGACCTCATCTGGTGCCTGGTATAAGATCGTTTCCAATTTACCAACTTGATCATGCTTCCGCTGTTCATACCACATCGAGATCTGATCTTGCCAAGTACTCAATTCCATTACGCTGCCTCAGTCCATTGTTTTACAAAGTGATTTGGCCCTATTTGATCAAATTCGTCGACAATGATGCTGCTTCGACTACGAATCTCATCGGCGTCTATCGAATAGTTTGGTTCATTTTTCACTAAGTTACCAAAGGGGAGGTCTGGATCGGGTACGGCAGAAATCAACAGCTTAGTATAAGGGTGCTGCGGGTTCTTGAGTATTGAGTGAGTATCACCCCATTCAACGATTTGCCCCTTGTACATCACTGCGGTTTCTTCTGCGATGTAGTGTGCGGTTGCCAGATCATGAGTTATATATAAAAAGCCAATGCCAAGCTCTTGCTTCATTCGCTGCATTAAATTCAAGACGCCCAAGCGAATGGATACATCAAGCATGGATGTCGGTTCATCCGCGAGAATTATCTGTGATCCAACGGCGAGAGCACGCGCTAAATTAACCCGTTGGCGCTGGCCACCACTTAGCTCGTGTGGGAACTTATTTAACGTTTCCTCTGGAAGTTCCACCAGCTTCAACAGCTCCAGCAAGCGGGCAGATATGTCACGATCAGTTTTGACTTGCTTATGAATTTTGATAGGACGCGTGAGGTGATGGCGAATAGTATGCGTTGGATTGAGTGAGCCAAAAGGATCTTGAAAGACCATTTGTACTTTACTGCGATACTCTCGGATATCAGATCGAGTCGTGATCTCATTGATGTCGGTACCATTAAACAGGATCTTGCCCTCAGTTGCCGGATAGACTTTCGTGATCAAGCGCGCACAGGTGCTTTTACCGCACCCAGATTCACCGACCAAAGCCAGTGTTTTCCCGGAATAAAGATCAAAACTAACGCCTTGCAGAGCGCGAAAGGTTTCTTCTTTCTCAAGACCGCCGCCGACTTTGAACTCTTTAATCACATCTTTCATTTGGATAATAGGCTGGTTCATGATTAGGCTCCTAGTGTCTCAGGTTGTTTGTGGACATCGTGGATATTGGGGAAAGAAGCCCAAAGCTTCTGTGTGTAGGGATGTTGAGGATGATTGCGAATGTCGTAAGCCTGGTTAACTTCAACTATTTCTCCATGGCGCATGATGGCGATTCTGTCGCACAATTGGCTCATTAGTGCCAAGTCATGGGTGATAAAAAGTATCGAGAACCCGAATTCATCTCTAAGCTGATAGATTTGCTGCAAAATTTCTCGTTGTACAACGACATCTAAAGCTGTCGTTGGCTCGTCCATAATGATCAGTTTCGGATTAAGAGACAGGGCGATGGCAATGACCAAGCGCTGACGCATCCCGCCAGAGAACTGATGGGGGTATTCGCTTAGTCGCTGTCGAGGAATGTTGACCAAGTCCATCAACTTCTCGGCTCGATCCTTCGCTTGAGCATTGGTTAAGCCTTGATGATGCCGCAATACATCGGCAAATTGCTCTTGAATCGTTAAGACAGGGTTAAGTGAGTTCATCGCACTTTGAAAAACCATAGCGATTTCACTCCATCGTAAAGCCGTTAGCTCAGAATCCGAGAGGCTAAGGATATCTTTTCCCTCAAACAGTATTTTGCCGCCAGAAATAAATGCAGGTGGCTTATGGAGACGATTCACGGAGAATGCGATGGTGCTTTTCCCACACCCTGATTCACCAGCAAGACCAAATATTTCCCCTTTACCTATGTCAAAACTGACGGATTTCACTGCGTTAAAATCACCATTATCTGTGATGTAATCGACACACAACTCTCTGATCTGGATGACCGGATCATTGTGGTATGCATGATTTAAGTTAATACCACTCATATAAACACCCTACCAATCTAAAAGATAATTATTATCATTAGTATGTTGAGACGGTTTTTAGAAAGTGACAGATGGAGAATCGGTGAAGTGACTCGAAAGTTAAGTGAAATAAAAACAGGTTTACGGTGTACGTTAAAAATGTCTGAGAGGACGAAAATGAGAGCTGGATCAGCACACTTTTCTTAGGGGTAATCATTCAAATTTAATCCTAATTTGTTACTTTGGCAAAACTTAAATGATGAAACTATTAATGAGTTAGCGAAAGGTCGGGAGGGTTCACATTTCCCTACTGTTTTGCTTACCACACCTGATGGGGTTTGCTATAGATTACTCATCGAAAACATGGTGTGTTCGGAGGAAATATGTCCATTAATTCTATCGACCATGAAGAAATGAGTAACATCGCTCACAAATGGGAATTACCTGAAGAAGAATCCGTTGTGCAGCCTGACAAAACCGTGAAATCGGCAGAAGCCAGAAGACGCATTGAGGCACTTCGTGAAATCCGTGAAAGTGGTTTGACGATTGAAGAAGCCAAAGAACTGGGTTTGATCCACTGATTCATCTTTGTCATCAACAAACAATTCAAAGGGTAGCTCATTGCTACCCTTTTTCATTTTATGACTCATCGCACCAACTTCAATGGTTAATGTTTTTGTCAGCTTTCCTTGTTGTAAAACTATAGCCGCACAATGCCAGACTTTGCTGGATACCATGCTCGCTAGCCTATGGTTATCACTCGCTGTTTTACAGTGTAAATAAGATTTTTAAGCAGGGGATAGCAGTGCCGCGCGTCGAGAGAATTTTGATTCGTCGCCAAAAGCGTTGAAATTCGATGGGATAGTCACATCGGTAACTTGAAATTGATCAAGATAAGTGCGTTTCTATTCTCCAATCTATAGTCGGTATGCTATAGTGCGCGGCTAGTATTTAACGTACCTTGAGGCTGTGAATGTCGTTTAATCTATCCCTGTTGCCGCCTGATGAAAAAAACAAAATCGAACTGGATAAGCAAGCTTCGTTTTTGGTTTGGAAACTCAGAGAGGCCAAATCTGGCCCTGAAGCAATAGAAGAGCAATTATCTAAGATTAACGATGCTGATGAAAAAGCATTTTTCCAGCAATCGGTTGAAAAGTACAAGCGAGTAATGGGCGTCGCGTAAAGCGAATCGTGGCCTTGATAGGAATCAACGCGGCGAATGAGGTAACTTCCCCCATTCCTCAGCAGAGCGAAAATTGAAAACGTTTCGCTTTTTGCTAAAATCCTTCGCATTAAATTTGAATTTAGAGAGAACATCCCGATGGGAAGAAGTTTTGAAGTGCGCAAAGCCTCTATGGCGAAAACTGCAGGCGCAAAAATTAAAGTTTATTCCAAATACGGTAAAGAAATTTACATGTGTGCGAAAAATGGCGGTGCAGACCCAGACATGAACTTGTCTCTTAAGCACCTGATCGCGAAAGCGAAAAAAGACCAAGTTCCTGCACACGTTATCGACAAAGCGATTGATAAAGCGAGTGGCGGTGGCGGTGAAGATTACGCTCCTGCGCGTTACGAAGGCTTTGGCCCAGGTGGCACAAGTGTCATCGTTGATTGTCTAACCGATAACGGCAACCGTACTTTCCAAGATGTTCGCCAGTGTTTTGTAAAAACAGGCGCGAAAATTGGTGTTGAAGGTTCGGTATCTCACATGTTCGATCACCAGGCGGTATTCCAGTTCAAAGGCGATGATGATGAAATCATTCTGGAAACGCTAATGATGGAAGATGTTGATGTCACTGACGTTGAACTAGAAGACGGTGTGATCACAGTATTTGCACCTCATACTGAGTTCTTCAAAACGAAAACAGCTTTGAACGGCGCATTCCCAGATCTAACGATTGATGTGGAAGAAATCACTTTCGTTCCTCAAACTCAAACGCCAATCGCGGGTGAAGATGCTGAGAAATTCCAGAAGTTCCTAGACCTTCTTGACGACTGTGATGATGTTCAGCAGGTTTACCATAACGCTGAGCTGTAATTCGTTCGCGAATTCGATTGAGAGGCTTCCTTCGGGAAGCCTTTTTTGATCGTGCTGGGCGAGTCTTCAATCTTTCTGATTGGGAGGCCGATACAACCATTCATCCGTGCTGGTCCCCATTCACTCCGCAAAAACACCATTGGTCGCATCCCTAAGCAGGGGAGGGCACCTTTCCTTAATCTGAAACCATCTAATCAATATTAATAAAGGACAATTATTATGATGGTTTTCAATTCGTACTTCCGATCGGGATTTCAATTATTCATCGCCTTGTTTTCCGTTCTCGCACTGAACAGTAGTTTCGCATTTGCCAATCCTACGGAGTCGTTACTTCACAGATTTAATCAAGCTGAACAAGGGAATTCAGCTTTGGTCGACAGCGTTCATGACGAACTAGTGGTTCTTATCGAGCAGCACGGCGCTACGCCTTTGACTTTGGTGTACCTCGGCTGCACTCAAACTCTGCAAGGTCGCGAAGCGTTTATGCCTTGGAATAAGATGAAGTTTACCGAGTCAGGTCTGGCGACGATACAAAAGGGTTTAGATTTATTGGCTAGCCAGCCGATACCGGTTCAAGAGCAACAACGATTGCAAGGCTTACCAGAATATCTGTTAGCGACTGCGATGGCGGCGACAACATACACAGCCCTTCCTGATATGTTCAATCACTTTGAGCGAGGCTATGAGCTGTATCTTGCCTTGATCAATGATCCAAGTTTCCAGCAACAGCCTTTTTCCGCTACCGCATGGGTTTACCGTTACGCCATTGAGGCCGCTTTACGTGCTGACGATCAGACACAAGCCCAAGCTTGGTTGGATGAGATGGAGCGCTTAGGTTATGACAACATTGAAACGCAAAACTCCAAGGCACTGCTCGCGAAGCAGTAAGGAGCCACTGTGATCACTTTCAATCAACTCAGTCGTGATTATGTCTTAGGAAGCCAGACGGTTCATGCACTGCGAAATGTGTCGGGAGAAGTGTTTGCCGGAGAGATGGTGGCGCTGTGTGGTCCTTCTGGTTCGGGAAAAAGCACGCTCCTCAATATTCTAGGCATGCTGGATACGCATTATCACGGGCAAGTGACCTTTAAAGGAAGCCCATACCCAACCGGGCAAATACAAGCCGCTAAAATGCGCCGAGAAAAGCTCGGTTTTGTATTTCAGAAATTCAATTTAGTGCCCGTAATGACGGCTTTAGAGAACGTTGCTTATCCGCTGCATCTCAACGGTTTTTCCAAAGCCGAACAAACCAGACTCGCTCACGAAATGCTCGACCTCGTGGGCCTTGGGGAGTTTGTTCACCATATGCCAGATAATTTGTCGGGAGGGCAGCAGCAGCGCGTCGCTATTGCACGAGCGTTGGTCCATAAACCGGCATTGGTGATTGCTGATGAACCCACTGCCAGTCTGGACAGCCAAAGTGCCAATAAGGTTATCGACATCATGAAAAAACTGGGACACGAAAGGGGCACCACTTTCATTATTGCGACTCACGATATGCGAATGGCTTCACGCTGCGATTGTACGCTTGAGCTGGTCGACGGAAACATGACTCACACGCCTCTTGGGGCTGAGGAGGGTTCATGGGCAAGTTAATCCCAGATTCAGTTCGTCTTGCGTGGCTCAACCTACAGCGTAACCGCCGCCGTAGCCTGCTTTCGATGCTGATTATCGCCATTGCTGTATTTGCCCTGACCAGTGCAGGCGGTTTCGGCTTATATACCTATGACAGTTTGAAAGAGGCAACCGCGCGCGATACCGGGCATTTAACCCTAACAACACCTGGATACTTCACGAAAGAGGAGGAAATGCCTCTAAGCAATGGTCTAAGCCATGTTGATGCTTTTACCAAGCAACTTATCGGTATTAATGAAGTACGAGGCGTGCAGCCGCGGGTGGAGTTCAACGGGCTGGTTTCCAACGGCAGTAAGTCATCCATTTTCATCGGTATAGGCGTGAATGACCGGGAGTTCGATATGAAAGGGCCATTTTTGGATGTGAGAGCAGGGCAGACGCTGTCCAATATCCACGCTTCACGTTATGACCCAACTGAAGCGGAAGTCATGTTAGGTGTGGATCTCGCCCGCAATCTAAACGTAAACGTAGGCGACTGGATCACGCTACTGGCTACGACGACGGACGGCGCGCTCAATGCGTACGACTTTAAAGTCCGCGGCATCTATTCAACGGGCGTTCCAGAGCTGGATAAACGTCAGTTATATGTACACATCCATAGCGCGCAGTCTTTGCTCGGTTCGGACAAAGTCAGCACCTTATCGGTTTTCTTATTCGATACCAATCTGACAGACAAGGTCAGACAAGATGTGGCAACAATTCTGTCGAATCAAAAGCAAAGCTTCGGTAATCAAGAGGTTGAAATCACCCCTTGGCAGGAAAGAGCGTTCTTTTATCTCAAAGTGAAGGGGTTGTACGACCGGATCTTCGGCATCATGGGAGCGGTAATGGCGCTGGTGGTGTTTGTCGCGCTGTTTAACACCATGACCATGTCCGTCACGGAGCGAACGCGTGAGATAGGTACGTTGTCTGCGCTGGGAAGTTATCCGCGTGAAATTATAGCCGGGTTCTTAAGAGAAGCGGGGTTGCTTGCCGTGATTGGCAGCTTGATTGGCGCGCTGCTGACCGCCGTCGTAACGGTTTTGTTGATGGTGGTAGACGTGCAGATGCCGCCACCGCCGGGACGCACGGAAGGATATCCTCTCACTATTTACTTCTCTTGGGAGCTCGTTGCGGTTGCCGGATTTGCAGTACTGCTGATTTGTCTGGTTGCGGCGTTTTTCTCGGCACGCAAAGGGGTGAACAAGCCTATTACGGAGGCACTGATTTATGTTTAATTTCAAACGAACCATGCCACTGGCGGTGCTAGTAATCTGTGGCGCAGTCTCCGCAAATGTGCAAGCGCTGGATACACAGCAAGTGGTGCAATTGATCGAAAAAGCCGATGGCTACCGCTTACAGGATCAATCATCTAAAGTCGTATCGTTGGTGCGCTTGTACCAAGATCAAGAATTGGATAAGACTCGCTTGTACCATGTTTATACTCGTCCCAATCGAGAGTCACTCGTGGTGTTTAAATCGGCAGTCGAGGCTGGTCAAAAAATGCTGATGATGGGCGATAACTACTGGCTCCAAATGCCTAAAAGCCGCCGCCCGATTCGCATTACACCAATGCAAAAGTTACTGGGTGAAGCATCGATCGGAGATATATCTACACTCACCTGGAGTCAAGATTATCAGGGAGAGTGGAAAGCGACAGAAACCACCTCAGTGAGCGGCAAGAGCATTGCCACTTACCATCTTGTCCTGACCGCTAAAACTGCAGGCGCGAGTTATCAGAAAATCGATCTATGGCTGGCAAAGCAGGATGCGTTTCCAATCAAAGCTGATCTCTATCTACGTTCAGGCAAACTCGCTAAGCAAGCTTACTACCGCCGAGCAACGAAAGAGACGCGAGATTACGTCAGTGAGATGACCTTGTTGGACAGCATCCAGCCAAGCAAAAAGACGGTGATCGAGTATCAGGCGATCTTGCCATGGCAACTGGACGACAAGTTCTACAATCCCAGCTATTTGCCAAAAGCGAACACCTCGCAATTGTAGGCTGCAGTAGGTGACCAATATGCGATTTTGTACTGCTTGTATCGTAAGTCTTTTGATGGGAGCTTTCGCTTCCCCTGTATTGGCGGGTAACGAACTGAGTCTCGAATGGGATTGGGCGTTGAGCTACGAGACCGTTACGCAACGCGATACTCATTTCATCCCAGCGCAAGGAGACTCTCGTGACTCGCTCAATGCGTTGCTTGATGTGCAAATGAACTACCAAAACATCAGTGGCTTATTTTCGTTCTATAGCCAAGGCTTGTATCTGAATCAACATGACCGAAAAGGATGGGGGAGCGAATCAGACAACCAACTCTTAATACGAGAACTTGTCTGGCAGGACGAATGGCAAATCGGTGATGCTATTCTCGATATTAGTGTGGGTAAATTACGTGTCGATT
This sequence comes from Allocatenococcus thiocycli, assembly GCF_921292965.1. Classification (NCBI taxonomy): domain Bacteria; kingdom Pseudomonadati; phylum Pseudomonadota; class Gammaproteobacteria; order Vibrionales; family Vibrionaceae; genus Allocatenococcus; species Allocatenococcus thiocycli. The sequence continues at coordinate 71,508 of NZ_CAKLCK010000034.1, forward strand.
GGGGAGTGGGGTATGGCTACCGTGTCTTGGATTTGTTCAAACCCTACCGACAAAATCCAGTTGGTTTAGTGGCAGAAGAAGGGGCGGGCGTTTTTTCTGTTTCTCATTACGATTTAGCCGGTGAATGGACTTTGATTGCCACAGACTCAAGTTGGGGGCAACAAGATCAAAGTGCATTGGATCAAGCGACCGAGCAACAAGGTGTTGGTGTACGTCGTTATATGCTGGTGGATGACACAGAATTCCAATGGATTGGTTATTACGATGATGTTCGCCGCGGCTTAATTGGCGCCAGCGTGATTACCGTTTGGGACGAGTCGATAGCCATGCACAGTTCTCTTTTGTGGCAAAAACAGAGTGTCAGTTATCAAATTTCTGATCAGCTTGAACAGCCTGTGTCTGTTGATAGCCAAGGCAGTGCATTTCAAGCTTTGGTTGGACTTAACTGGGCTAACCAAGCTGGGCATAACGTAATCGCAGAGTATTGGTATGACAGCCGCGCCTGGTCAACGAGCGAATGGGAGAAGGCGATAAGCCGTGGTGACTTACTCTATTCATTCCCCTCAACTTGGTTGCTTGCGAGCAGTTACGCGCAAGGTTTTCAGCATGCCAATATTGTGCAACATAACGTGATGCTGCATTGGAGTTGGGATGTAGAAGCCTGGGCGGCATGGAGTGGCGCGACGTTTATGACAGATAATATGGGTTGGTTAAGTGACGTCACACCAACACTCGATGTGTTGATTTCTCCACAAGACGGCGGTGCGATAGTGACTCAATGGGTGAGTTATCAATGGATTGATACTGGTGACCAAAGCGTAGAACTGGAAGCTGCTGCACGATTTTTATCTGGGGACAACCAATCTGCGTATGCGCAGATCAATGATAAATATATGATTGTCTTTAATATAAAAGGGAAATTCTAAATGTTCTCAGGGAAGTCAATGAAAGAAGGTGGATGGCGAAGAAGTTTGGTGGAGACCTCTTTATTCTGCCTATTTATTGCTGTAATGACGCTCTTTGTATGGGGCGGCCCGTTATATATTCATTTACTGGTCAGTTTTGGCTTTGGCTACTCGGCCATTTTTTTCTCGTGGTTGATCGACAAACTCTTTCCCACCATCCCGCGTGTAATGGAAATTGCCATTTCTCTCACCGCATGTTTGCTGTTTGGGGTGGTAAATGCACAGTTTTGGCTTGGCGAATACTTCGGAATCTCTGGCATGTTGCCCATCGGTTTGATGGGATTGTTGTTCAGTGCCATGTGTTTTTTCTATTTTCACTCGCAAGAGAAGCAAGCCATCGCACAGCGTGAATTGGAAACCATCAAGCTCGAGAAAGCGGAAAAAGAGCGCGCCTTATTACTCAGTCAATTGAAACAGATGCAAAGCCAAATTGAGCCGCATTTTTTGTTTAATACATTGGCGAACATCAGTGCGCTAATGTCACAAGACGTGGATAAAGCCAGAAAGATGCTTGATCAGCTCACCGCATTATTGCGTGCAACATTAAAAAGCTCACGTGAACAAAACACGACCATCGACAATGAAACCGCATTGATTGAGGCGTATCTCGCGATTCAACAAATTCGCTTAGGTGATCGCTTGCGATACTCCATTGAAGTAGAGGAAGGAACTGGGCAACTCGAGCTGCCACCAATGATGCTACAACCGCTGGTTGAAAACGCCATTATTCACGGCATTGAACCAAAGCGAGAAGGGGGAGAAGTGAGTCTGCGGATCAAACGTGACAACCGGTTACTTGAAATTGAAGTCCGAGACTCGGGGGTCGGGCTGAATCACGTCAGTCAACATTGTGGATCGGGGATTGGGCTTCGCAACTTAAAGCAGCGAATTGATGCTCTATTTTCCGGAGAAGGGCAGGTGTTAATCAGTGAGCTTGCCGAGGGTGGTGTCAGTGTTCGTTTAAGCTGGCCAATTGAGTGGTAATCTAAACAAGGATATGGAGAAATGAAGACTGGAATCACTGCAATTATTGCCGACGATGAGCCGTTGCTGAGGCATCATTTGGACAAAAGCCTGGCTGAAGTATGGCCAGAACTGGAAGTGGTCGCAAAAGTCGCGGACGGTGAGCAGGCTTGGAGTACCATTCAAAATAACCAACCCGACATCGCCTTTCTTGATATTCGCATGCCCGTTTTAGACGGGGTGAGTTTAGCGCGAAAAATTAATCGTATGGTGAATCCACCTTTGATTATTTTTGTTACCGCATACGACGATTACGCGATTAAAGCGTTTGAACAAAATGCGGCAGATTACCTACTCAAACCTATCTCTGATGATCGGCTGCAAACCACTTGTGAACGTGTTCAAGCGCGCCTTGCTAATCGCGTGCAAGATAACGGCAACATGCAGATGAATAGCTTGTTAGAGCAGCTTCAGCAAATGTCAGCGCCCCAAACTCCCCAATATCTGCAATGGATTAAAGCCACTCAGGGGGAAGACATTCATTTGATCGCTACCTCTGATGTGCTTTATTTCAAGGCAGAAGAGAAGTACGTCTCGGTCTATGCACAGCAAGGGCAGGGGAGGGGTGTGGAATACCTGATTCGAACATCGTTAAAAGAACTGATCCAACAACTTAATCCTGACCAGTTTTGGCAAGTTCACCGTTCAACTGTCGTTCAGGTTTGTAAAATCAATAAAGTTAACAAAGACTTTTCAGGACGAATGCTTGTCCATATTGGTGATACGAAATTGGCGGTAAGTCGAGCCTCACAAAGTTTATTCAAAGGTATGTGACCGTGACTTTGCAAGGCGCTTTGTTCTTTACACTGTAAACTACGCTCTTATTCCATTAACAGTATATCTACCAACTTTTGTGAAATTGTGGCGTATTAGTGTGCACGGAGGTTTAGTCCCTGACGGTCACTTTCTCGATAATAATCGGATCGCAAGGAACGTCATCATGACCGAGTTTAGAGGTTGTCTTCACATCTGCGATGCGATTGACTACATCCATACCGGCGGAAACTTTGCCAAATACTGCGTAGCCCCAACCGAGATTTGTCGTTGCGGTGTGGTCGAGGAAGTCGTTATCTTCCAAGTTAATGAAAAACTGTGCCGTGGCGGAATGTGGTGCATCGGTGCGAGCCATTGCAATAGTACCAATAGTATTTTTTAAGCCGCGATTTGCTTCATTTGCAATAGGTGCTCGGGTGGGTTTCTCTGCCATGTCTTCAGTATGGCCACCACCTTGGATCATAAATCCCTTAATGACACGATGAAAAATCGTACCGTTATAAAAGCCGTCTTCACAGTATCTTTTAAAATTTCTTGAGCTTACGGGTGCTTTTTCGGTATTCAGTTCAATTTCTATGTCACCGAAAGTGGTTGTCATAATGATCATGAGTGGTTCTCTAGTGGTGTTTGGGGCAGGCATTATAGCCCAAGCGATAACATGTTCGTATTATCGTGAGCATTGATCGGTGCCACAGCGCGATGTGCCAGTGAGCCAGTAAGAGATGCGGTATCGGTTGTTGGCGAATTTTATATACAGCCAGTCGGCAACCGGTCTAATCAAGGGCCAACGTAATGGTGCGTACAGCCAACCTCTACCCACCAGCTGCCAGGCTCGATAGGTGACGTCCAAACCAAGCAGTAAATTACCGCAGTCGCCCAAAGCGTGGAGTATGGTATTTGCTTTGGCGGCATCGATTTGTGGGTAAGCAGAGAATGCTTCACTATAAATATCGACGATGCGGATATGTTGATGCGTATCGCGCTTTGTCAACGCTCTCATCTCTTTGGCACAAAGCGGACAGGTACCATCATAAAATATGGTGAGTTTTGCCATAGCTGCTCCTTACGTTTCTGCTGAGAATACCGTTTTGACTACACTTTTTTATACGTTGTGTCAGCGATGTTGATTCTAGCCTATTCCATTTTATATTTTCGATAGAGCAATCGTGCATGGTGAATAGGTTTGGTTGTAAATCATAGGCTACATGAATGTTATTGAAATAAAGACAGTTTTTGCTGATATGCTATAATCTGTCTCCGTTATAGCGAACATTTTTGTTGTTGCTTGAGAGTTTCTCTGGATTCGGCTCATTTAAATATCCATGAGTCAGAGTAAGTAAACTACTCGATAACAAGTCCCCCTTCTGCTTACATTTTGATGCGCTCTCATAGAGTCTATCGCGCATTTGCATGATCTTTAGAATATTTTTGAACACATCAGTGAGAATATTTGCTATTGGAATACGGTTAAATTAACACTCAATCATTATGGAGGATGAAGAGGACAACAATAAGAGGTGATATGAATCATATAATATCTATCGGGGCTCTGGAGTCCTTCATGGTTGCGATCAGTGTGCTATTTCTAGGGCATTTCGTGAATGCCAGATTGCCAGTTTTAAGTAAGTTCAACATACCGGAGCCGATTGTAGGCGGTCTTATCGTAGCCTGCATTCTTACGACACTTCATTTCTACGGCATCGATTTAGAGTTCGATCTTCCATTACAAAATACGTTTATGCTGATGTTTTTTTCAACCGTCGGCTTAGCGGCAAATTACACCCAACTGATGAAAGGTGGCGCTAAGGTTTTCATCTTCCTGGCTGTGGCTTCATTCTACATCATCATCCAAAATGGTGTGGGCGTCTCACTCGCAGCAGCACTGGGCTTAGATCCACTAATGGGGCTGATTGCTGGCTCTATCACGCTTTCTGGCGGACATGGAACCGGCGCAGCATGGTCTCAAACTTTTCAGGACGTATATGGATTAAATAACGTTTTGGAAATCGCGATGGCGTCGGCCACATTTGGTTTGATCATCGGCGGTATTATCGGCAGTCCGATGGCTGAGCGTTTGGTGGATAAGCATGGTATTGAGTCAGAATATGGTCGCAGCGCAAAAACACATGAAAAATTCCCAGAATTAGTCACCTACAACGAGTACGAAGAAGACAAAGTGACCGCTAAAAAAGTGGTTGAGAAGCTGTTCTTTTTACTGATTTGTGTCACTGGCGCTAAATATTTAGAGCAATGGGTAAATACGTTTGAAATCTCATGGCTGATGATTCCTGATTTTGTGTATGCCCTGTTTATTGGCGTGATTGTGACCAACTTCCTCGAAGTGACCAATATTCGCAAGTTGGATGCAGAAACGGTCGATATGCTCGGCACGGTGTCGCTATCCCTGTTCCTGGCGATGGCATTAATGAGTCTGAAACTGTGGAATATCTTCGATTTGGCGATTCCATTTTTGGTGATTCTGGCTGTGCAGTCTGCGGTACTGGCAATCTTTACCTACTATGTGACGTTTAAAGTCATGGGGCGTAATTACGATGCTGCCGTCATTGCTGGTGGACACTGTGGTTTTGGCTTGGGTGCCACGCCAACAGCGGTCATGAATATGGGCTCTATCGTTAACCGTTATGGTCCGTCACCTCAGGCATTTATGGTCGTGCCGATTGTGGGGGCTTTCTTTATCGATATCGTCAACTTAGTCATCCTGCAAGGATATATCTCGTTTCTTGGCTAAGAGAAAAGGGAAATGAAAAAAATGGTCACAACGAAAGTTGTGACCATTTTTTGTTTTTGACTTCAGCGTCGAGCTTCTACCGCTATTGAATGGTTCGGCTGACTCTCAGGCATGCTGCCCAGGCTAATAAGCCAATAAAGACATAAATTCCGAGATTAGTTTTTCCAACTTCTGCTACTGCATCCAGTGGATTTGGCGCGATGATCGCGTGGAAAGGCAGGGTGAATATCTCAGAAAAGAACTGATCCACTCCGTAATAACCAAACAAAGCGATCGGCATCCAGCGCAGCGCATAAATGGCGATAAATAAGATCACCAGCGGTGAGTTTACTTTCTGTGAGATAACCATGGTGGTTAAAGCCAAAGGTAGCAGCAGAAAACCAGCCAACCCCATCCTTAACAGAAACTCACTCCAATGCAGTAAGACATAGCCTACTGATGAGTAGCGATACAAGAAACCGATTTGATGATTGGTGGATACGTTGAGTGACCACAACATAAAATCGGCAATGATCACCAAGGCAGAACACACTAAAGGTATCACTAACAGTCCAAAGACGAGCTTGACGACGTGCGTCTGAACATCGCTGATCGGCATACTACGCCAGAACATGATACTGCCTTCTGAACGCTCTTTGCGTAGCGTTCTTGGAAAATATTGGGTACCGAGTAGAATGGAAAGTAAGCCTGCGCCTCCCGCAATGAGAGAACTTAACTCTTCCCCTAGTTGTTTTTGGATACCATTGGCATCACCGCCGACACTCATTTGGAAGAAGAAATTTTGCTGAAGGTTCGAGTTGCTCATTAAACCGATAAACAACAAGGTCCCACAGACAAACATAAAAAATGGCACCCGAGACACGAGTGGGTTTTCTAGCCATTCTTTATTTAACATCGTCATTATAGAACGCATTAAGCTACCCCTTTTTGCAACGCGAGAAACAGATCAGCAAGCGTGACACCGTGAATGTCACCTAAGGCATCGACTTGTGCGGCGTACCTTGAAGGGAGTAACCACTTCGTTGTACCAAGCCCTTTTTGGGAGGAGAGAGGATGCATCGCTTCTATTTGTCGATGGTATTGATCTTGTGCATCAAGAATGAAGTAGTCTTCATGGATTTTATCCATCGACGTTTGCAAAACAGAATGACCGTGTTTGAGGATCAGGACATCCGTTAACAGGTGTTCGATTTCGGCCACTTCATGGCTGGCGATGATCAATATGCGTTCACCATCGTGAAACCATTCCAGTAGATGACGATAAAATGTATCTCGATAAACTAAGTCTAAACCGAGAGTTGGCTCATCAAGGATCAGAATTTGCGTATTGGTCGCGATGACTATCGCCAGATGCAACTGTACTTTCATCCCTTTTGACAACGCTCGAATGCGAGACTTTGCTTTGATATCAGTTTGGTGAAGTATGGCATCGGCTTTATGACGATCAAAACCTGGGTGAACCCCCTCGGTATAGGTCAGCAGCTGTTCGACTGTCATCCAGTCTGGCAACACATTCACATCTGAGATATAGGACAAGTGCTGCATGATTTTGTGGCGTTGCATGACGGGCTCATAGCCGTTGATGCGAATCGTGCCTTTATATTCATGAGCGCCGAGCAGCGCGTTAATTAACGTCGATTTACCAGCACCATTGTGACCGAGTAAGCCGAGCACCTGACCAGGATGCAAGTCAAAACTGATATCGTGTAGTGTTTCTCCTTGTTGGCTATAGTGTTTGGAGAGGTGCTTTACACTGACGGTTGCGTTCATTGGTCACCTTTAATTTGTAATTTGAGTTGCAGGATAAGTTCATCGAGAGACATATCCAGATGCTTTAACGTGTCGGCTATCTGAGGGATTTGCTCATTAAGGAAGCGTTTTTTTTCTGTGGCGAGTAATCGTTGTTTCGCGCCAGATGAGACAAACATACCCTGACCGAGTTTCTTCTCTACGACGCCTTGTTCAACCAAGAGTTGGTAGCCTTTCATGACAGTCAGGTGGTTAATTTTCATATCAGCAGCAACGCTACGAACAGAAGGTAAAGCCTCGCCCTCCTTCCAAGTTCCTTGCAGGATTTGCTGAGTGAGCAGGTCCGCCAACTGACGAAAAATTGGCTGGCGATCATGCCAATGTTTCATGATGAAACCCTTTGGCCAAGTTAGTGTTATATATAGGTATAACACCTTGGCGTTTATATAGAAAGGTCTGCAAGAAGATGAGTGAGAGTCATGGTTTTATTGATTGCTTAAGAAGGTTTGTCATAGGTGCCACTTCAAGTAATAAAATCAATAAGTTAATATTCATCTAATTGATCAGCAGCCAGAGGTAAAACATGTCTGAAAAAGTATCGACGTCAGCATTAGCAAAAATGCGTAATGTAGAAGCCAAGCTATTGTTCGCCGATCTTCAGCGAGCGGGTTATATCACACGTCAAGACGACAAATGGCTGTTGACGGAAGAGGGGGCTAAATTCGGCGGAGAATATGTCGAACATGCCAAATTTGGTCAATTCATCGTGTGGCCAACCACACTGCATATTGAACTCTCTTCAACGACTGGTAAAACACTCAGTGCCACGCAACTAGGAGATAAGCTCAACTTAAACCCGAAGCGTATTAATCAACTATTGAGCGAACTGGGTTGGATCAATAAATCAGACGCAGGCTGGAACGTGACTGCCACGGGGGTTCGAGCCGGAGGAAAGCAGAGAATTGACAAGGAATCTCAACATTCTTTTGTTGTCTGGCACGAAGTCGTTCTGAAAAATAAGCGCTTGAAGCAGTCTGTGGTCGAGTTTTTAGGACAGGATGCGGAGTCTCACTCCACGGATAAATCTTTTTCTAGTTTTCGTCAAAAATTTGAAGCCAAACATCGCACTTTAGACGGACATTATGTGCGCTCGAAAGGTGAGCTGTTAATTGATAACTGGCTCTATTTGGCTGGAGTGGTACATGCCTACGAACGCCAACTGCCTATTGAGCAGGATGTCACCAGTGATTTCTACTTGCCAACTGGCAAAGTCTATTTGCAGTTTTGGGGAAGTGATCATGGTGAGATTAGCCAAGATGACCGAGAGACAATCCGTTCTGTTTATGAGCAACAACAATTCAACTTGATTGAAGTTGATGCTAGTGAACTCGAAAGGTTAGATGAGGTATTACCACAACGGTTACGTCAGTTTGGTATCAAAGCGTATTAAACTGCGTATTAAGTGATAAACAAAAAACCCGTGAGTGATCACGGGTTTTGTATTTCTAGCGTGGGCTAAAAATTGCGCTGCGATTAGAAGCCTTTGATGTTTTCTGCTTCTAGTTCAGAGAAGTATTTTACTGTCTTCACTTTTAGCTCTTGCTGAGAAGGCTCGTCACATACGATCACGGCTTTCGGATGCAGTTGAAGTGCTGAGACTGTCCATAGGTGGTTAACGCAGCCTTCTACCGCAGCTTCAAGAGCAAGTGCTTTGTTGTGGCCTGTTACCAGAATCATTACTTCTTCAGAATCCAGAAGTGTGCCAACGCCGATAGTCAGAGCGTATTTTGGAACTTGGTTGATGTCGCCGTCAAAGAAACGAGAGTTCGCGATACGAGTGTCTTCCGTCAGAGTTTTGATTCGAGTGCGAGAAGAAAGCGAAGATGCTGGCTCATTGAACGCAATGTGACCGTCGTTACCCACACCGCCCATGAACAAATTAATCTTACCGTAAGATTTGATCTTATCTTCATAGCGTTTGCATTCAGCATCGTGGTCGTCAGTATTGCCGTTCAGCAAGTTGATATTTTCTTCTTGGATATCAATGTGGTTGAAGAAGTTGCTGTACATGAATGAACGGTATGATTCAGGGTGATCGGCTGGGATACCGATGTATTCATCCATGTTGAAAGTCACAACGTGCTTAAAGCTGACTTCACCCGCTTTGTGCAGTTCAATCAATGCGTTGTAAGTTGCTAGAGGAGTGCCACCAGTAGGTAGACCCAGAACGAATGGACGTTCAGCAGTAGGTTGGAAATCGTTGATGCGTTTTGCGATGTGTGCTGCTGCCCACTTACCTACTTGTGCTGCTTGAGTTAACGGGATAAGTCTCATTTTGTGCCCCTAGTAATTGAATTTAAGATGTTCTGAAACATTAATTCGCATTATAAAATAAGTTATCGGCAACTGCCATTGTTTTAGGTCAAAAATTTGCTTTTTCTTTGACCGTTGTTGTTTTTATCAACAAATGAGCCATCGAATAACGCTAAAAAGGACCAGTATGCCGTTTTTTGCTTCTTATTAGCTTAGAGTGTATTGAGGTAAATTTCATGGCTGAAATTAAGTTTTTCATCGTGTGGAAATACGGCCGTGACGCAGAAAAGTCACAAGCATCGGCAGATATGAGAATGTTTTGATTTCAGATAAGCTCGATAATGGCAAGGTGTCAGTTCCTTATCCATAATTAAGGCGTGTGTATTGGTGAGGAACTCGCTATGAAAAACGAATTAGATCCAAGCAAAGTATTATCGGCATACGAAAATGTGATGAACAATGGCACCCCAACTGAGTTTGGGAAGATCTATGAAGGGGTTGAGGCGTTTTCTGACTATGATGGCTACAACGTATTTTTGAGAGGTAACGGTGTGGAGTTAAAGATTGGTTTCCACAATACCTACAATCTTGAATACGATCAGGAACACTTGAAGGAGAGTTTTTTGAAAAAGATTGCCATGCTTGCCAAGTAAACCAACACGGTTTTATGATCAAATAAAGCCCTCGGGAGAACGCGACCTTGGGCTTTAGGAGAAGAAACAAATCACAAACGTTCACTCTTAAGGCGAATGAACGCTTGTCTAAGTCTTCGACTTAACTATCTGTTAGATAGCTATACTGGTTAATTAATCGTCTTCAACCAAACTCTCTTCCGTGTAGTCTTCCGTTGCATCCGGCTTGTTGCGTCCGTTTAGCGTATGGAAGCGCTTGCGACCACGAGCGAGTTGCGTGTATTTTAACCACGTACGCTCAATTTTGGTTTTTGCTTTGCCTGGGTGCTCTAACACCTTAACGAAGTGTTTCTCTTCGCTGTTTTCCGGTGTTAACTCGCCTGTTTCCAGACCAAGCATTGTATCCCCATAAATTGTTAGAATTTCCTCTTCTGCAAGAGTAAAATCACCAGACTTTGCAAATCCGCGTGGGAATTTTACGTTATCGTAAAATCGTTTTTTGCCATGACGGAATTCAGTGTCAGACATGTCAACAGCCTCTGTAACCGTTATTGATGAATGTAATGAACTAAGGCGAAAATTAGGCGCAAACCTAACAAAAGAAAAACAAATTTTTTTTATCGTCATGATTTTAAATAGTTGTTAATCTGGTTTGATATTAACCAGGAGATGGTTTATGGATGTAAAGGTCTTTCGAACATTTTTAGAGCTGGCAAGGGTTCGTCACTTTGGACGTGCTGCTGAGAACTTGTATATTACCCAAGCAGCGGTCAGCGCTCGCATCAAGCAACTGGAAAGTTATTTCGATACTCAATTGTTTATTCGTGATCGCAATAACATAAAGCTAACGTCTGCGGGTGAGCGATTAATTAGTTACGCTGAGGTGATGGTCACCACATTGCAGCAAGCCAAGCTGGAACTGTCACTCGATGATGGTAAAGCGCTGCAACTTACCTTAGGTGGCACCCCGAATATTTGGGATGCGTATCTACAGAACTGTTTGAGTGTGGTCACCGATTCTTTCGGCGGCTATGGCTTTATGGCGGAAGTCATGGGGCGCGAAATGCTCAGCCGTAGTCTTTTAGAGCGTACTCTGGACATGGCATTTGCCTTTGACCAGATAAAAGCGGATGAGCTGAACTGTAAAAAAGTGGCTGATGTTGTGCTTGTTCTGGTATCGACCGAACAAGATTCGCTAGATACGGTATTTGATAAAAAATACGTATACGTTGACTGGGGCACCCGTTTTGCTTCTGAGCATTCCGAGCGCCACCCGAAAATCCCGGCGCCGTTCTTACGGACCTCAACTGCGCGTATTGCACTGGACTTTATTCTAGAAAAGGGTGGGGCCGCCTACCTACCGATATCTCTTGTTGAGCCATTTATTGCTAATGGGCAGCTCTACAAGGTGTCTGGAGTGGAAGACTGGCATCGCCCTATTTACTTGAGCTATCGCAAAGCCAGCTCGTCTGTAGAGGCGATTAAGCAGGTTGAAGAGATAGTGAAGCAGGTTGATCCCCTTACCGCATACAGCTTGCAGCAAATTGGATCAGGTGCGTCTGACGAATAAGCCATCATTTGCTGTGAAATGAACACAAAGTAAAAGCCCCTGATTTGATATCAGGGGCTTTTTTATCAAAACTGGGATTACGCTAAGTCAAACACCAGTGCGAGAGTCTGTGCCGTGGAGTGATTACGAAATGTGACGCTGTTTTGCTGCTCTATCTTCGCACCATCACCTTCAGCCAATGTTGTGCTGTCGACATCAAGCGTGCTTCGAACCTGATGAACATACAGGTTTCTGCTTTGCTCAACGCTAAACTTCAGTTCTTGGTTTGGGTCTAAAATCAACTGGTATAAACGCGCATCCTGTTTGATGTGTAGGGTGCCATTTTCACCTGTTGGCGTCGCAATGGGCGTGAGTCCGCTGTGCTGGCCAAAATTCTTTTGTTGATAACCCGGTTTGTTTCCAAATGATTTTGGCTGTATCCAGATTTGAAGAAAACGCAGAGGGTTGGTGTCCGAAGCGTTAAATTCGCTGTGGTAGATCCCCTTACCTGCCGACATTAATTGAAATTCACCCGAGGGTAATTTCTGCACATTACCTTCACTGTCTTTGTGAGCAATTACGCCCTCAAGTACATAGCTGATGATCTCCATGTCTCGATGACCATGAGTGTCAAAGCCAGCGCCTGGTTGGACTATGTCGTCGTTGATCACACGGAGATCAGAAAAGCCCATGTGTTGAGGATCGTAGTAGCTGCCAAAAGAAAAAGTATGCTTACTGTCCAGCCAGCCAAAATCAGCTCTTCCTCGATCTTTTGCGTGTCGCACTGTGATCATCTGTGTTTCCTCAGTATTCGTGTTCAGATATGGGATTCAGAGTGGAACTGCACTCTGAACCGTACTTCTAAAAAGGGAAATTAAGAAAGCTTCTTGTTTAAAAGGTTATCCAGACCAGCTTTACCAGCACCTGAGAAAATCAGAGAAACGCTCGCTGCTAATAGTGCTAATCCAAACTCATAACCGTTGTTTGCCAGGAACAGACCGTTCTCGAAGTGAACCGAAAAAATAGCGATAAGCATGGTAAAAGAAAGTACGGTCGCTGCTGGTCGAGTCAGTAAGCCTAATAGAATAAACAAACCACCAAAGAACTCACCACTACCTGCTAAGAAAGCCATTAAAACACCAGGACCTAAGCCAATGGATGCCATCCACTGACCAGTGCCTTCCAGTCCGTAGCCACCAAACCAGCCAAATAGCTTCTGAGAGCCGTGTGCCATAAAGACGATGCCGATAGGAATGCGAAGTGCCAGCGTGCTGAAACCTGCGTTTGATGCGGTAATTTTTTTTAGAAGTGCTTTCATGATTCTGTCCTCATACGATGTTTTTTGAGCGGGAGTCCATTCTCC
>NZ_CAKLCK010000035.1:0-45722 GCF_921292965.1 Allocatenococcus thiocycli
ACAATTCATCAAACTTGAAATGCTCGAAGATTTCACGCGCATCTTTGGAGAATGACTGCACGTACTTCTCAAGGTTCGCCTTGATGTTGCTTTGGCCCATCTTGCCAAGGTTCATTGGCGAAGTATTGAAGAACGACAGGCCATCTGGTTGCGCTGGTGATTGCGTTGCTCGTAGCAACATTTTTTCGCGCTGGTTTTCATCCAGTGGATCTTTACCTGCGGCAACCATCGTTTCGCTTAGTGTATCTACTTTTGAAATTTCAGCGAGTACCGCATCTTTGCTCGGCTCAAGTACACACTCAAGGCGACGAAGGAGGGTAAACGGCAAGATAACACGGCCGTATTGAGATTGTTTGAAGTCACCGCGAAGGAGGTCAGCCACAGACCAGATAAAGGCAGCGGTTTGGGAGAAGTTGTTGTTTGTCATAAAAAATCTCTGAACTAGCCAAAATTTGAATAATTCAGAGATTGTATCGCAAAGATATGAAGATGTACGCAGATTTGGGCAGGTTATGCCTAACCTACTAATCCAACTACCGAAAATGTAACTTACATCATTCTATCTTCAACCATTTCTATTGAACAAAAAGCGTCATAGCAAAGACTTTTTATTGATTTTCGCCCCTGTTGATAACTTTTCATTTCATTTTGCTCTACAAACCAGATATTAACTGAATCATCTAAAAACTTTGATTTAAGAGCTTTACGAGCTAATTTGCAGAACTTCACGTAAATTGAAACATCAGATTCTTCTTTAGCTGCTTGGTAGAAAAGTTCTTCAAACAAATCGCCTTGAGCCCTCTTCTGACTTGAAATTTCATCGGATTTATCGATGATTTCGTCAGCAATAGCATGTTGAGCATCTCTTAACTCATATTCTTCTATAAATCCTGAAAGCTCATCACCGCTCAAATCAAATCCATCAGTTAATATGTCTTCAACAACATCATCACCGAAAATCATTGATAGGACCTCATCTTTATCCATCAGAGATAGTTGAAGTTGATCCATTTGTTGAAATTTAGACTCTTGTTTTTCAAGTTGCTTATAGACCGCAACAAGCCTTTCATAAGTATTAAATCTATTATTCCTTTTTAGTAACCGTTCAATTTCCAACCCCATATTTTCTGTTACTTCGCTTTCTAACGACTTAATAATTAGACCATTACTCAATCCTAAATATTGAGCTAGACCTTCATTAGTGAGATTTAAAGCATGTCTACTTGCTTGTAACTCTATTGGAGTCATAATAACATTCCTTTCAACATATGAAACAGTTCTAAAAATAGCCTATAAAAATTTTCACCATGCTATTGAACTGTTGAGTAACTTACAGCACTTAAAATCAAAAATAAAGATTTAAATCAATAGAAATATAAAAAGAAAAAAGTAAAGCGATAAAGTGAAATTGTGGTAATGAATAGTAAAAATCAAAAAGTAAACCAATAAAGTGAAAAAGTCGTAAAATATTAAAAATTAAAATATCTGAATCAACCAAAATCAGTCATTCAGATATTCATCGGTAATTAATAATTTAAATACAATTCAAGACTTATTATAACAATCAAAGGTTGTCAGTTTTATTATCCACAAAATCAGCCACTTTCATACAAACCACTTTTACACATTCATTAACAAGCTCGTCCTTCTCATTTTCAGATTTTGCTTTAGGTAAATTAGTTCGGATAAAAAAGGCAAAGATATATTGATCAACCATCTTGTGTAGTAGTTGACATTCATCATCAAAATAATTAATAACATCCTTTTTCTTTACATTTTCAATAACTAATTCTTTTACTACCTTATGTAGAAGTTCTTTACTATTTATCATAATATTATTTTATTTACACTTATAACTTAATGAACAAATATCTACTAATCAAACTTTATTTTATTACCGCTTTTTCTATTTATGGTATCAATAATACTTTCAACTAGATTCTTAGTTTCGCTATCTATCACACCCCTGTCTATATTATTTATTTCTTTTACAATTCTATTATATTGTCGATTCATTTGCTTATGGTCATTATATCTAAAGGCCAATAACCACTTTTCTGACTGGTTTGTTATTTTTGCTATTAGTTTGAGTGATTGCTTTTTCTGTTCTTCTATTTTTTCTTTTTCTCTAGCTTGTTTTACCACCCATTTAGGCACTCGTTTTTTTGCTGAATTTTCATAATTTTTCGTAGGTATATAATCATAATTGCTAATTCCTAATTCTTTCTTTACAGCATCGTTAAAGCTTAACTTAGAGGTTCTTATCACTCCACGTTTCTGTAGTTCCCTTAGGTAAAGCCCATTATTAGTATATTTACCAATAATCACATGCATATGATCACCAGCACCACGTTCCTGATCTTGAGCTTGTTGATGCACCACAGCTCGAACAATGCCGTTAAACTCGGTACTGGGTACTCCCAGTGAACAAGCAATATTGTGGATGACTCGCTTTAAAATATTTCGCCATTGTTCGGGGGATGGTCGAATCTGCTTTGGTAAGGTAAATACAAACTCCATGCCCGGTGTTGGTGGTCTACCTCCTTTACGCTTCATTGCTTGTTTAAGTTTATATTTTTCACATTGATAGTTAATATTTAAACTAGTTACCTCATTACCAAAAACAGAGATAATATTTTCTGTCTTTTTATGATTTGGATGATTTTTATCATTTAAATATATTTCTCTAGCATTGATGTTCTTTACAGATTCAACAGTGACCGTCCAGTTTTTAATTGCCATTTTATTTTTAGCTTAATATTAAAACAGCAATTATCAAAAATAAAAACCAAACTATTATTATGCTCGTAGTCAAGATAGGCAAACCGAAATAATTCCATTATTGTCGTTTATGTTTGCCTACTTGCCAGATTGAATATCCCTCTGGACTCCCTTATTTTTTTACTTGGAAGGGGAAATAGCAGTGACGCTCTCTCCAGCCTTCACTATAATAATCGAACTGCAAGAGCGATTTATCTTTCCCACGAATAAAGCCTCTTTTCTTCGCTTCTGTTTTCGATAAAGTAATAGTGTTGATATCAATTCCAAAAACATTCTTCAATAAAGTACATTGACTTGTATGAAGATACACCGAATGTTTATTCTTTATTCCATTAGCTAAGCGAAAAAGAATCTCTATAGCTTGTTCTTCTTTTTTATTGTATTTCATCATCGTTGTTTTTTTCTTTTTAATTTTATTCATAATTTTTCTTCTATAAGTAACATTGCATTCGCTGCCACTGAGCTTTTTCTTCTGCAATTTTGGCTTCCATGTAGGAAGCTAAATCATTAATCGAAACGAGCCATGGACTTTTCTGTGACTCGATAAGTCGAAAAGCAGGAAAAGGTAGCTCATGGTTCTTAGCTAAAGTACTCGCTCGCTTATAGCCAATCTTGAGAACTAATTCGCATAGTTTCTCAAGTTCAATTGCAGGTTTAACACCAAATTGCGCAGCCAAAAGAAATTTAATATCCAGATTATTCAGATCTGACATAAGAAGAGCCTCGTGTTTAAGTTCTTATGCTTATTAGTAAGATACTGAACGATAGAATCAATAGGAAAATCAAAAGGAAAACGTAAGTGATTCTTTTAGAGTGGATAATTTTTTTTGAGGGGTTTGATTGTATTGGCAGGACTGATACTATCGATCACAGAAATGAGAAAATTTGGCTGTATTTGAGACTACTATAGAAGTTACGCGATAGTGTTTTCATCCTATCTGATGTCCCCTATTTGTCCCCTTCTTTTTGGTGCTAATCTTAATGCATTGAAAAATAATGATTAATTTTAACTTTCCACCCAATCCAACATTGGTGCTACGGAGAGCCTGCAAGAATGAGTCATGATTTCAACACCCGTTTTTATGTTACCAAGGTCGAGCGCAGCAGTACGCCCAAAAAATAAGTCGGGTATTGTATACCCAAGTCACCTTAAGGTGCTAGTTTCCGCATGAAGTTCTTGGCCATAAAACCAATCCGCAGATGATGTGAATACTGTCTCCAGCAAAGAAGAAGTGGTCGATTAAAACGATTTCTGCACCGTCTTACCATTCTGTTATGACCACTTCGTCACGATGCGAGGAGCGATTTGCTTTAATTCATGATTTTCGCAGTGATAGTAGGTAAAATGAAATATCTCTAGACGAACTTCGTAGAGAAAGAATTTATAATTAAGCACGTCCAATAGTTATGGTGAAAGGTTTGACCCCAACAATCATTGAACAAGTTGAAAATATCTGCGCCGAGCGCGGAGTAAGATTGACTCCCCAGCGCCGACGTGTGTTTGAACTTATCTGTTCGAATCGCAGTGCATCAAGTGCGTATGAGCTATTGGAGCAATTAAAAGAGAGCGAACCACAAGCGAAACCACCTACGGTTTATCGCGCCCTGGACTTTCTCCTCGAGCAAGGCTTTATCCATCGAGTAGAATCAACCAACAGTTTTATAACTTGTTGTTCTTTCAATACGCAACAACACTTTTTTCAATTACTAATTTGTGATAAATGTGGTGCTGTTGTTGAACTCGAAGACGAAAACTTGATCGCCCTGTTAGCTAAAAATGCTGAAAGGCATGGATTCAAACTCACTAATCAAGTTATTGAAACACATGGTGAATGCCAAGCCTGTGCTTCCGAAACGAAAGAATAAGTATAGAAGACCAATATGCGCGCTGAATTTGTAAACCCGTTTTTAGCTTCTTTAATGAACGTGCTGAAAACAATGGCTTCTCTGGAGCTGAAGCCTCAAAAACCTCGAATCAAAAAAGATGAAATCGCACGAGGTGATGTTTCAGGTTTAATAGGCATGGTTGGTCCGCAAACTCGTGGCTCAATGTCGATTACCTTCGATGAAGCGTTAGCATTGGAAATCATGCAAAACATGCTTGGAGAGCGCCCTAACGGACTCAATGAAGAAGTGACCGATATGGTCGGTGAAATCACTAATATGGTGACAGGTGGAGCAAAACGAATTCTGGCTGAGAGTGGGTTTGATTTTGATATGGCAACGCCGGTTGTGGTTTCTGGCCGAGGCCATACTATTCGTCATAAGTGTGAGGGCTCGATTATCATCATGCCTTTCTCCTCACAATGGGGAAATGCGTTTATCGAGATTTGCTTCGAATAACCCTCTCTATTAATGAGTGAAACTAACGCACTCAACTCAGAGATTCAAAAAAGGTCAGCAATTGCTGACCTTTTTTATTCTAATCGTGCATTAGGCTTTGAAAGCTTTGAATGCGTTGATCAGACCATTTGTAGAGCTATCGTGTGAACTGATTGCCGATTCATCAGCTAGCTCTGGCAGGATTTGGTTTGCTAGTTGTTTACCTAGCTCAACACCCCATTGGTCAAAGCTGAAGATGTTCCAAATAACGCCTTGTACGAAGATCTTGTGCTCGTACATTGCGATCAGGTTACCTAGCGTGCGAGGTGTGATTTGCTTAACTAAGATAGAGTTAGTTGGGCGGTTACCTTCAAATACTTTGAATGGAGCGATTGCCGCTACTTCTTCTGCATTTTTACCAGATAGTACCAACTCTTCTTTCACTGTCTCTACACACTTACCAAACGCAAGCGCTTCTGTTTGTGCGAAGAAGTTCGACATCAGTTTCTGATGGTGATCGCTTGCTGGGTTGTGGCTGATTGCAGGTGCAATGAAGTCACATGGGATCAGCTTAGTACCTTGGTGGATTAGCTGGTAGAACGCGTGCTGGCCGTTTGTACCTGGTTCACCCCAGATGATTGGGCCAGTTTGGTAAGTCACAGCATTACCGTCACGGTCAACGTATTTACCGTTTGACTCCATGTTACCTTGCTGGAAGTACGCTGCGAAGCGGTGCATGTACTGATCGTAAGGCAGGATAGCTTCAGACTCTGCGCCGTGGAAGTTGTTGTACCAAATACCGATAAGCGCAAGTATCACTGGGATGTTGCTTTCCAGTTCTGTTGAGACAAAGTGCTTGTCCATCTCGTGCGCGCCATCAATTAGCTCAACGAAGTTGTCGAAGCCAACGGCTAGTGCAATTGAAAGACCGATTGCAGACCATAGTGAGTAACGACCGCCAACCCAGTCCCAGAATTCAAACATGTTGTCTGTGTCGATACCGAACTCAGAAACTGCAGTTGCGTTAGTAGAAAGTGCCGCGAAGTGCTTAGCAACGTGAGCTTGATCGCCAGCCGTTTCCAAGAACCAATCACGAGCAGAATGCGCGTTCGTCATGGTTTCTTGAGTTGTGAATGTTTTAGAAGCGATCAGGAATAGTGTTGTTTCAGGATCGACTTTCTTCAGTGTCTCTACGATATGAGTACCATCAACGTTCGACACGAAGTGCAGGTTTAGATGGTTTTTGTATGGTGCCAGTGCTTCCGTCACCATGTAAGGACCAAGGTCAGAACCACCGATACCGATGTTTACGATATCTGTAATCGCTTTACCAGTGTAACCTTTCCATTCACCGCCAATCACACGCTCTGTGAAAGACTTAATTTTTTCCAGAACGGCATTTACAGCTGGCATTACGTCTTCACCATCAACCATAACCGGTGTATTCGCACGGTTACGCAGAGCGGTGTGCAGAACAGCACGACCTTCTGTTTGGTTGATCGCTTCACCACTGAACATCGCTTCGATTGCAGATTTCAGCTCAGTCTCTTTAGCAAGAGTGAACAGGTGCTTCAGAGTTTCCTCATTGATGAGGTTCTTTGAGTAGTCGACAAGAATGTCTGAGCCGAAACGTGCAGAGTATTTGTCAAAACGATCCGCGTCTTGAGCAAACAGCTCTTTTAGATCCATATCTTGTGCAGATTCGAAGTGCGCTGTTAACGCTTTCCAAGCTTGTGTTTGCGTTGGATTGATATTTTTCAACATGGTCTTTATCCCGATGTTACAGTAGGTTCCATTCCTTACAGTCTAGCGAAAACTGCGGAATCCCCGATTTAGCAAAAAGAATTTAAATGTAGATGTTTGGGCGTTTTGCCACAAAACAAGTCTTTGTAATTTTTTTTCAGGCAACAATTATGACCGAGAGCATTTACCCTCACATTGAGTTAGGTCACGTTAGCTGCCCTGAATTTGAACAATTCATTCATAGGTATAGAATAATATCATCAAGTAATGACAGGCTCTAATTGGATTAGAATAGACGCCAAATTAGAAATGTCCAAAGGAACGCGTATGTGGACGCAAAAAACACTAAATTTAAAATCAAGAAGTCGCGGTTTTCACCTGATTACTGATGAAATTGAACAACAATTACCGCAAATAAGTACTCTTTCAGTAGGTTTGTTACACCTTTTTATTCAGCATACCTCTGCGAGTCTGACCTTGAATGAGAACGCTGATCCCACCGTTCGTATGGATATGGAAGCGCATTTCAATAAGTACGTTCCTGAGCGCGCCTCTTATTATCAGCATACTTATGAGGGAGATGACGACATGCCTGCCCATATTAAAGCATCACTACTTGGCAGCAGTGTGACGATTCCAATTCAGAATGGTCGCTTGGCGTTAGGAACTTGGCAGGGCATATACTTAGGTGAACACCGAGATTTTGGTGGCGGCCGTCGCATCATCGCAACGATAAATGGTGAATAAAAAATAGGGGCTAACGCATTGGTTAGCCCCTATTCTTGAATTGCTATTATCCGTAAGTTACTTTGAATATTCCATTTCGACACGTGGCGTTAGCTTGGTCACTAACTCATACGCTATGGTGCCAATGTGATGAGCCACTTCCTCAACGGGTAACTCTTTGCCCCACAGAATTGCTTCATCACCGACTTGGTCTTTCGCATCCGGCCCAAGATCGACGGTCAGCATATCCATCGAGACTCGACCGGCGATAGGCACTTTACGCCCGTTGACCCACACTGGTGTACCATTCGGCGCACCTCTTGGGTAACCGTCGCCATAACCAACCGCAATCACACCCACTTTGGTGTCTCGCTCACTGGTCCAGGCTCCACCGTAACCAACACTCTCGCCTTTTTTCACTTCACGCACTGCGATCAGGTGAGACTTAAGCGTCATCGCGGGTTGGTAACCTAAATCTTGTGCCGTTTTATCCCCAAACGGAGATACGCCGTACATGATGATTCCCGGACGAACCCAATCGAGGTGGCTTTGTGGCCACGCCAGTAGCCCCGCTGAGGCTGCTAGTGAACGCTCACCATGACAGCCCTGCGTCAATGAATTAAACAGTTCTATCTGCTGAGATGTGATTTCACTGTCTAACTCGTCAGCACAACCAAAGTGGCTCATGTAACGCAGCGGTTTAGCCACATTAGGACACGCTTTGAGTCGTGAGGCTAATTCATCAAACTGCTCAGGGCGTACCCCCAGTCGGTGCATGCCACTGTCAATTTTGAGCCATACCACCACTGGTGTTTCCAGCTCGGCTTGTTCAAGAGCTATCAACTGCTCTTCACAATGCACAACGGTTTGGATGTTATTAGTCACCAACACAGGTAAATCACCCGAAGAATAAAACCCTTCTAATAACAAAATTGGCTTCACGACACCGCAAGCTCTCAGTTGCAGCGCTTCTTCAATACGCGCGACACCAAAAGCGTCGGCTTCACCAGTCTGCTTTGCTACGTGACGCAAACCATGGCCATAACCGTTGGCTTTCACCACTGCCATTACTTTGCTGTTTGGCGCTTGAGCTTTAACTCGACGTAAATTGTGTTGTAACGCAGACAGGTCAATACATGCCTTCGCGGCTTTCATGTAGCTCATGGCATTACTCATCATCAATGTCGAATGCTGGACCTGCATAATTGTCAAAGCGTGAGTGTTGTCCTTGGAAAGTGAGACGTACAGAACCGATTGGACCGTTACGCTGCTTACCAATAATAATTTCAGCAGTACCTTTATATGCGCTATCTGGGTGGTAAACCTCATCACGGTAAATAAACATGATCAAGTCGGCATCCTGCTCGATAGAGCCCGATTCACGCAAGTCCGAGTTTACCGGACGTTTATCTGCACGTTGCTCCAAAGAACGGTTTAGCTGCGAAAGTGCCACAACAGGTACATTCAATTCTTTCGCCAGCGCTTTAAGCGAACGCGAGATCTCAGCGATTTCCAGAGTACGGTTGTCCGTTAACGCAGGCACTCTCATCAACTGAAGGTAGTCGACCATGATCATGGATAAACCACCGTGTTCACGGGCAACACGACGAGCACGAGAACGTACCTCTGTCGGCGTTAGACCAGAGCTATCGTCGATGTACATGTTTTTCTTCTGCATCAGGATACCCATGGTAGAAGAAATACGCGCCCAGTCTTCATCATCCAGCTGACCGGTACGAATTTTAGTTTGGTCAACACGCGACAAGGATGCCAGCATACGCATCATCAACTGTTCAGCAGGCATCTCCAACGAGAAAATCAGCACGGGTTTATCTTGCTGCATTGCCGCGTTTTCACACAAGTTCATCGCAAAAGTGGTTTTACCCATCGATGGACGTGCCGCGACAATAACCAAATCAGAACCTTGTAGGCCTGCGGTTTTCTTGTTGAGATCGGTAAAGCCAGTGTCGACACCTGTTACACCATCCTGCGGAGTTTTATATAACAACTCGATACGCTCGAGGGTTTTTTCCAGGATGTTGTCGACGTTTTGTGGCCCTTCGTTTTCACTGGTACGAGACTCTGCAATCGCGAAAACTTTACTCTCCGCTAAGTCGATCAAATCTTCTGAACTGCGGCCTTGCGGATCATAACCCGCGTCAGCGATATCGTTGGCCACGCCAATCAAGCCACGAACGATCGCACGCTCGGCAACGATATCGGCATACGCATTGATGTTAGCCGCACTCGGTGTGTTTTTCGCTAAGTCAGCTAAGTAAGCAAAGCCACCCACATCATCTAACTGCTCGTGACGTTCGAGGTATTCCGACAACGTGATAAGGTCGAGTGGTTTGCCATCTTCAAGAATGGTTTTTACACCTTCAAAGATAAGGCGGTGTGGACGGCTATAGAAATCACTGGCGACAACGCGCTCGGCAACGGTATCCCAACGCTCATTGTCCAGTAAGAGACCACCAATCACTGATTGCTCTGCTTCTAGTGAGTGAGGTGGCACTTTGATTGCGTCGACCTGACTATCTGAAGGTTTGCGATTTCTGTTTTCCGCCATGATTTTGCTCGATAACTACTAATGACCCAAGATTATAACCTTAACCCAACAGAGATGCTCCCTTGAAGCGAAAATTACTTGTTAAGAATCGGAATGCGTTCGGTTGAAAGACATTTTGATAACTAGGTCCGCTGGATAGTTAAAGCCCTAAGATAAGTGCCTACTTTATGGGAGATTTTAGCTTCTTTAATGCTGTAATTTTGCTCTTTACTAAGATTTCGTTAGCCTAACCAGGTCTAATAAAATTTAACCTACCATTGACCAAAGCGAGCATCTGTATCAGTATCATGCCCCTCCTTTTCATTACGTTCGAGGTTTATGTGTCCCGATACTGGTTACTAAGCGTTAGCATACTATGCGTGGGAGCATCGTACGCTGATGAATCAGTACAACCAGAGCAAACTATTGATGTGCCAGATCCACTGCAAACAGAAGTGGAATTTGGTTATCAAGCTCACACAGGTAACACGGACTCTCGTTCCCTGAATGCTCGTTTGAGTGCTGAATACATATCTGGTCGACATCGTTCTTATGGGGAGTGGAAATACTACAACCTGTATAAAGACGGTGAAGAAGATAAACGCTCCTCCACTTATTCGGTGCAGAGCGACTACAAACTCGGCCCTAGAACCTATTTGTACAGCAGCTTTAAAGGCGTGGATTCACGCTATAGCGCGTATTTTAAAGATTACACGCTTTCCGGAGGTCTGGGTTACCAGTTCTCCTACACGGAAGATCTCGTATTAGAGGTCGAGGTAGGTCCGGGTTATCGTTACCAGGAGCCTAATCTGGATGAAATAGATGACGACGATATTGTATTTCCGGATATCGTCCGTGAAGGGATCTTTCGTGGTAACCTGAACGCAACTTGGCATGCATTGGACAACCTGAGTTTCGCAGCCGATCTCACGTTAGTAACCGGTAGCAGTAATACCAGCTTGGATAGCGAGTTCAGTGTCACTAACGACATTACTGAAGATATTGCGTTAAAACTGACTCACTCTCGTCAATATCACGACAGAGTGCCTGAGGGGTTAAGTAAAGCGGATAGTGTTTTCTCGGTAAATTTGCTTTTCGTTTTCTAATATCCATTTACCGTTCATGCCCAAACATCAGACATAAAAAAAGCACCTCCGAAGAGGTGCTTTTTAGTATTTCGTCTTGATACTGAATTACTCAGCAGCAACAACTTGTAGGTTCACAGTTGCGAAAACTTCAGAGTGAAGTTGAACGCTGATCTCGAACTCACCAGTTGTACGTAGAGCACCTTCAGGAAGGCGAACTTCGCTCTTAGCAACTTCAACGCCTGCAGCTGTAATAGCGTCAGCGATGTCACGAGTACCGATAGAACCGAATAGTTTGCCTTCGTCACCAGCTTTAGAAGCGATAACAACAGCTTCTAGAGCGTTAACTTTCTCAGCGCGAGCTTCTGCAGCAGCTAGTTGCTCAGCAACTTTAGCTTCTAGTTCAGCACGACGTGCTTCGAACATTTCAACGTTGCCTTTAGTAGCCATAACTGCTTTACCCTGTGGGATAAGGAAGTTACGAGCGTAACCAGATTTAACGTTAACTGTATCGCCAAGAGCACCTAGGTTACCGATTTTATCAAGTAGAATAACTTGCATTGCTTAATCCTCTTTCTTAATAAACGGAACCGATTACTGATGCTTGTCAGTGTACGGTAGTAGAGCTAGGTAGCGTGAACGCTTGATAGCACGTGCTAGTTGACGCTGGTACTTAGCGCTTGTACCTGTGATACGGCTAGGTACGATTTTACCAGCTTCAGTGATGTAGTTTTTAAGAGTTGCTACGTCTTTGTAATCAATCTCTTGTACGCCTTCTGCAGTGAAACGGCAGAATTTACGACGACGGAAGAAACGAGCCATGGGCTATCTCCTGATCTTAAATTTGAGTAATGTTGTCGGCATGTAACACTAATTTCCCAACACCATTTCGGCCGGTCTGATAAGCGACAAAGCCACTTACCTTAATGTTACTACCTTGTACTAAATTCTGAGTTATTGCTTGTGACCCAAGCCCGCTGACTACAACCGGCATACGACAATAAACTTGTCTCGGTAAATCAGCTTCGATAACAGTAGAGCGATGCTCTAGCCAAAACCGACAGTGTTCAATGCCACCAGGGCTTTTACTACGAATGGGCGGTTTGGCAATAGTGCCGCTCAGCTCCATTCGATTGGTCATAACAAATATTACTCAGCAGCTTCTGACTTAGCTTCAGGCTTAGCTTCAGAACGCTCTTCACGACGTGGAGCACGCTCTTCTTTTTGCTTAAGCATGATAGATTGCTCAGTGATCGCTGCTTTAGTACGCATGACCATGTTACGTAGAACTGCATCGTTGAAACGGAAAGCAGTTTCTAGTTCATCAATTACAGCTTGGTCAGCTTCAACGTTCATTAGAACGTAGTGAGCTTTGTGAAGCTTGTTGATTGGGTAAGCCAGTTGACGACGACCCCAGTCTTCTAGACGGTGGATTTTACCGCCAGCTTCAGTGATAGAACCAGTGTAACGCTCGATCATGCCAGCAACTTGCTCGCTTTGATCTGGGTGCACCATGAATACGATTTCGTAATGACGCATTGGTTGCTCCTTACGGATTATTCAGCTTCCACAATTGGCTCAGTCGTCCAGAGGAAGCAAGGAACTAAAGATAATTGACTGAGTTTTAAGGAGCACGAATAGTACAGAAAGGACGCAAATTAGGCAAGTGATTATTTGCTCAGCGCGGTGGATATTTTCTTTTCGCAAAAACCAGAAACAACAAAGGCTGCCACTCATTGGACAGCCTTTCAAATCAGCAGGTTAAATTGCTTATCTTACCTGTGATAGCTCTTCACGCATTTGGTCGATCACGGCTTTGTAATCTGGCTGACCAAAAATCGCTGACCCAGCAACAAACATGTCTGCGCCCGCTTCAGCAATTTCACGGATGTTGTCCACTTTAACGCCACCGTCGATTTCCAGGCGAATATCACGACCTGATTCATCGATCATCTTACGTACCGCGCGTAGCTTATCCATTGTATGAGGAATGAAAGACTGACCACCAAAACCTGGGTTGACCGACATCAGCAGAATCATATCTACTTTGTCCATAATGAACTCAAGGCTTGCCAACGGCGTTGCCGGGTTTAGTACTACACCCGCTTTACAACCGTGCTCTTTGATCAGCTGCAGAGTACGATCAACGTGCTCAGACGCTTCAACATGGAAGGTGATCATCGATGCGCCGGCTTTCGCGAAGTCAGGAATAATGCGGTCAACAGGCTTAACCATTAGGTGAACATCGATTGGTGCAGTGATGCCGTAATCACGTAGCGCTTTACACACTGGTGCACCAAAAGTCAGGTTTGGCACATAGTGGTTATCCATAACATCGAAATGCACGACATCTGCACCCGCTGCTAGAACTTTTTCTACGTCTTCACCTAGACGAGCGAAATCTGCGGATAAAATGGATGGAGCAATAAGAAAATCTTTCATACCTGACCTCAGTAGTGACGAGCAAACAGCAAACCAATTTGCGCGCAATTCTACCGAAGCCAGTGGGGAGATCCACTATTTAGAACAAATAGTGTGAGAACTATGAAGAAGAGCTGTCTGAATCAGGGGTATTAAAAAGCGCCAGCAGTTCATCAACTTTATTTCGACCACTGCCATTACGGCTGATGGTGCGCTTCACTTTTACCACGCTCAAATCCGCTCCGTGGTATAAACGACGCGTTAATGTTGTATCGTGGTTTGAAATCAGTACCGGAATGCCGCGTTCAGTGGCGGTTCTTTCCGCGATATCGGCTAGTGCCGCCTGATCATCGAGCGTAAACCCATTTCCTGCATAAGAGGTGAAGTTTGCGGTATTTGAAAGCGGCGCATACGGCGGATCGCAGTAAACAACGCTGCCTTTACGCGCACGACGAAACGTCTCGGGATAGCCTTCACAAACAAACGTGGCTTTCTTGGCTTTTTCTGCAAAGAATTCCAGTTCAGCTTCAGGGAAATACGGTTTCTTGTATGACCCAAACGGGACATTGAAACCGCCTTTTTTGTTGTAACGGCACAGGCCATTAAAACCAAAACGGTTCATGTAAAGAAAAGCAAGTGAGCGATACATCACGTCGTCAGTCTTATTGAACTCAGCGCGAATACTCAGATAAGCTTCTTTGCGGTTATTTTCGGCTACGAACCAACGCTTCGCTTCAGAGATATACTCCTCCGGACGCGCTTTAATAAGGTTATACAGATTGATCAAATCCGGGTTGATATCAGCCAGTAAATACTGATCGTAATCTGTATTCAAAAAAACAGAGCCAGCGCCAACAAAAGGTTCAACTAGCTTTCGAGCCGGTGGTAAATGACGTTGGATGTCTTCAACCAGTCCGTATTTTCCTCCTGCCCACTTTAGAAAGGCTCGTTGCTTTTTCATCTACTGCTCTATCTATCGACCCAAAATTAAGGTTGCGGAATGTAACATATTTTTCAGCGAAGCTCAGGTTTATTTCACGCGGTCAATTTCACGCTGTACCTGGCCTAAAGATTTTGCCCATGGACTGAGCGACTTAAGTGAATCTGGCAGCGCTTCAACGGCATCACGAGCCAATTGAATTGACTGATAATCTCGGTAGGTGATGATAAACCATTCCACTTCATTACGGACCGTTGGATAAATACGCACTTCGTTATTCAACTGATACTCATCAAGGAATATCTGTACATCTTCCATTGAGGTCATCGCAGCAAGTTGGATGGTATAAGCGCGAGGTGACAACGCCTTTAGCTCTTCGCGAGCAAATGAAAACTTAACAACGGACTTAGTCGCCGTCACCGATGATTCAGCGTTTTGCACTGACGAAGCATCATTTGGCTTCACCACTTTTATCAGAGACGAGTTCGTCTCTCCTTGAGCTGGTGTTGTCGCTTCTTCAGCTTGTTCGTCGTCAGATCCAGCAGGTTGTTCTTCTTTGCCTTCAAGCAGGGCGTCAACAACATCAGACTCAATCACAACACGTTGGTGCGTATCATCAATACCGACACTGGCCACCTCTTCGGTGACTGTTGGTGGTAATGAGTCAGAATCATCACTTGCATTAAAAGCACCTGAACCAGTGGAATCACCTGTCACGGAAGTCAATCTACCACTTTCCGTCTCCGATAAAGTTGGGATCGCCGTTTGTTCAATGTTACCGGTCAATTGTTGCGCTCTATCATCTGGGCTCGGTTGGCTGAACATCCACCAATAACCACCAGCGACCAGCAATAACAACACCAAAATTACCAGCGTAATCTTGAGCGGGCTGCCGACAATTGAGCGGATAATGATCCTTTTTTCCACTTTCATCTCTCCTAATGCCATGATGTCACCCGGGATCGGAGCCACTCTCTTAAATGCATCCCGAACTCGTTTTTCCGATTGATCATCCACATACCGTGCAACTAAAAACTCGAAAAAGCGACGAGCTTCTACTTCAGACAGCATATCGATATCCACCTCAACCGGCTTTATTTCCAACCCGTAGCTTATACGCGAAAGTACACCATCTAATCGGCCTGGTGGAGTGAACAGCAATACATTGATTGTCCAGTTCGGTTTTTCCTGCGCCTGCAACACGAGTGTCCATAACTCTGAAATCAGAGTCGCACTCAACAACTGTGCATCATCAACGACAATGACGATATCACAACGCTCGTCACCTAATACCCGCTCGAGAGTATCAACCAAAGGCTCCTGTTGGTTGAATAACGCGTCGGATAGTAGTTGGCTCAATATGAGAATGCGATGCTGAAGATCATCTTGATTTCTATGACAAAGTAGCAAACATTGGTTTTTGTTGCTGGCACCCACTTCAAGATATCGTTGTGCCAACCAAGATTTACCAAAGCCAACATCGCCATTTATCACGATCAGATTAGAACCAAAGTTGGTTAATAACCTCAATCGCTCTAATAGCTCTGTTTGAGAATCTAATTCCAGACCGTGAGCAGCACTCATCTAATAACCGTAAATCCACAAAAGAATGACGCCCAACGGCGCCATTACAAGATTAAATATTCCGACCAAATTCGATAGCTTGCTTAAGCACTTCTTGAGTCGTATCAGCGATGACCTCAGCAGTACCAATGCCAGTAGGTAAAACTAACCTTAGTTGACCAGAAAGAACCTTTTTATCGCGCATCATATGTTTGATAAAGTCGTCGAAGCTCATGCTATCCGGCGTATGCACTGGTAACTTAGCCCGGCGTAAAATCGCCACAATACGTTCAAATTGCTCTTCAGAAATAAGTCCACGCAAAAGCGAAGTTTTTGCAGCCATTACCGTGCCGGATGACACTGCTTCACCGTGCAGCCAGTTACCATATCCAAGCTCAGCTTCAATCGCATGACCAAAGGTGTGGCCTAAGTTTAGTAACGCGCGAATGCCGGACTCTTTTTCATCCTGAGCCACAACTTCCGCTTTAATTTGGCAACAACGAGCAATCGCGTAAGTTAGTGCATCTTCATCCAACGCATACAGACGCTCTAGGTTTTCTTCCAGCCAAGCAAAGAAATCTGCGTCGTAAATGATGCCGTATTTAATGACTTCAGCAATACCCGCTGCGAATTCACGCTCAGGCAACGTAGACAAGCAATTGGTGTCAATGATTACCGCTTTAGGTTGGTAAAACGCACCAATCATGTTTTTCCCCATAGGGTGATTGACCGCAGTTTTGCCACCGACCGAGGAATCTACTTGAGACAACAAGGTGGTTGGAATTTGAATAAAATCCACGCCACGCTGGTAACACGCAGAAGCAAAACCAACCAAATCACCGATAACACCGCCACCGAGTGCGATAATAACCACATCACGCGCATAGCTTCCTTCTAGCAGAAAGTTCATGACCTGATTAAACACTTCCAGGTTTTTGTACTTCTCGCCGTCAGGCAGTTCTAGCAACGATGCGCTGCATCCAAGTTGTTCTAGTTGATTAAGAATTTTATCTGCATACAAAGGGGCTACCGTGACATTACTGATCACGACCACTTTTTGATTTGCATTTTTGTTTGAGAGAACTTGAGAAAGGTACGCCGGGTCCTCAAACAACCCGGCGCCTATAGAGATTGGGTAGCTACGCTCAGCTAGATTGACCGTAATCCGTTCCATCGGTGTGCTCCAATTTAAAAAAGATAAATACTTATCTCTCTTCTAGCATTTTTACGATCTGGTTGGCTACCACTTTTGCACTCTGATCGTCAGTGCGAACAGTGTAATCCGCTACTTCTTCGTATAGAGGGTTACGTTCTTTAGCTAATTGCTCCAATACTTCACGAGGACTATCCGTTTGAAGTAGTGGACGCTTCTTGTCACGGTTAGTACGCGCAAGTTGCTTTTCAATCGTCGTTTCTAGGTAAACAACAACACCACGTGCAGAAAGGCGGTTACGGTTTTCTTTACTCTTTACAGAGCCACCACCCGTTGCAAGCACGATGCCTTGCTCTTGTGTTAGGTCTTCAAGCACCGATTCTTCACGCTTACGGAAGCCTTCTTCACCTTCTACATCAAAAACCCAAGAGATGTCTGCACCAGTGCGTTCTTCGATCACTGTATCGGAGTCAACAAACTCCATATGCAGCTGCTGTGCTAGATGTCTACCAATTGTACTTTTGCCGGCGCCCATAGGCCCAACAAGGAAAATATTACGTTTCTCAGCCATGTTTAGCAGTAATTTACAACATTGATTCAATAAGATCGCCACAAGAAAACACAGCTAAGCCGCTGTTCTACAAGGCTTGTGGCACCAATTCCTCACAGATAATTCGTGATAAGACCCGAAATTATCCAAGCATGGTGCCACTAATGCAACTTTATTTTTGATCTAATCTTCTTTTTGCTCACTTATGGCTATTGAATAACAACCTTTGGTGTAACGAAAATCAGCAGTTCACTTTTACCAACTTTTTCATAACTTCTGCGGAAAAGTGCACCTAATAACGGCAGATCACCGAGTAATGGCACCTTATCGACAGAGTTAGTAATGCTGTGTTGGAAAATGCCGCCAAGAACAACCGTCTCACCGTTGTTGACTAAGACTTGAGTCCCGATTCTCTGGGTGTCTATTGTGACCGCTTCGCCAGTTCCCGTTTTTACCACTTGCCCCGGTCTGTCCTGAGTAACACTTAAATCCAGCACCAGACGATTATCCGGTGTAATTTGGGGCGTTACCTTTAAACTTAACACCGCTTTTTTGAACGTAATGGTTGTCGCACCACTCGATGATGATTCTAGATAGGGAATTTCAGTACCTTGTTCTATATAAGCTGGTTTTTTATTAGTCGTAATTAAACGAGGGCTTGAGATGATCTCTGCTTTCGATTCCTGCTGCAGCGCAGAAAGTTCCAGATCGAGCAAAGTGTCAGAGCCCAACTTGGCTACCTGAAACGCAATGCTGGTTGCGCTCGGGTTAGTAGCGGCCAGGTTGACGTTAAGAAAATCATCAATTCCAACACTGCCGCCCTCGCCCTCTTCACCATCACCTTCATAAAGGCCAATGGTTGCCAGATTATTTTCAATCGAGCCACCAACGGTGTTATTGCCGTTGATGGAAGAGAATCCCCATCGAATGCCGAGTTCATCCATATTCCCTTCACTGACGGTGACAATCCTCGCTTCGATTTGGACCTGCTTAACCGGAATATCGAGTGATTCGATAATGTCACGAATAACTAAGATATTCTCTGGCAACTCTCTGACCAATAGTGAGTTAGTGCGCTCATCAATCGTCATGCTGCCTCGCTCAGAGAGCATGCTGATATTGCCTTCACCATTAATCATCTCAGCGATATCGGATGCTTTGGCAAAATTCACTTTGATGATTTCAGACGACAGTTCGCCCATTTCCTCTTCAAGTTGCTGCTTCTCTAGTTGCTGCTTCTCTCGAAGGTCAAGTTCATCGGTCGGCGCGACAAGAATGACATTACCATCAACTCGCTTATCCAAACCTTTTACTTGCAGAATAATGTCCAAAACCTGCTGCCAAGGCACACCATCAAGTCGCAGTGTCAGGTTGCCTTCGACAGAGTCTGATACCACTAGGTTAAACTGGTTATAGTCGGCAATGAGCTGTAAGACGTTACGTACCGGGATATCCTGGAAGTTAATCGATATCAGTTTGCCTTCTTTCTCTAAAATGCTCTTATCTGGTGTTTTTTCATCAGACTTGAGTTTACTGACCGTGATTTCCAAATAGCGCCCTGCCAAGCGGTAATCATGGGTGTAATCATCACTGATATGCGTGACCAAACGAGTCGTCGAGGTATCACGAAAGACTTCCACGCTGTCCACTACCGTTGAAAAGTCTTTTACATCGAGGAGATATAACTGCTCATCTTTCACTGACGTATTAAGCAAGTCGATGCTCAGTCCTTCCTGAACCCGCTGAATATCGACTATCGACGCTGGGGAAGACAGTTCCACCACAATCACCGCGTCTTTGTCCTTGTTCGTGCGAAAGTCGATACTCTTTAACGCATTAGACATCCCGCCATCAGCCAAAGCAAAAGGGGTGAAAAGTAAAACTAACCAAAAGGATAAGAGCCCAGTGAGCATCCTTGGTGTACGTGTAAGTCCTTGTCTCATTATCATCACTCAATATCAAAAATAATTAGAGGTTTATCTATCTCAAAGCCAGCTTTACTTTGCGTTTCTGCCAGCAACCCAAACCATCAGGCAGCGTTTCGTCGATCAGTAAGTAAGAATGGGTAATTTTGGTGACCTTACCGTTGTTACGTCCGAGATACTGACCGGGAGCGACTTTGTAAACCGTTCCATTCGGAGCCTGCACAAGCCCGGAGACTGTGCTTCCTATCCCCATAACGCCTTTCAGCCTTAGCTGACTTAACGGAACTTTTTCTAACTTGCCAGTACGAGTTCTGGATGGCGGCTGCCAGCAGTCTTTTCTCGCAATAGGTTGAGTCGCTATCGTCGCCTCTCGGGGTAATTCAAAAGGCGCTCTCATTATTTGCGGTGCGTAGGCAACCGCGACATATTGGTCCGATGGTTTGAGCTTCTCAACATCCCGCCTCGCCTGATTTTCAACGTCACGAATAAAGTCCGTTAACGACTC
Source organism: Allocatenococcus thiocycli (assembly GCF_921292965.1). Classification (NCBI taxonomy): domain Bacteria; kingdom Pseudomonadati; phylum Pseudomonadota; class Gammaproteobacteria; order Vibrionales; family Vibrionaceae; genus Allocatenococcus; species Allocatenococcus thiocycli. Next base: position 20,263 of record NZ_CAKLCK010000035.1, read on the forward strand.
ATCATTTGCCTGACACCCCACCAGCAACATTCCCATCAGAACCATCAGCAAAGATTTATTTTTCATCTTTCTTTTCCTCTGGCTTGAACTGATAGGTATGTGCTCTTACCCGGAAGTGCAGCGTTTCACTCTCCTGACTGACGCGTTGCCAAGTCACATCTTGAAAAGTGATGATGCGTGGTAAAGTTGCAATCGCTTGTGAGAAACGGCCGATGTCATGAAAATCACCGGTTAACTCGATGTTAAGTGGCAGCTGATACAAAAAGTGATCAGACTGCTTTTCTCCCCAGTCAATTCGCGTGAAGGTCAGTTTATTGTCTATGCCGAGCTCATTGACGGAAGCCAGCATCGTGGCTAACTCTTTTTGGGCGGGTAATTGCTGCAACAACAACTCGTAACGTGTAGTCAATTCATCTAACTGAGATTGGAGCTGCGGTAATGCGGCAACCTTGTTGGCTTTAATTCGTAACGCAACTTTGAGTGTTTCTTCCTGCTGGATGAGGTCATTTAACCGCTCTTCCTTAGGCACTAGGTAGAACCAATAGCCGACACCTTGGAGTAAAAGAATGAACAAACTAATGGCTAGCAACTGAGGAATTAAAGGCCACTCAGCAATCTCATCCATTTCCAGATCTTGCCAATTAACCATGCTGACCTCCCTCTTCCTGCTCTACCGCTTTAAATATGAAAGACACTTTGAAGGTCTGAAATTCTTTACCGAAGCGTTCTTTGCCATGGACAATAGAGTGCATTTCAACGTCCAATAGTTTTGCCGAACGCTCCATGTTATCGAGCATGGTTGCCAGACGTGGTGTGCTATCAGAAATCCCCGCAATTTCGATTTCCAGATCATTCATTTTGATCTTATCGACGTAAACACCTTCAGGAATAACAGCAGGCATCAGGTTCATGAACTCTGTGGTTTTGTTGCGACCATTTTGCAAGCCTTCGACCACCTTCAAACGCTCTAATATTTTGCTATGCTCTTGCTCGGCAATTTTCATTGCTTCAATACGTTGATCAAGTTCCGTAATATAGTGAGTAAAGTAATCGAGTCGGTCTTGCTGCTGATCTTGTTGGATCTCATAAAACTTCCCAATCCCCCATTGAATACCAACAGCACAAAACAAGCCCAGAATGAACATGCCAACAAAACGACGGCGATGTTCTTCTCTTTGGTTCTCCCTCCAGGGCAATAGGTTAATTCGATGTAGCACGATGACCTCCCAACCATTGAATACCTCGTACTGCCAAGCCAGCAGCGGTTGAAAAGTGCTGCCACTCTGCCGCTCGACGCTTACGTTTAGCGACGTTCATTTCAAATAAGCCTAACGGGTTCAGTAACTCGCACTCTATCGCCAATTGATGAGATAGCTCCTCAGCCAGCATTGGCGTTGTTGACCCTTCACCGGATAACCAAAGACCTTTGATGTTTTGTGACCCGTTAATGGACGTATAAAGCTGTATCTGACGTTTGACACGATCGACCATCTGACGATTGAATTGATTCGTTTTGGCTTGTTCTTCTCCGGTCAGAGGGCTTTCCTGCACAGAGCACTGAATGGAACCTGTTCCACAGGCAAATTCTTTATGGAACAACTCGTTTTGCTCGGTGAACATCGTGAAAGAGCTCGACACAGAACCAACATCAAGCAAACCGTAGTTGTTTTTATCTGGAAAACGTTCTGCGGCCAGTTTCCATATCTGCCCGAGGCTTTGTGAATGGACCTCGACGAGAACAGGTTTAAAGCCGGATTTACGTATTGCTTCAACCCGACTCTCCACGACATCTTTACGTGTCGCAAAAACTTGGTAGCTAACTGGCCCTCGCAGGCCTCCTTCATGATTAAGACGGACGAAGTCCAGACTCAACTCATCTACGGGGAATGGAGATTGATGAGAAAATGCCTGCACGACCGCGAACTCTATTTCGTTCTCTTCAAGGTCTTGTTCAATGTGCAGTTTTTTGCTGATAACCGCATTATCAGGCACTGAAATTGCCACTCTGCTTGCGCCAAATGGCAGGTCTTTTTTCACCTGTTTAAGGGTATTTACAATTTCTTGATGATTTATGGTGTTATTTTCAGCGACAATACCATCCTTAAGTAATATTTCTTTGTAACCCAACAAGGCGAATTGCTCGCCATTGGGTTTAAGTACGACGGCTTTGAGGCTGTTATGGCCTATATCGATGCCTGTAACGATTCGCTTATCCATCTTCTACTCTCGCTCCGAAATTTCTTCGCGCAAAGGTTGTTATTAACGCCCAAATAAGAGTTAATATCTCTATGTGCTAAATTTTTGACCTAAGAGTACAAGGGTTTGCAGTTACACAGCCTCAACCAATCAGGGATTCTCCGGTGAAGTTCATAAAGCGTTTATTTTTATTAACATTGATTTGCATAATTCTTGGAGTCACCACTATTTTTGGCTTCTATCAGTACGTGAAGCCTGAATTACCAGATGTTGCAACTCTAAAAGACGTTGAATTACAAACACCTATGCAGGTGTTTAGTCAAGACGGGAAGCTGATCGCACAGTTCGGTGAAAAGCGTCGCATTCCTGTAACTTATGATGAAATTCCTCAAGACTTGATTCATGCGTTAATCGCAACAGAAGACAGCCGTTTTTACGAGCATCCTGGTATCGACCCAATCGGTATCACTCGTGCTGCAGTAGTCGTTGCGCTTTCTGGTTCAGCAAAGCAAGGGGCGAGTACCATTACTCAGCAGTTGGCGCGTAATTTCTTCTTATCAAATGAGAAGAAACTCATGCGTAAAATTAAAGAGATTTTCATCGCAATCCACATTGAGCAATTGCTGAGTAAGCAAGAGATCATGGAACTTTACGTTAACAAGATCTTCCTCGGTTACCGCTCATATGGTTTTGGTGCAGCTGCGCAGGTTTACTTTGGTAAAAGTCTCAACGAACTGACACTCAGTGAAATTGCAACGTTAGCTGGTATGCCAAAAGCGCCATCAACCATGAACCCGATTTACTCACTAGAGCGTGCGACTAATCGTCGTAATGTCGTCTTAATGCGTATGCTGGATGAGGATTACATCACTCAAGAACAGTACGATGAGGCTCGTAATGAACCGATCGTAGCGCGTTATCACAGTGCGGAGATCGAGTTATCGGCACCGTATGTTGCTGAGTTAGCTCGTGCTTGGGCAGTGAAAGAGTTCGGTGAAGAAAAAGCTTACACATCAGGTATGAACATCTACATGACGGTAGATTCAAAACTTCAGGATGCCGCAAACGCTGCTGCCGTAAATAACCTGCTCGCCTACGATGAACGTCATGGTTATCGTGGTGCCGAAAAAGCGCTTTGGAAAAAAGGCGAAAGTGCCTGGGATACCGAGCAGATTGAACAGCACCTTAAGAAGCAGCCTACCTACGGCGACCTTTCTCCTGCAGTAGTAACCAAAGTAGAAGGCAAAACGGCGCAGGTATGGGTGAAGAACAACCAGATGCAAACGATCCCTTGGTCAGGCATGAACTGGGCACGTAAATACCTAACGGATAATCGTCAGGGCTCAGCGCCAAAATCAGCGCAGGATATCCTCTCTGAAGGTGAGCAAATTTGGGTTCGTGAGATGAGCTCTAGCGATGACGAAGGTAATACGGTACACAATTGGAAGCTGAGTCAGGTTCCGAATGCCAATACTGCGTTTGTCGCCATGAATCCAGAAAACGGCGCTATATTGTCTATGGTGGGTGGCTTTAACTTTATCCATAGCAAGTTTAACCGTGCAACCATGTCGGTACGTCAGGTAGGTTCGAGTATCAAACCGTTCATTTATTCTGCCGCTATTGATAAAGGTCTGACGCTGGCGACGCTCGTCAACGATGCACCTATTAACAAATGGGATGCTGGCTCTGGTTCTGCATGGCGACCAAAAAATTCACCGCCAACTTACGGTGGTCCAACTCGCCTTCGTATCGGCCTTGCTCAATCTAAGAACGTAATGGCGGTTCGTACACTACGCGAAGTGGGTCTGGATGAAACACGTCAATACCTAACACGTTTTGGTTTTGATATTAACGATGTTCCGCGCTCAGAAACCATTGCTCTTGGTGCTGGTAGCTTAACGCCGATGAAAGTCGCGCAAGGTTATTCCGTATTTGCCAACGGCGGTTACTACGTCGAACCGTTCTATGTCGACCGAATTGAAGATGCGTTCGGTGAAGTTCTGTTTAAAGCAAACCCTAAGAGCGTTTGTAAGCAGAACTGCCCACAAGTCGTCGAACAATACACCGAAGATCGCTTTGCGAATGAGTTTGGTGAACAAGATGTCGAGATTGAAGGGTTAGCAACAGACAACGCGCTAGATAGTGATGAGCCTCAATACGCCCCTCAAGTGATTTCTCAAGAAAATGCATTCCTGATGCGTGAAATGATGTACAGCAATATTTGGGGTGGTGGTGACTGGCGAGAAGGTACAGGTTGGAACGGCACAGGTTGGCGCGCACAATCTTTGAAACGTCGTGATATTGGCGGTAAGACGGGTACAACGAATGACTCTAAAGATGCCTGGTACAATGGTTACGGCCCAGGCGTTGTAGCTGTCGCTTGGGTTGGCTTTGACGACCACTCACGAGCGCTTGGCCGTGCTACGGTGAACAGTAACCTTGGTCAAGGCCAAGTATCTGGTGCAGAGGCTGGCGGTAAAACAGCCGAGCCAGCTTGGATCGACTTTATGCGTGTGGCGCTTGAAAACACACCAGAGCAGAATAAACAGGTTCCGGACAACATTGTACAAGTACGCATTGATCGTAGTAGCGGTATGCTGACTGACAACGTAGATGGCAGCTCTATGATGGAATACTTCGAGAAAGGTACAGAGCCAACCGAATACTCAGGTAGCTTCTTGGAAGACAGTATTTACTCCAGCGGTGGTGGAGCAACCGAAGAACTGTTCTAAAACCTGCACAATAAACAACAAGGGGAGCCAATAGCTCCCCTTTTTTACATCAACTCATCGCTATTAAGCTGCAATAGAGGATGGGTAACTCGCCAGAATATCTTTGATCTTCGCCGCGAGTGCTTCAAAGCGTGCACGAAGTGGTGAGCCAGGACGGTACACCAGCACGATTTTACGAGTGGGCGTCGGATTTACCGCTGGAATGTAACTAACGCCATCTTTTTGCTTTTCATGTGGCAGTGATAGTTGAGGTAGCAAAGTGATCCCAGCGCCTGCAGCCACCATATTACGCAGCGTCTCTAAACTCGTGGCTTTGAATCGCTCATCATCTTTTGCGCCTGCCGCAAAACAAAAGCCTAGCGCCTGATCACGCAAGCAGTGGCCATCTCCGAGAGCCAGTACCGTCTTCCCCTTAAGGGACATCATGTCAATTTGATCCAATGATGCCCATTCATGATCGCAAGGCACTGCCACACTTAACGGCTCGTTATACACTTCGATCTCTTTGAATGGTTCGGTTTCTGCCACGGACGCCAGTACCAGACAATCCAACTTACCATCCTCCAACTGATGCACCAATTGCTGAGTTTGCGCTTCATGCAGGAATAACTCCAGATCCGGAAATTCAACTTTTAGATCTGGCAGGATTTTAGGTAATAAGTAAGGACCGACTGTAGGTATAAAGCCAATATGCAATGGACCGGTCATCGCGCCATTTTGGCCGCTCGCCATGTCCTTAAACATTTTCACTTCACTTAAAATACGTTTTGCTTGATCCACCAGTTGTAAACCAGAGTCAGTAAACAGCACTCGGCGGCTGCTGCGCTCCAAAAGCGTTGTTCCAAGCTCGTCTTCTAACTTACGAATTTGTCCGCTAAGGGTCGGCTGGCTGACAAAACATGCTTCTGCCGCCTTACGGAAGTGTTTATGTTCCGCAAGCGCGACGAGGTACTCAAAGTCCCTAATATTCATAACACACGATTCGCTTCTATTTAGTGATAGTTAACACCTATCAAAACCATAACACTAAACGATTACAGCTATCAAAAGATTTTTATCATAATAAGCCTAATCAAACAGAACAGACACGAGCCGAACGCTCACGACTAAAAAGAATTAAAAGGAACACTATGTCTATCTCTAAAGAAGGTCAGAACATCCCACAAGTTACTTTCCCTACTCGTCAAAACGGCAACTGGGTTAATCTCACCACGGATGAGCTTTTCAAAAACAAAACGGTCATCGTATTCAGTTTACCAGGCGCGTTTACGCCGACTTGTTCTTCAAGCCATTTACCTCGCTACAACGAACTGCTTCCAGTTTTTAAAGAGCACGGCGTGGATGAAATTTTATGTGTATCAGTCAATGACACGTTTGTAATGAACGCATGGAAACAAGAGCAAGAAGCGGAAAACATTACCTTCATCCCTGACGGCAACGGTGAATTCACCGAGGGTATGGGAATGCTGGTTGATAAAAGTGAACTAGGCTTTGGTAAACGCTCTTGGCGCTACAGCATGTTGGTGAAAAATGGTGTGGTTGAAAAAATGTTTGTTGAACCTAATGAGCCAGGCGACCCGTTTAAGGTGTCAGATGCGGATACAATGCTTAACTACATCGCTCCTGACTACAAGACGCAAGAATCAATTACGGTCTTCACTAAGCCAGGTTGCCCATTCTGCGTGAAAGCAAAGCAGAACCTGATTGATAAAGGGCTTCAGTATGAAGAAGTGATCCTGGGTAAAGATGCAACGACGGTAAGCCTACGCGCGATTTCAGGCCGCACTACTGTGCCTCAGGTATTCATTGGTGGCCGACTCATTGGCGGCAGCGAAGAGCTGGAAACCTACTTAGGCTAAACCAGCCTCATTACTCAAATTACAGATAGAAAAAAGCCCCAAAATCAATATCGATTCTGGGGCTCTCTTAGATTCTTCTAAGAAAAAGCAGTGGTACTTTAATAGACCCGGCTTCCTCTTAAAGGTTCCATCTTTTTTCGAATTTTTTAGCAAATACTTATGTAACGATATCGCCACGCAGTTATGTTATTGAATGCTAAAACGATCGACCATTTATGCTACATAACTTTTCTGGATCAACTGCTCGACCAAATTGATCTCCAGCGCAACTTCATCACAGGCATGCTGGCGAGGGCATTGGTCACAATCTTTCAGCACTTTCTCCGGTAATAGAGATTTCGAAGTTGGCACGAAGTTCTGCTTCATAAAGAATTCAGGCGTTCGCGTTAGCACAAAGACTTTTTTGATTGCCATTTGACGGGCTTTTTCCACCAAGTAGTTCACAATCGCACTGCCCTGTCCCTGACCTTGCCAGCCAGCTTCAATGCCCAGAGAGCGGACCTCGGCTAGCCCTGAGTCATAGACATACAGAGAAGCGCAACCTGTTACTTCACCATGATGTTCTGCGACCGCAAATGAGCCAATATCGCGTACTAATTCATTACGAGAACGTGGCAGGTTTTCTCCCAGGTTCGCCCAATAAGCCACCATACCCTCAAGCGTCTCAATATCAGTTAAACGCGCTGGACGTACTTTCACAGCAGAGTTGTCACGCTGAATTAAACGTTTGTCAGCCTGATCAACGGCATAAGCCACTTGTTGTGGTGAGACACCACCAAGAGCACAACGTTTTTCCAGACAGGACTCAATGGTCAGAATCTCGTATACATCGTCTTCAATGACATCTGAGAATACTTTCAGCTCTTGCAGAGAAAGCTCTTCAAGCGCGCAGCCTTTTTCAATCGCACCGACTACGGCAACACCCACAATATGGTGTGCTTCACGGAATGGGATATCTTTCGCCACCAAGTAGTCTGCCAGCTCAGTCGCATTTGCATAGCCCTGCTTCGCCGCTTCCAGTGTTCTTTCACCATTGACTTTAATACCATCGAAACACAACGCTGCCATTTCCATACAGTCGTTCCAGGTATCTAACGCATCAAACAAACCTTCTTTGTCTTCCTGCATATCTTTGTTGTACGCCAGTGGCAACGCTTTAACGGTCATCATCATAGCAGAGAGCGCACCGTAAACACGGCCAGTCTTGCCACGGATTAATTCCAGTGCGTCTGGGTTTTTCTTCTGAGGCATCAATGACGAGCCAGAAGTCACCGTATCAGCTAACTCGATGAAGTTTGACTCACCTGAGTTATAGAAAATCATATCTTCAGCCAAACGAGAAAGGTGCAGCATTGAGATAGAAGCCACTGACATCAGCTCCATCACGTGGTCACGGTCAGATACCGAATCAAGCGAGTTACGCGTCGCACGATGGAAACCAAGATTATGAGCCAGTTGCTCACGATTGATTGGATATGCAGTACCAGCTAGCGCTCCAGAGCCCAGCGGACAGGTATCTAAACGTTGCAGAGCGTCACTCAAACGCGAGTGGTCACGCTCAAACATTTCCACATATGCCAGACACCAATGTGCAAACGTCACAGGTTGTGCACGCTGAAGGTGCGTGTACCCAGGTAAAACCGTGCCTTGATGTTGCTTAGCGACATGCACCATTTGTGATTGCAGACGGTCCAAAGCAATCAAAAGTTGCTGGCCTTGCTGACGACACCAAAGCTTAAGGTCGGTGGCTACCTGATCGTTACGTGAACGGCCAGTGTGAAGCTTTTTGCCTAAGTCACCCACCTTACCGATAAGTTGCTGTTCAACCCAAGAGTGGATGTCTTCTGCATCAGAGCCTAGGATCTGATGCGGGTCTTCCATCACCTCGAGTTTCAACTCGTTCAAAGCGAGTTCAAGCTTCTGTTGTTCTTCTGCCGACAGCACATCGACAGACAGCAATGCCTTAGACCATGCAATTGAGCCTACAATGTCTTGCTCAGCCAATCGGTAGTCGAAACGCAACGAATCGTTGAATTCTTTGAATCTGGTATCTGCTGCTTGGGTAAATCTTCCGCCCCATAATGCCATTGCGTCTCTCCTGATGACTATTGCTAACTCTAAAGTACTCTAATTAGTGATGACTAAATTGATGGTCATTTGCTCACTTTTTCTTATAGGCCAACGTTACGGCAATTTGAAGAAAAAATAAAGTATAAATTCAATATTTTTACATATCTATTCACGATAATTTAGTTTCATACACATAAAAACGCGTTGAAAACAAAAAGACCTGCCAATCAATGGCAGGTCTTTTTAATCAATGATGAAATATGCTTATTTCTTCTGGCTGTTCAGAGCGCGGATACGGCTTGATAGTGAGTAAAGACGGATGAAACCACCAGCATGGCTTTGGTCGTAAACCTCGTCTTCACCGAAGGTTGCAAACTCTTCTGAGTACAGGCTGTTGTCAGAACGTTTTTGAGTAACCGTTGCCTGACCTTTGTATAGCTTAACAACCACTTCGCCATTCACATCTTGAGCAAGCTCTTCTGAAGCCGCTAGGATTGATTTACATAGCGGCGTGAACCAACGACCATCGTACACAAGGTGAGAAGCTTTAAGACCTAGCTCTTCACGGAATTCGAATGATGATTTGTCTAGCACTAGCTGCTCAACGGCACGCAGTGCTTCCATCATGATGGTGCCTCCCGGAGTTTCGTAACAACCACGAGACTTCATACCCACCAAACGGTTCTCTACGATATCGATACGACCAACACCGTGCTTCGCGCCTTTCTCGTTTAGGTAAACTAGCGCATTGTATGGCGTCATTGCTTCGTCATCTACTGCAACCACGGCACCTTTCTCAACTTTTAGCGTCACGTATTCAGCTTCGTTTGGTGCTTGCTCTGGATCAACTGTCCATACCCAGCAGTCTTCGTTTGGAGCATTCCAAGTGTCTTCTAGTACGCCACCTTCAGTCGAGATGTGCCACGCGTTCGCATCACGTGAGTAAATCTTAGTCAGAGACGCTGAACAAGGAATGTTACGCTCAGCCAGGTAATCCAGACATTGCTCACGGCTGACTAGATCCCATTCACGCCAAGGTGCGATAACATGGAGATCCGGTGCTAGTGCTGCGAAAGCACCTTCAAAACGAACCTGGTCGTTACCTTTACCAGTACAACCGTGACACAGTGCGTCAGCACCCACTTTACGAGCAACTTCAACCTGCGCTTTGGCGATGATTGGACGAGCCATTGAAGTACCTAGCAGGTATTTACCTTCGTAGTAAGCGCCTGTTTTTAGTGTTGGGTAAACGTATTCCGCTACCATTTCTTCTTTCAGGTCAGCGATGTAACACTCAGATGCACCTGATGCTTTCGCTTTTGCTTCAATGCCTTCTAGCTCTTCTGCGCCCTGGCCTACATCGGCTACAAACGCCACAACTTCACAGTTGTAGTTCTCTTTTAGCCACGGGATGATTACTGAAGTATCTAGACCGCCTGAGTATGCGACTACTACTTTATTTACGTTCACTTTGCTCATTTTTTTCTCCAAATTTAACTGGCTCTGCTCTCGGCGGTCAGTGCCAACTACTTCCTAATGTTTAATTCTTTAAATTCTTTACTGCGACGTTATTGAGGCAGAAATTGCGTACCGATGCTGTGACCAGCAAATAGCTGCTCCAGCTTCTCAGGGTAACGCCAGGTTGCTACTTCGATAGGACGACCAAGATCATTGGCAGCCTCCAAAGCGGCTTTAACTTTGACGATCATGCCGTCAGTGATCACATGACCTTCGATCAATGCATCGGCTTCTTTTTCAGACAAGCTTTTGATCAAGTGACCTTTGCCATCCAAAACGCCGCTTACATCTGAAAGCAGAACCAACTCCGCATCCAGTGCACCAGCAACCGCAACGGCCGCCTGATCCGCATTGACGTTCATCAGTTGACCTTCTTTTGTCAGGCCAATTGAACTGATGATTGGCAGCGCGCCAGTGTTTAAGATCGCTTGGATCAGTGTTGAATCACCCGGAGAGGCTTTACCTACTGCGCCCAACTCCGGATCGAGTTCTTCCACCTGACATAAACCGCCATCCGCTAAGCTCATGCCCACTGCGTTAAGACCGTCTGCAATCGCCTGACCTTGTAGTAACTTATTGGCTGTACCCGCTAGTGCTCCGGCAATAACTGGAATTTGATCGTATGGCGTCACGCGTAATCCGTGCTTCTTTACGGTTTCGAGCTGCAACTTGCTCATTAGCTCGTCCACCAAGTAGCCACCGCCATGAACGATGGCGATTTGTCGCTGCGCCGAACTTTGATAGGCCGCGATGGCACCAAAAAGTTGGCTTAAGGTTTTTGTGCAAGATAAAGCTGCACCGCCTAGCTTAATGACTAATGGAGCTTGATTGGTTTGCGTCATTGCTTTTCCCTCTATCAACGACTACAGCAACGCTGTCAGTTCTGGGTAACCGTAATGAATATTTAAACATTGCATCGCTTGACTTGATGCACCTTTGAGTAGGTTGTCGATGGCAGAAATCACAATCACGTGTTCGCCTTGAACCTTCCAGCCGATATCGCAGAAAGGCGTATTTTCAACATCCTGAATACGTGGAATACCATCGCCTTTTAGACGTACCGCAGGCTTGCCTTGATACGCTTGTTCGAACGCCTGAGTCACTTGCTCTGCAGTCACACCTGCGGACAACTTCATTGTGATGGTGGCAAGAATGCCACGCTTAAAGTTGCCCAGATGAGGAGTAAAAATCACATTACAACCCAAGTGTTGAGCGATCTCTGGTTGGTGACGGTGGTTGAATACTCCATAAGGTTGCAGGCTCACTTCGCAGAAGCTGTTGGTCATCGACGCTTTTCTGCCTGCACCAGACACGCCACTCGTCGCGTTGATCACTGGCCATTGTTGAGTATCCAATAAACCACCTTCTAAAAGGGGCTTGATGGCCAATTGCGATGCTGTTGGGTAGCAGCCAGCTACCGCAACTAAAGGAGTGTTTTTAATTGCTTCGAAGTTCCACTCCGCTAAGCCGTACACCGCTTTATCTAGCCAGTTGTTAAATTGATGCTTGAAGCCATAGAACGTGTCGTAAAAGCCTTCGCTCTGAACACGGAACGCGCCAGATAAATCGAAAACCTGACATCCGGCATCAAGGAAAATTGGGGCGAGGTCATGGCTGACTTCATGTGCTGTTGCTAAAAACACCACATCAGATTCTTCAGCCACTTGTTTTGGATCGGTTAACGGATTCACGGGCATATCGATAACGCCAGCTAACTTGCCATGCAGTTGGGCAATACTTTTTCCTGCATCTACACTGTTGGCGGAAACGTATAAACCTGATAGCGTGAGTTCTGGGTGTTTGTTAACCATTAAAGCTAACTCTGCGCCGGTGTAACCGCTGGCTCCGATAATCGTGGTTTTTAGCATTCTATAACATCCGTAAACTTAAAGGCTCAAGTGACTATTCATATTTAATTTTTGCTATATTTTGATTTTTTATTCATTAAATATGATTTAATATGTGTTTTACAGTTTTGTGCTCTGTCTGTCAATAGGAGATTTGAAGAATCCATGCAATTACCAACGTTTCTAGAGGTCTATGAAGGACTCATCAGCACCTCTTCGATCAGCTCCACCGACCCAAAATGGGACCAAGGCAATGCCAAAGTCATTGAGAAACTCGCTTCCTGGTTCAAAGATCTTGGGTTCAGTGTTGAGGTGGTCGAAGTCGAACCAGGCAAACACAATATGATCGCACGTATGGGCGAAGGCGAAGGTGGCCTCCTTTTAGCCGGTCACAGTGACACGGTGCCATTTGATGAAGGGCGCTGGAACTTCGACCCGCATAAACTGACTGAAAAAGACAACCGCTTTTACGGTCTGGGTACAGCAGACATGAAAGGCTTCTTTGCCTTCATTTATGAAGCCGTCAAGAAAGTCGATTGGAGTAAACAGAAGAAGCCACTTTATGTTTTAGCGACCTGTGATGAAGAAACCACGATGTTAGGTGCTAGACACTTTACCGCTAATGCGCCGTTTAAACCGGACTACTGCATTATTGGCGAACCGACCAGCCTGGTTCCAATTCGTGGCCATAAAGGTCATGTCGCCAACGCCATTCGTGTGACGGGTAAGTCAGGTCATTCATCCGATCCTGCGCTTGGTGTTAACGCCATTGAGATCATGTATGAAGTGATGTTTGCCATGATGCAGCTGCGCGATAAGTTAATAAAAGAGTACCACCACCCGGGTTTTGCTATCCCTAACCCCACATTGAACTTGGGCCATATTCACGGTGGTGACAGCGCAAACCGTATTTGTGGCTGCTGCGAATTGCATTACGACGTTCGCCCATTACCAGGCATTAGCTTAGATGGTCTGGAGAACATGCTACGCGGTGCTTTAAAAGAAGTGGAAGCCAAATGGCCGGGACGTATTGAGATAGTACCTCTGCATGAATCCATTCCGGGTTACGAGTGTCCTCATGACCACCCGTTCATTGGTGGCGTAGAAGAACTGTGTGAAACCAGCTCTCAAACCGTGAACTACTGTACAGAAGCGCCATTTCTACAGGAACTGTGCCCAACCTTGGTACTTGGACCGGGCTCTATCGATCAGGCCCACCAGCCAGATGAGTTTCTTGCTTTTGATTTTATTGACCCGACCATTGATGTACTGTCTAAAGCAATGGTCAAATACTGTTGTTAGCGAAATAAAAAGACAACATACCTGTACAGCTCCGATGAGCTGTACAGACGATTCTTTATCACCACAATGAGTTAACCGTTAACACTAATTTAACTTGTTATTTTGTAATTAATTTTCATTTATTAAGCCATAGGCCTAGTAACTTTGCTCTAAATCAGGAGAGAAGCGGAATAATTACAAACATAGTCGGCTTTATTTGACTAGAACTGGTGCTTTTCGCTAGATTGGTGTCTTAACAAGGACAATGGATGTAGTTTTTTTACGAGGCAGGACGACAATGAACGAGAAATACGCCGCACTCAAAAGCAATGTGCGCATGTTAGGCCACTTACTGGGTAATACCATTCACGATGCCCATGGCGAAGAAATCTTCGAGAAAGTGGAAACTATTCGTAAATTATCCAAATCAGCCCAAGCAGGAAATCAAGCAGACAAAGAAAGCTTGATAGAAGAAATTAAACACCTTCCTGATGAGCAATTGACACCAGTCACTCGAGCTTTTAACCAATTTCTAAACCTCACGAATATTGCTGAGCAATACCACACGATTTCACGTCACTGTGAAGAGCACATCTGCGAACCAGACGCGATCAACTCGCTATTTTCTAAACTGGTACAAAACGATGTTAGCAAGCTTGATACCGCTCAGGCTGTACGTGACCTGAATATTGAACTGGTACTGACGGCTCACCCAACTGAAATCACTCGTCGCACCATGATCAACAAACTGGTGAAAATCAACGAGTGTTTATCAAAGCTAGAGTTAAGCGACCTTTCATCGAAAGAGCGCAAGAAAACTGAACGTCGTCTGGAACAGCTGATTGCCCAAGGCTGGCACTCAGACGTCATCCGCCAACAACGTCCGACACCGCTTGATGAAGCGAAATGGGGCTTTGCTGTTGTAGAAAACTCACTATGGGAAGCCGTACCTGAGTTTTTACGCGAGATGAATGATCGTCTGGAATCTTATCTTGGCGAAGGTTTACCAATCGACGCACGTCCAGTGCATTTCTCCTCTTGGATGGGCGGCGACCGTGACGGCAACCCGTTTGTTACGCACAACATCACGCGTGAAGTTCTGCTTCTATCGCGTTGGAAGGCGGCAGATCTTTATCTAAATGACATCAACGAACTGATCAGTGAACTGTCGATGACAGTCAGCAACGATCAAGTGCGTGAACTGGCTGGAGATGATCAACACGAACCATACCGTGCGATCCTCAAGCAGCTTCGCTCTCTGCTCAACGAAACCAAAGATATTCTTGATGCGAAGATCAATGGTCAGAAGCTGGCAGTCAAAGCACCACTACAAAAAGTAGAACAGCTTTGGGAACCTCTATACGCGTGTTACCAATCACTACACGAGTGTGGTATGGGTGTAATCGCTGATGGTTCACTGCTAGATACTCTTCGCCGCGTGAAAGCATTTGGTGTTCACCTAGTTCGTCTGGATATTCGTCAGGAAAGTACTCGTCACGCAGATGCACTATCTGAGTTGACTCGCCATCTTGGTATTGGCGACTACCAGCAGTGGAGTGAGCAAGACAAGCTTGCGTTCCTAACTAATGAGCTGGCTTCCAAACGCCCACTTCTACCTCGTGACTGGGAACCATCTGAACCAGTTCAAGAGGTTTTGGACACCTGTAAGATCATTGCAGCACAATCTCGTGAAGCATTCGGTGCTTACGTCATCTCCATGGCACGTACCGCGTCAGACGTTCTGGCAGTTCACTTACTGCTACAAGAATCTGGCTGTCCTTACCGCATGGATGTCTGTCCTCTGTTTGAAACCCTAGACGACTTGAATAACGCTGAGTCAGTGATCAAACAACTGATGGATATCGACCTATACCGTGGCTTTATCCAAAACCACCAAATGGTCATGATTGGCTACTCTGACTCTGCAAAAGATGCGGGTGTTATGTCTGCAGGCTGGGCTCAGTACCATGCAATGGAGTCTCTGGTTAAAGTTGCTGAAGAGGAAGGCGTGGAACTGACATTATTCCACGGTCGTGGTGGTACGGTTGGTCGTGGTGGTGCTCCTGCGCATGCTGCGTTACTGTCTCAGCCACCTAAGAGTCTTAAAGGTGGCCTGCGTGTTACCGAGCAAGGAGAGATGATTCGCTTTAAGCTGGGTCTTCCAGACGTTGCCGTAAACAGCTTTAACCTATACGCCAGTGCGATTCTGGAAGCGAACCTGCTACCGCCACCAGAGCCAAAACAAGAGTGGCGTGATCTGATGGAAGTACTGTCTCAGGTGAGCTGTGAAGCGTACCGTAGCGTTGTACGCGGCGAACCAGATTTTGTACCTTACTTCCGTCAGGCGACCCCAGAACTAGAACTCGGTAAACTGCCACTGGGATCGCGCCCTGCGAAGCGTAACCCTAAAGGTGGTGTCGAGAGCTTACGCGCCATTCCATGGATCTTCTCATGGAGCCAAAACCGTTTGGTTCTGCCAGCATGGTTAGGTGCCGGTGAAGCAATCCAGTACTCGATCGACAAAGGTCATCAAGCGTTACTGGAAGAGATGTGTCGTGAGTGGCCATTCTTCTCAACGCGCCTTGGCATGTTAGAAATGGTGTACTCGAAGTGTAACATCGATATCTCTCGCTACTACGACCTGCGCTTGGTTGATGAGTCACTTCGTCCATTAGGCGAAAGATTACGAGAGCAGCTTCAGAAGGACATCAAAGCGGTTCTGAATGTAGAAAACAACGAGAACCTGATGCAACATGACCCTTGGGGTCTGGAGTCCATCCGCTTACGTAACATCTACGTTGAGCCATTGAATATGCTTCAAGCCGAGTTGCTGTATCGTACACGTCAAAATGAGGAAGCATCAGCAGACCTTGAAGAAGCGCTGATGGTGACTATTGCGGGTATCGCGGCAGGTATGCGTAACACAGGTTAAAATAGCCTGTTACTTGTAACAGATTATGATATAAAAGGCTGAGCAATCGCTCAGCCTTTCTTATATCCATCAAATTGAACAGCAATTAACCAGATAAACACCCTAAAAACACCCCAAAAAGAACCAATGAATCAGAATAAATAACCACAAAAATACATTACTGAGTATTATGTTAGTTTTTTAGTGTTATTCTTTCCTAGTATTCCACTTCATGCTTATTATTTATATACTACTCGCCTTGCTGAGAGCGAATAAATCCAACCATATCAGCTCCAGCCTCGATGGGTTCCACCCATCTTTCTAGGTGATAAACGGCTTTAAGGTGACAGGACCAACATTTGTTGGTGCTACTTATGCATAAAAAACTCAAAACGCCATTAAGAGCGCAGCTGAAAGTATAAGTAGCTTGTTTACAAGTTTATTGACCATTTGGATTGAAGACATGTCATTACCACACGTAATCTTAACTGTGCTTAGCACGCGCGATGCAACCGGTTACGATATCACAAAAGAATTCTCAGCTAGCATTGGTTACTTCTGGAAAGCGAGCCACCAGCAAGTTTACCGTGAGCTAAACAAAATGGCTGAGAAAGAACTGGTTACTTGCGTACTAGAGCCTCAAGAAGGCAAACCAGACCGTAAAGTGTACTCCATCACAGATGCTGGACGTAGCGCACTAGGTGAATGGTTTGATCAGCCAACTGCACACCCAACAGTTCGTGACGAGTTCTCAGCGAAGCTGATGGCTTGTGCTGTGCAACCGTCTGCACCTTTCCGTGAGCAACTATCTGAACTGGTTGAAGAGTCACGCAAACTGGTTTCTCACTACAAAGAAATCGAAGCTGCATACTACGCGACGCCGTCTACTCTGGATAAACAAGCACGTCTGGAGCGCCTGACACTACGCCGCAACCTTCTACTACGCGAAACGTGGATCACGTGGGCAGAAGAAGTGCTAACTGAACTTGAAGTTATCGGCTAATCCACTTCAAACAGCTCATAGCTTAACAACAAAAAAGGCTTGCCATTGGGCAAGCCTTTTCTTTTTCACTCACGTTTTAGACTGCAACTTGAGGACGTACACCCAAGGTGTGGCACAACGCGTAAGTCATCTCAGCTCGGTTTAGCGTGTAAAAGTGGAAGTCTTTCACACCTTCACGGCTCAGTACACGCACCATATCAATCGCCTGACTTGCACCAACTAATTGACGAGTTACCGGATCATCATCCAAACCTTCAAACTGCTTGCTCATCCAGCCTGGAACTTTTACGTTATTCTGCGCAGCAAAGCGAGACGCCTGTTTAAAGTTCGAGACTGGCAAGATACCCGGTACGATTTCTACGTCGATTCCAGCGACAACACAGCGGTCACGAAAACGTAGGTAAGACTCTACATCGAAGAAAAACTGAGTAATCGCTCGGTTCGCACCTGCATCCACCTTACGCTTAAGGTTTAGCAGATCAGCCTGTGCACTTTTTGCTTCAGGATGCACTTCTGGGAAAGCCGCAACTGAGATATCGAAATCATGACGAGACTTCAACAGTTCAACCAGATCAGACGCGTACATATCAGGAGCACCGCCACCTGGTGGGATATCACCACGTAGTGCGACGATATTTTCGATACCGTTGTTCCAGTAATCATCGGCAATCTCAATCAATTCTTCACGAGTCGCATCGATACAAGTCAGGTGCGGTGCTGCCACTAAGCCTGTTTCTGATTTGATTTCTTTGATGATGGAATGAGTTCTGTCACGTTCGCCTGAGTTAGCTCCGTAAGTAACTGATACAAACTTAGGCTTGAGTGTTTTTAGACGGTGCACAGAGTTCCATAGCGTCTCTTCCATCTTTTCATTGCTTGGCGGAAAAAACTCAAATGAAACATTAATATTGTCTGACAATTCAGCGATATTCTGGTTTAAGGCATCGATATGGCCTGCGTGCGTGTAACCCATCTTACTCTCCCTGTGGCAACCCGCCACGAAATCAAATTCTTAAATCGACGTTTAGACGTCTATATGTCTACAGAATGTATTGAATACGATTTAATGTCAACCTTGTGATTATGAATTTTTTTCACGTTAATGATGAGGATAGTTCAAGTTGATTATTGGCTAATATTTATCCACAAAAATAGTTCACCAATAACGGTTCTGAGATTAATTATGGCACCAAGACAGGAATAAAAAACCCCGGATGAATTCCGGGGTTTTGAATGTTTAGAACAGCCCAGCAAGGCGGTTTAGATCGGACTGAATCGCCCCTGCCGTCACTTCACGTCCAGCGCCAGGACCGCGGATAACAAGCGGGTTGTCTTTGTACCACTTGCTCTCAATAGCAAAAATATTGTCGCACGGCAGTAGGTTAGCCAGCGCATGCTCACGGGACAAGGCTTCGATGCCGACGGTCGCTTTGCCATCTTTCTCTAAACGCGCAACGTAGCGCAGTACCTGATCGTTTTTCCGCGCCTTGGTCAAACGTTCTTGCAGAGTCTGGCTCAGCAGCGCGGCATTATCAAAAAACTCATCTAAGCTCAGCGTGCGCAGTTCTTCAGGAACTAACGACTCTACCTTTACGCTTCCCGGTTCGATATCCAGACCAGACTCACGCGCCAAAATAACCAGCTTACGCATCACATCAGAGCCATCTAAGTCAGAGCGAGGGTCAGGTTCTGTTAATCCTTGCTGCCAGGCTAAATCCACTAACTCGCTGAATGGCACTGAGCCATCAAACTGTTGGAATAACCATGAAAGCGTACCGGAGAAAATACCAGAGAGTGCAATAATCTCATCACCACTCTCACGAAGATCGCGCACCGTATGGTTGATTGGTAACCCGGCACCTACCGTCGCGTTATACAGCCAGTGACGTCCAATTTTGGCAAACGCATCCTGGACCTGATGGTAATATTGACTATCAGCTGAACCTGCGACTTTATTCGCCGAAATTAGGTGAATGCCTTGCTGAGCGATATCAACGTAACATTTCGCTAATTCCTGACTGGCGGTGACATCGAGAACCACAGCTTCATCGTAGTCCTGCAAAGCACCAAGACGAGATAACCAAGAGCCGTCGTTTGCAATACTTTCGTCATTGAAGCGTGCTGAAACACTGGATGCATCAATGCCTTGGCTATCAAACCAATACATTTGGCTATCAACCACCGCGACTAAGTCAAAGCTCATGCCATGACGTTTTTCAAGTTCATTCTTCTGTGAAGCGAATAAACTCAGCCAGCTCGAACCGATATTCCCTTTACCGCATAATGCGACAGCAACGCGCTTCTGTGCCTGAAATAACTGGCTATGAACCGTCTGTACCAGTTCTTCGGTATCAGTGTTACGTAATACTGCTACCAGACTTAAACCAGACTCCGTCTCAGCGATAAATTCCACCGGAGAGTGTTTCAGCTTTTGCTGAAAACCAAAACAGTGGTTGGCATTAGTTGTCACACCAGCACCTACGGCAGCAATCAGAGAGTAACCATCAGTGAGGTTAATCTCCGCATCCAAATCAGATTCCTGTAGATACTTGAGTGCACCGCCAGCAATTTCTGCTGTGTATGCCAGTCGTAATATCTGCTGTTCAGGCTGAGCTTCAAATGCCAGTGGCTCCAACTGAACGCGTTTTAGGGATTCCAGAACATCACTCTGTGCTTTCTCAAAGTCATGTCCATGCGCAAATGCTAGCTGAACCAATAGCACGTCATCCAGTGAGGTGATGATTTTCGCCCCACGACCAGAAGCCAGAACTCGCTCAATGCGGGTCGAACCTGACTCTGGCAGGTAACTGCATTTAAGGCTCAGGTCCATGGTACTTTGAGCCACAGGCTGCAAGGTTCGGCTGTGCAGTACTGGCGCAGCTAAACGAGCCAACTCACTCGCTTCATCCAGTCTTAAGAGTGGTAATAAACATGCATCTGATACCAAACGAGGGTCTGCGCTATAAACGCCCGCTACATCACTCCAAATCGTCACTGTGCTCACTTCGGCAAGCGCACCAATCACGGTTGCAGAGTAGTCTGAACCGTTGCGGCCAAGCAGAACAGTTTCACCGTTATCGTTTTGTGCCATGAAGCCGGTAATGATCACACGCTTGTGACTATGTTGTGCCAGTGCCTCTTTGATAAGCGGGTATGAACGAGCACGATCAACTTCTGGTTGAGTGCCCGCTTCTGCGCGCAGAAACGCTCGCGCGTCTTGCGCTACAGCAGGCAGTTGCTTTTGCGTCAGTAAAGCAGCCAGTAATCGAGAAGACCATACTTCTCCGTGGCCTAATACCGCCGCCTTTTGCGCTTCGGTCAGCGGAGAGGTCAGTTCCGCCAATGTACTGAATTCATCTTGTAAGGAGGCAAGCAGCTGTTCTTGCGCATCTCCCTCTAATAACTCTTCAATGAGACTGATTTGAAACTGTCTCAAGCTCTGCAAAGCTTCGTGCGCAATTCGACCATCTTTTTCTAAGCCTTCAAGGAACTCAATCAGGCGGTTGGTTGTTTTACCTGCTGCAGAGACCACCACCAAGTCATTTTCTGCAGAGTATTCCTTGAGAATTCCCGCTACACGTAAGTAACACTCTGGGTTTGCCAGGCTGCTACCACCAAACTTGTGTAGCTGACGTTGTACAGTCATTATTAACTCCTATTGCTGTGCAGATTTAGTGAATGCTTGTTCTAGGTCGGCAATAAGATCTTGTGCATCTTCTAGCCCTACAGAAAGGCGCAGCAATTGCTGTGATACACCCGCTTCAGCCAAGGCTTCTTCACCCATCGCGCGATGCGTCATAGATGCTGGGTGACAAATCAAGCTTTCTACCCCGCCCAGAGACTCTGCAAGTGAGAACAACTGAAGCTCTTTGACAAAGGCTTTAAGCTGCTCAAACGAGCCCGCAAACTCAAAGCTCAACATAGAGCCAAAACCAGACTGTTGCTTTTTAGCAATCTCATGGCCAGGGTGCTGTGGAAGACTTGGATGATAAATTTTCGCCACCAAAGCTTGCTTCTGCAGGTAAGCCAGCACCTGCTGTGAGCTTTCTTCATGCACTCGCATACGCGCACCCAAAGTACGAAGACCTCTCAAGGTCATGTAGCTATCAAAAGGTGTGCCTGTCGCCCCAATACAGTTGCCCCACCACGCTAACTCTTCTGCATGCTCTTCCGTTTTAGCGATAATCACACCACCAATCACATCTGAGTGTCCATTGATGTATTTCGTTGTAGAGTGAATAACAAAGTCAGCACCTAGCTCTAATGGCTTCTGGTACACCGGTGTTAAAAAGGTATTGTCTACCGCGACTAATGCGCCAACCTGCTTCGCTTTTTCACACAAGACAGCAATATCGACAACACGAACCAGAGGGTTAGATGGCGTTTCTAGCAGAACCAGTTTTGGTTTCTGTGCTAATGCCGCATCCAGCGCCTGTTCGTCAGTTTGATCGACAAACAGCACCTTGAAATCGCCTTTGTTTGCACGAGTGTTAAACAGACGATAAGTGCCCCCATAACAGTCGTTTGGCGCAACAATAAGATCATCAGGTCCAATAAAAGCAGACACCCATAAGTTCAGTGCGGACGTACCACAGTTAGTGATGACAGCCCCTTTGCCAGACTCCAGCTCAGACAATGCACTTTCTAATAATCCACGGTTTGGGTTACCAGAACGCGTGTAATCGTACTTAGGCACTTCCCCAAACGCAGGAAAGCCGTAATTCGTTGAAAGGTAGATTGGTGGAACGACAGCATGATATTGAGTGTCAGACTCAATACCGGTGCGTACAGCAATAGTTGCAGGCTTACGGGAGCTCATGGGTGTATCCTTTCACAGGTGATGACTTCTAAATGGGAATGCGCTATATCTAAATGGTCAGATTCAATGAATTGCACACTTCCCTTACTGTTCTTGTCACTTTACTCGTCAAAAATTAAGACGTCAACACTTCTAGACGTCTATATGTCTTTGCTTATGGCAGTAAATGCAGCTAAAATCAGCACCTCAATTAGTTTTTAACCTATTACAAATATGAAGGTACGCAATGGCTGACTGGAATGGCGAATACATTAGCCCATATGCTGAGCATGGAAAGAAAAGCGAACAAGTAAAAAAAATCACTGTATCTATCCCGCTGAAAGTTTTAAAAGTGCTAACTGATGAACGTACTCGTCGTCAGATCAATAACTTACGCCACGCAACCAACAGCGAACTCCTATGCGAAGCATTCCTACATGCGTATACGGGTCAGCCACTTCCAACGGACGAGGACCTTCGTAAAGATCGCCCTGACGATATTCCGACTGAAGCAAAAGCTCTGATGACCGAAATGGGCATCGAATTTGAGTCATTTGACGAAGAGTAATTAGGAGCACGTTGAATACACCAAGCGGTGATTTAGCGCCTAATACTAAAAAATGACATAAAAAAAATGGGACGCCATCGCGTCCCATTTTTTGTACATCATTTAAATCTTTGTCTTACTCTGCCATGTAGTTTTCAGGCATTTCAATACGAGCAACACCAGAGTCAACGGCTGCTTGAGCAACAGCTTTTGCAACGCGAGGCAGTAAGCGAGCATCCATTGGCTTTGGAATGATGTAGTCAGTGCCAAACTCAAGCTTATCGACACCCGCCGCTTTCAGTACCGCTTCTGGTACTGGCTCTTTCGCCAATTGACGAATAGCGTCAACCGCAGCAAGTTTCATCTCATCGTTAATTTCGCTTGCACGCACATCAAGCGCACCACGGAAAATAAATGGGAAACACAGTACGTTGTTTACCTGGTTTGGGTAATCACTGCGGCCCGTACCCATAATTAAGTCATCACGAACTTCATGTGCTAGTTCTGGCTTAATTTCAGGATCTGGGTTTGAACATGCGAAAACAATTGGCTTATCCGCCATCAGTTTTAATGCTTCAGGTGGAAGCAGGTTTGGACCTGATACGCCAAGGAACAGATCAGCACCTTCAATCACATCTTCTAAAGTACGTTTGTCGGTGTTATTTGCGAATAGCTCTTTGTACTCGTTAAGATCATCACGGCGAGTATGAATCACGCCTTTACGATCCAACATGTAAATCTTTTCACGCATCGCGCCACATTTGATCAGTAGTTCCATACACGCTACTGCAGCCGCACCTGCACCAAGACAAACGATCGTAGAGTCTTCAAGCTTCTTACCTTGCAGCTCAATGGCGTTCAGCATGCCAGCGGCCGTTACGATAGCGGTACCGTGCTGGTCATCGTGGAATACAGGTACATCACAACGTTCGATAAGACGCTTTTCAATTTCGAAACAGTCTGGCGCTTTAATATCTTCAAGGTTAATACCACCGAAGGTATCAGCAATGCTTGCTACGGTATTGACGAACTCGTCGATCGTGCGGTGTTTTACTTCGATATCAATAGAATCAAGTCCAGCGAAACGCTTAAACAGTAGCGCTTTACCTTCCATTACAGGTTTAGAAGCAAGCGGACCTAAGTTACCCAAGCCAAGAATCGCGGTACCGTTAGAAATAACGGCAACCATGTTACCTTTCGCGGTGTACTTGTATACATTGTCTGGGTTTTGTGCGATTTCACGTACAGGCTCAGCTACACCAGGGCTATATGCTAATGCAAGATCACCGGCGGTTTCTGCGGGTGTTGTCAGCTCGACTGCAATCTTCCCTGGGGTTGGGTATGCATGATAGTCAAGGGCTCGTTGGCGCTGCTCTTCTTCGGGAGTTACTGCTTTGTCTTCAGACATGTGGGCGTTTCTCTTTTTATTTTTTAGGTAAGGGGGAATAAATTCTAATGGATAGAAGTCAATCTTCATAGGTAAGATTGCGAGCAATATCCTTAAAAAATCGATATTAAAAGAGATTAGACCAGATAAGCAGGAAAAGCACCCAACTTTTAAGTCAGGTGCACTGCTGTAAGCATCAGATTTGTAAACATAACGAGGAAATTGCCGAGATTATTCCTCATCGACATACTGCGCTTGCAGATAATTTTCGATGCCAGACATCTCGATTAAGCCAAGCTGAGTCTCAAGCCAATCGACATGTTCTTCTTCATCTTCGAGGATATCCTGAAACAGATCACGTGAAACGTAGTCTCGAATATCTTCTGCGTAAGCAATCGCATCTTTTAGATCAGGAATAGCGGCCATTTCCAGTTTAAGATCGCATTCAAGCATTTCTTTGGTATCTTCACCGATCATCAGCTTGCCGAGATCTTGCAGGTTAGGTAAACCTTCTAAGAATAGAATACGTTCAATGAGATGATCGGCATGCTTCATTTCATCAATAGACTCGTGATATTCCTTATCAGCCAGGTGCTTTAAACCCCAGTCTTTATACATACGAGCATGGAGAAAATACTGATTAATAGCGACGAGTTCGTTACCAAGTATTTTGTTGAGATGTTGGATTATGATTGGATCGCCTTTCATTGACTAGCCCCTCCTCTATTTAGGCTTCATTTAAATGTAGAAGCAAATGAGAAGGTGTCAAAAGGCTCAGCGCTTTCACCAGAGCAATTACAGTGATTAGCTAGCTTGTTTTAGTTCGGTGTAGTGTTCTGCTAAAATTTCTTTGGCTTGTCGAATGCACTTCCCGCATTGGCTACCCAAAGCTGTACATCGCTTTATCCCCCTGATATCCGTTATGCCTTCATCAACTGCCAACTTCCTAATTTTCTTGTCAGAAACACCATGACAAAGACATACAAACATACTCAAAACCCATAAACAGTAACTATCGAAAAAACAATATAAACAAGAATAGTTCTTGTTACCAGTCGTATTGAAAGGTCAATTCAGAACATTTGGTTATATTAATCTTGGAAAAATAAGAAAGGATCAAGCACTTAGAATGAATAGATAAAATGAAGATATTGGTAAGAGGGTAACACGCTGTTTTAAAGAAAGAAAAAATAGGATCGTTTTTTATCTGCTTATAACTGAATGGATCAGTAGATATGAAAAAGGGAAGCCAAAGCCTCCCTTTTTCTGCTGCGTTTTCTTCAAGATGAAGAAACGTGCGAGATTTCGTTT
>NZ_CAKLCK010000036.1:0-86840 GCF_921292965.1 Allocatenococcus thiocycli
GGTCCATACGCGATCTCTAAGTTCGCAGTAGAAGGCATGATGCAAACGCTGGCTGATGAGCTAAGTGATACAACAATGCGTGTTAATGCCATCAACCCAGGTGCCACACGTACTCGCATGCGTGAAAAAGCATACCCGGGTGAAGATTCTAACAAACTGAAAACACCACAAGATCTGATGCCACTGTACCTGCATCTGATGGATCCGAGTGTGACTGACGTGAATGGCCAGTGTATCGACGCACAACCAAAGCGTAAGTGATTCCGTTCTCACTCCTTCGCATAACTGATTGAAAAGGCAGCCAACGCTGCCTTTTTTATTTTTCTCGCAACAAAAATCTTGCTACTTTTCACCACAGAAATATACTGTACATATATACAGGTATTTAGTTATGCAAGATATTATTCAGCACTTAAAAAGCCAACACCTTGTTTGGCAGGCAAATTTAACCAAAGCGGACTCACATCAGTTCCTCAACAGCTCTTCTTTTCCTGAGCTGGACGCTCTACTGGGCGGAGGTTTTCCACCTCACGGCGTGATCGAAATGGAGTCTGTGGGCAGTGTCGGTGAATTGCGTTTATTAGCGCCTTATTTGAAATCATCGCTAACTAAAGGCGTTACTGCGTTTATTCAACCGCCAGCGTTAATGAATCCACTCTTTCTGCACAGTATCGGCTTGGATATCAATCAAGTCTGGGTTATTACACCGGAGCATCAGCGTGATGCACTCTGGGCTGCGGAGCAGTGCCTAAAAAGTAGTGTGTGTAGCAATGTATTATTGTGGCAAGACGAGCTTGAAATCCATCAAGTCAAACGTTTACAGGTCGCCAGTGAGCAAGGCTCTTGCCCTCTGTTTATGTTGAAGCCAATCCGAGCGAACCGTCTATCCCTGCCTGTCTCACTCAGCCTCAAAGTACAAGGGAGTGAGCAAGGCGTCAGCGTTGAGGTATTAAAGCGTAAAGGTGGCTGGAGTAAAGGTCAGGTCGAGATTAACTACCAGCATCACTACCCACAACTGGTCATGCCGCTTGAGACTCATACTCCATCGACAGTCGTGAATTTCCCGATGTTAAATCAAGGGTAATAACAACATGTCTTTATGGATCTACTTACACTTCCCTCGTCTGCAATTGGATACACTTTTTAGTGACAACCAAGAACAGCCTGTGGTGATAGTCGAAAGCCAGCGTTGTCGCATCATTCAATACAACGATGTTGCTGAGCAGCAAGGCATCAAGCTAAATATGGGATTGGGCAGCGCTGCGTCTTTATGTCGAGACTTACAAGTCCACCCTCACCATCCCCAAACTGAACTGAAGAAATTGCAGGAGGTTGCCCAGTGGCTATATCTGATCACGTCTGATGTGGTTCTGATGCCAAATCAGGGGCTCCTGCTACGCGCAACACCCATGCTCAGCCTCTATGATGGGTTGCAAAACTACTGGCACAAAGTCTCCGCCCACCTCGCCACACTAAAACTGAGTGTGCAGTTTGGCTGTGGGTTTTCTCCATTATCAGCCAAACTCATGGCACTGTCTGGAAGTAACCAGTTGATTGAAGACAAAGCGTCTATTCAACAATCACTCTCCTCTTTGCCACTCACACTGACAGATTTATCCACTGTGACGGTGGACAAATTGCAGCGTGTTGGCGTAAGTACTTTACAAGACCTGCTTGAGTTACCGCTGCAAGATATCGCTCGCCGTTTTGATATTGATTTAGTGAACTACGTAGGTCGTCTGACTGGCCAATTTAAACACCCTGTCGATTTTTATCATCCAACAGAATCATTCAGGGTGTATTTGGAGTTGCTGTTTGAGCTAGAAAATGTTCAGTGGATTGAGAAGCCCTTGGCCAAACTGCTGAAGCAACTCGAAACCTTTCTAAAATTAAGAGACAAAGTTGCTTTTGAGCTTTGCTTAACGCTCCACCAGCGAGATAAACACACACAGTCGGTGCCGCTTACCTCAGCACAAGGCGACTACTTATGCCACCGCTGGCAGCAACTCGCCAGTTTGAGCCTGGAGTCTCTGGCACTCAATGGACCTGTGATTGGCCTGACTTTGCAGGTCATTCGCCAAGGTGAACCAATCAGCAGCGCTTGCGACCTCTTTGCGGGGCAGAAAAGCCAAATGAATCCGTTAGAGCTGCTCTCTTTGTTGCAAGCAAAAATGGGAAAGCACTCCGTACTCAAGCCTGATATTGCTTACGACCCAAGACCAGAAAAAGCCTGCCAATACCGTTCGGCCGATGAACCCGATGTCGCGCTTTCTTCGATTCCTCAGTTGCTGCGTCCGGCAATGCAATTACCGAGACCAGTGCCGCTCCAAGAACAGGTTTCTCTGGTACACGGGCCAGAACGAATTGTTTCAGGGTGGTGGGATGGCGATGAAATCATGCGTGATTACTACATTGCACACACCAAGCAAGGTCGCTGGTTATGGGTGTTCCGCGATCAATACAAACATTGGTTTCTTCATGGATTTTTTTGTTAAGTCGCTATGAATTACGCAGAGCTGTTTTGTCAGTCCAATTTCTCTTTTCTTACCGGAGCTTCTCATGCAGAAGAGCTGGTTCTGCAAGCCGCTTTTTACCGCTATCAAGCCATTGCGATCACCGATGAATGTTCCGTCGCAGGTGTTGTAAAAGCATATTCCACGATCCAGCAACATAAGCTCGATATCAAACAAATCGTAGGAAGCATGTTTTGGCTCAATGATGAATGCCAAGTGGTCTTATTGTGTCCATGCCGTAAAGCTTATGCAGAATTGTGCCGCATCATCACCAACGCAAGACGGCGCAGTGAAAAAGGCAGCTATCAACTCTCTGAGTGGGATTTGATGTCGATTCGTCACTGTTTTGTTTTATGGCTCCCAACCCACCAAAACAGCGATCATTACTGGGGACGCTGGTTAAACCAACATCATGCAAACCGCTTATGGGTTGCCATCCAACGTCACCTTGGTGGCGATGATTCGGCATATACCAACCATTGTGAAAAGCTCGCCCATGAACTTCAGTTACCTATCACAGCTTGTGGTGGTGTACTCATGCACTCGGTCGAACGCCTGCCATTACAGCACGTACTTACAGCAGTGAAACACGGTTGCAGCGTCGATAAGCTGGGGTTTGAACGACTATCCAACGCAGAACGTGCACTACGCCCACTAAGCAAAATAGCTCGAGTCTACAAACCAAAATGGCTTGCAGAAAGCCAGCACATCGCTAATTTGTGTGAATTTAAGCTGAGTGACCTGAAATACGAATACCCTGCCGAGTTAATCCCCGACGGTTACACACCCGATTCTTACCTACGTATGCTGGTTGAACGCGGAAAGAAAAGACGTTTTCCTGAAGGTGCTCCAGAAACCATCCAGCAAACGATCGAGAATGAGCTCGCATTAATCAAAGAGCTGAAATACCACTATTACTTTTTAACCATTCACGACATTGTGATGTTTGCAAAAAAGCAAGGCATTCTCTATCAGGGACGCGGATCTGCGGCAAACTCTGTCGTGTGCTATTGCCTGGAAATCACCTCCGTGGATCCAAGGCAAATCGCGGTACTATTAGAACGTTTTATCAGCAAAGAACGAGATGAGCCGCCAGATATTGATGTCGACTTTGAGCACGAGCGCCGGGAAGAAGTCATTCAATACATCTATAAGAAATATGGTCGTGAGCGAGCAGCTCTGGCTGCAACCGTGATCAGCTATCGCTTCAAAAGTGCAGTCAGAGAAGTCGGTAAAGCACTGGGGATTGAAGAAACCCAGCTCGACTTTTTCATTAAGAACGTGAATCGCCGCGATCGTAGCCAAGGCTGGCAAGCGCAAATTGTCGAACTCGGATTGCATCCGGAATCACTCAAGGGGCAACAATTTATTCAACTGGTGAACGAGATCATCGGCTTTCCTCGCCACTTGTCTCAACACGTCGGTGGCTTTGTGATTTCTTCCGGACCGTTATACGAGTTAGTTCCGGTGGAAAACGCGGCGATGGAAGATCGTACTATCATACAGTGGGATAAAGATGATTTAGAAAGCTTAAAACTGCTCAAGGTCGATGTGCTCGCATTAGGCATGCTGAATGCGATCAGAAAGTGCTTTCAGCTGGTCGAAAAGCACCACCAGCGATCACTGTCCATTGCTGAGATCACCCGACTTCAGGATGATCCCCATGTGTATCGCATGATCCAGAAAGCAGACACCGTCGGGGTATTTCAGATCGAATCCAGGGCACAAATGAGCATGCTCCCTCGCTTAAAGCCTGCCTGCTATTACGACTTGGTGATTCAAATAGCGATTGTACGTCCAGGGCCTATTCAGGGGGATATGGTTCACCCCTTCCTGAAAAGGCGCAATGGTGAAGAACCCGTCAGCTACCCTTCAGAAGCCGTGAAAAGTGTCTTAGAGCGAACTATGGGTGTTCCGATTTTTCAGGAACAGGTCATCAAGCTCGCAATGGTTGCTGCGGGCTTTAGTGGCGGTGAAGCCGACCAACTACGCAGGGCGATGGCTGCCTGGAAAAAGAATGGCGATCTCGCAAAATTCAGACCTAAGCTTATCGATGGTATGCGTGAGCGAGGCTACGATTTAGCATTCGCGGAACGTATCTTCGAGCAAATTTGTGGTTTTGGCGAATACGGCTTCCCGGAAAGTCATTCCGCTTCATTTGCGGTGCTGGCGTATTGTTCGTCCTGGCTGAAATTCTATTACCCTGCTGAGTTCTATACAGCGCTATTGAACAGTCAACCTATGGGCTTTTACAGCCCTTCTCAATTGGTGCAGGATGCTCGCCGCCATGGCATCGAAGTCTTGCCAGTCTGCGTCAATCTTTCACACTATCAGCACCACCTAATCCAGCGCCCTAACGGTCGGTTGGGCGTGCAGCTTGGCTTTCGCTTAGTCAAAGGGCTCAGTGAAGAGAACGCGAACCAACTCCTTAAGCGCCGCCCTCAAAACGGCTATCGCTCAATTCAGGAGGTAAAGCAGGTGTTGAGAAGTCGCCGTGATATCGAGCTGTTGGCATCCGCGAATGCGTTACAGATATTATCGGGCAATCGCTACAGTGCTCGTTGGGCAGCCATGGACTCCCTATCAGACCTACCTCTGTTTCAGGATGTACAAGAGCCTGTAGCTGGCTATCAAACACAACCTTCTGAGTATGAAAACCTGATTGAAGATTATGCCAGTACCGGGCTTTCTCTCAATCGTCATCCGATTACTTTATTGGATCAAGCAGGTAAGCTGCCTCGCTTTACTCGCATGCAACAGTTAGTCGAGAAAGAACATAAATCACTGGTGACCGTTGTCGGGCTCGTCACCGGACGTCAGTCTCCCGGTACCGCTGCGGGTGTTACCTTTATCACTTTAGAAGACGATACCGGGAATATTAATGTCGTGGTTTGGAGTGCGACGGCCCGAGCCCAAAAGCAAGCTTATCTCACATCCAAAGTGATGATGGTAAAAGGAATTTTAGAGAGAGAGGGAGATGTGACACACGTGATCGCAGGCAAATTGATTGATTGCACTCATCACTTAGCGGCGTTACAAAGCAAATCACGAGACTTTCACTAGTGTTTAGGAAGCGCAGTCAATAACAAAAAGGGATGAGAACCCAAGTCTCATCCCTTTAATAGGTCGGTAATAAAGTCAGTAAAAGAGATTAACCCTCTACCACTTTCATCAACAGTTGTCCGTCATACAACGCTTGTTTTACAAGTGCTGCACCCGGCATTGTCGCTTGTTTGTAGAAACGAGACTCTACCAGTTCCAGATCCTGGTGATAAACCGGCAAACTTTGCTCTTCGATACAACGGCGAATAGCTGGGTAAAGAATGTCTTTCGCTTGGTTGATGACGCCACCAATCAAGATCTTTTCTGGGTTAAACAGGTTAATCACAATCGCAATCGCAGAACCTAGGTAACGGCCTAGTTTTTCAATCACATCCACAGCAAGGGGATCACCATTAGCGGCTGCTTCACAGATGCTCTCGATACTCATCTCTTCTTGCTCAGCAAGGCTGGACGCCTCACCATCAGCAATCCGTCTGACGACTTCTTCACGAATAGCCTGTGAGCTTGCTACCGTTTCCAAACATCCAATATTGCCACAGTGACAGCGTTTACCATTTGGATCGATTTGGATATGACCTAATTCACCGATATTACCGTGACGGCCTAACAACACGCGACCATCGAGAATAATACCGGCACCTAAACCATGGTGAATCGAAATCAGAACTGAGTTTTCATTCTCTTTAGAGTGACCAAACAGTTTCTCCGCTAATGCCCAAGCTCGCGTGTCATTAGCCACAAAGACGGGTAAGCCGGTTGCCTTATATATTTCAGGCCCCAGAGCTAAATTTTCTACGTTGTAATGCGGCATTTGTAACACGATGCCTTGCTCTGAGTTAACGAGGCCAGGCAGCGTAATTGCGATACTGGTAACACGATCTAGCTGATCAGCATAGGTTTGAAAAAACTCATCAATTTCATAAAGCAGGCGCTCAAGCACATCGTCTTGGTCCAGCTCATGAATTTCGATTTTAGTATCAATTAATACATCGCCGCCGAGCTCATGGAGCGCGATTGTTAAATAACCACGGCCTAAACGCATCGACAGGAACTGCCAACCTTCATTATTAACCTGCAAACCGACAGCGGGACGACCACGACTGGTGGCCTCTTGAACGGTTGTTTCATGAATCAAGTGTGCTTCAATTAATTCTCGAGTGATTTTAGTAATACTTGCAGGTGCAAGCTCACTTTGCTTGGACAAATCAATTCGAGATATTGGACCCTTTAAGTCAATTAGTTTGTATACCCGACCAGCATTGATCTGTTTGATATGATCAATATGGCCCGGTTGAGCCATGTACATTGTGCACTCCAAAATTCTATAACACGGCAATTTTTTTACTTTGCGAACTAATTGTGAAGTGAATTAATAGATCCCCGTGACAAGCATCACGCAGAAACCTGTTTGTTTGTGTATTTAGTCAAATAACGGAAAATTTACACCTGTTAAATTGTGTAAAAAATAACTTAATTTTTTGACCAAATTAGTCATCCACTCCACGCGAGTGGCTATCACTAAAAACATCAAGCGAATCTATGCAGTTGGTTTTTTATAAAGATGGAGAACTTTTTGCTCGTGTTCATCTTAACCAAAGCATTCTGTGCATATACTTAAATACAATTCGAGTTACCTTGTCCCACACTAGCATTCTTCGGAGAATCTATGACATCCAAATTGAGAAGAACAAAAATCGTTACCACACTTGGGCCTTCAACTGATAAAGACAATGTACTTGAGGAGATCATCAAAGCTGGCGCTAACGTTGTGCGGCTGAACTTTTCACACGGTAGCAGCGAAGATCATATTCAACGTGCAAACAAAGTCCGTGCAATTGCCGCAAAACTAGGGCGACAGGTTGCTATCTTAGGCGACTTGCAGGGTCCGAAAATCCGCGTATCTACATTCAAAGATGGCAAAGTGATGCTCAA
Source organism: Allocatenococcus thiocycli (assembly GCF_921292965.1). NCBI lineage: Bacteria > Pseudomonadati > Pseudomonadota > Gammaproteobacteria > Vibrionales > Vibrionaceae > Allocatenococcus > Allocatenococcus thiocycli. The sequence goes on from NZ_CAKLCK010000036.1 coordinate 7,509, forward strand.
AGTCGGTGACAAATTCACCTTAGATAGCGACTTACCAAAAGGTGAAGGCAACCAAGAAACTGTCGGTTTGGACTACAAAGAATTGCCACAAGACGTAGCACCTAATGATGTTCTGTTACTCGACGATGGCCGCGTTCAGTTACAAGTCACCAGCGTAGAAGGTAATAAAGTACATACTCGCGTCACGGTTGGTGGTGCCCTGTCAAACAACAAAGGCATTAACAAAAAAGGCGGCGGATTATCCGCAGAAGCCTTAACGGAAAAAGATAAGGCAGACATTCTTACTGCCGCAGAAATCAAAGTCGATTATTTAGCGATTTCTTTCCCACGTAATGGTGAAGACATGCACTATGCGCGACGCTTAGCGCGAGATGCAGGCCTGGAAGCAAAATTGGTCGCCAAAGTAGAACGCGCTGAAACGGTAGAGAGTAGTGAGTCAATTGACGATATCATCATGGCCTCTGATGTGGTCATGGTCGCTCGCGGAGACTTAGGGGTAGAGATCGGTGACCCAGAGCTTATTGGTGTTCAGAAGAAGCTCATTCGTCGTGCTCGCAGCCTAAACCGTATCGTCATCACGGCAACCCAGATGATGGAATCGATGATCACAAGCCCAATGCCTACCCGTGCTGAAGTCATGGACGTGGCAAATGCTGTTTTAGATGGTACCGATGCGGTCATGCTGTCAGGAGAAACCGCGGCAGGTGAATACCCCGTGGAAACCGTTAAATCGATGGCTGAAGTCTGTATGGGCGCAGAGAAAATGTCTGAAGCCAGTCTGTCGACCTATCGCCTTGAACGCTCCTTCGAAACCGCAGAAGAAACCATTGCGATGGCAACCATGTATTCTGCCAACCATATGGAAGGTATTAAGGCAATGATCTCCTTAACCGAGTCTGGCAGAACCGCTTTAATGATGTCTCGTCTGAGCTCAGGGTTGCCTATTTTTGCCTTATCAAGAAATGAATCGACACTGAATCGTGCTGCGTTATACCGAGGCGTCACACCAGTCTATTTTAATTCTAAAGGCGATGCAGGATTGCCAACCGCGCAGGATGCGATTAGCTGTTTAAAAGAACAAGGTTTTTTAAACGACGGAGATTTGGTCATCATTACTCAAGGTGACGTAATGGATGTCGTTGGTTCAACCAACTGCATGCGTATTATGCCTGCATAATATATCAGTACAAAAATCTAGGGCTCCAATCGGAGCCCTTTTTACTTTCATCTGAAGCGAATGAAAACACTACGCGCTTTCACGCCCATCTAAGTCGAGATCAATATTCAGTTGGTCATAAAGCTGAACGAAGTTATAGCCAGCCTGCAAACCTAACTGATAGTCATGTTCTAAATCTTCAGGGTCGCTTAACAAAGAAGAGGACCGAAGCACTTCTCTGGGTGCAATCTGTAGAATAAAAGTATCATCTGGTGGCGTAGAGAGAAACGCCTGTGTCAGCTCGAATGTTTGATAATGGATCATCAACATATCAGCCAAACCGGAGTCGAAGTTCTCCCCGATAAGGTGACTCAATCGATACAAGTTATCCGCCCCAAACAGCCATCGCCCGCCATTCAAAAGCATTTCGCCAGCCAGCTTAGATTGATGGGCCGTGTTAATCTTCTGCTGAAAGAAAGATGCCCAGTCTGACTTCCACTGGCTCACTTTCTGTTGCCAAGACTGCTGCACGGAGTTTATCGACTCTCGATACCACTGGACAGACTTATCCCCGACTTCACTTTGTACTCTTGCGTCGATTTCTGAGTAAGGCTCCGTTCGGATAACAATAATATTGCGCGCATTCTGTCTCCACGCTTCCTGCGCAGGGATTGAGGCGGAAACGCCACCATCGACAAACTTACGCCCGCCAACATCGACTGGCCCAAGGTATAATTTGGGAATCGCGCACGTTGCCAACATGGTTTGGAACCAGGAATCGCCCAGCATAGGAAGGTACTGATCGGAAAGCGTCTCTACATCAGTCACGGCAGCAAAAGCCCCTCTAGTGCCCAGTGCTTTGCGCCCCATGTCGAGGTCCAGTTTGTAGGGGAAATCCTGAATTCTTTCCAGCGCCCATTCCAGTCCCAAATATTGCTGCTTACGAATGTAACGAAAAAGGTTAAAAAACTCGGGCGAGGTGGTCAATTCGGTAATAAACGCCTTGCCCATCCCATGCTGACGGCATAAATAAGGGCAAAGGTTTAGAGCACCTGCTGAGGTACCATAGAATTCATCGAAGGGATCAAAGTTGGAAAGTAAAAATGCATCAAGCACTCCAGCGGTAAAAATTCCTCGCTGCCCTCCTCCTTGCGTGACAAGAGCAGTTTTGCCATGTCTGAAATGTTCGTAAACATTGATATCGAGTTCAGTATGGCTATCGGTGATTATACCGCTGTTACGTATCATCGGCTTAAGCCTTCTAATAAAGCTAAACTTAGATTAAGCCGAAGTAATCGCAATAATTCCGTATGACAAAAGAACTGCGAAAACAGCGGCAACGATGATTAGTGCGGATTTAAGATCGTGTTCCATAAACACCTCCTTGAACTGTAACAAATTAATAACACCAGCGTGAAACATGTTCAAGATTTGCTTAATTTGTTCGCACGATTTTGACTAAGCCATCACAATTAGCTTAGGCATAATAAGGAGATAGGGCATGAAGAATAACGTCGGCTATTTGATTGGAACTATTTTGATGAGCGTTGCTTTCAACGTCCAAGCGAATGTAATCGTCACACCATTTATTGGTTATACCGCTGGCGGCAAAGTGGAAGACACGAATGCCAATACCTACGACATTGATGCAGCGACCAGTTACGCGTTGGCAATCGAAACACCTTTTCTTCAGGGGCGAGTCGGTCTTTTTTATTCCTATCAACCAACAGAACTAAAATCACTGTCCAACTCAGCAGACATTCATTACCTGCAGTTTCAAAGTAGCCTCGCCTATCCCATTGCACAGGGTTGGCAGACATACGCCGGCTTGGGGTTAGGCGGCTCTTATACTGATGTGAACTGGGCGGATAAAAAAGTGGGTTTTTCTGCGAGTGCGTTTGCCGGTATTGAATATGAATACTCTCAAGCAATTGCTTTAACGGCACAACTACGTTGGCTAGGTACAGTCGTCGACAATGACACTTCAGGTTCATGCACATTGCCGTCTGATGGTTCCAACTGCATCATCAAGTATGACACCGATTGGATGAACCAATTTCAATCTAATGTCGGAATTAGTTTTCGCTTTTAACTGCAACACAATGACGAAACATCGTCTAGATGGTGTACAAAAGCTAGACGTACACCCTAAATAATCAAAATAGTCCTTATAACCATGCAATCGACCTCATTGCAGTCATTTATTTTGAGATCAAGCTTACACAACTCAAATAAACTCCAGAAAAACGAATATTAACCATATTATAACCAGACAAAATACTATTATTAACATTTAGAATCTGTTGCGCTTGTAATTATTAGAAGTTAGTCTGAATAGCGAAAACAGATAAATATTTCAGTTTTATCAAACACACATCATAAATTTAAGAGTTAAACTCTAAATTCTTTCATGTGAAGCAGAATAAAAAACGGCAAATCAATAACTACTTAGAATTTAGGCCATAAAAACTGATGGATAGCAGTTTCCCTAACTTTTAATAAATTGCCCTGCTTTACAGAAAGAGCTTCATTCCTTAGGGAGTTGTACAGGAGTCAAATATGAAGCGAGAACAATGGGGATCCCGCGCAGGGTTCATCTTAGCAGCAGTAGGTTCAGCGATCGGTCTGGGTAACATTTGGCGTTTCCCATACATGGCCTACGAAAACGGTGGCGGCGCATTTTTTATTCCTTACCTTTTTGCCATGATCACTGCAGGTATTCCATTCATGATCCTAGAGTTCAGTATGGGGCAAAAATACCGTGGCTCAGCACCAAAGACACTAGCAAAGATTCATTCAAAATTTGAGTGGCTTGGTTGGTTTCAGGTGGGTGTCGCAGCAGTTATCGCCGTTTACTATGTAGCCGTGATCGGCTGGTCTATTTCTTACTTTGGTCTGTCGTTCAGCCAAGGTTGGGGAGCAGATACAAACGCGTTTTTCTTCAGTGAATACCTGAAGTTAGGTGATAATTCACCAACGAATCTAGGCAGTATCCAATGGAAGATTGCGTTGTCTATGGTCATTGCTTGGGCCATTACTTATGTTGCGATTGCAAGCGGCGTGAAGTCAGGAATCGAGCGTGCATCTAAAATCATGATGCCAATTCTTTTCTTGATGGTGCTGTTCCTTATCGGGCGCATGGTGTTCTTACCAGGTGCACTGAACGGCGTGAACTACATGTTCGAACCAGACTTCAGCAAAATTTGGGACGTTAAAGTATGGGCAGCCGCTTATGGTCAGATCTTCTTTACCCTAAGTATTGGTTTTGCCATCATGCTGGCCTACTCTAGCTACTTGCCAGAGAAATCAGACATCACAAACAATGCGTTCATGACGGTATTGATTAACTGTGGTTTCTCTATCCTATCCGGCATCATGATTTTCTCGGTATTGGGCTACATGGCTCAGGAGCAAGGTAAACCTTTGACAGAGGTGGTTTCTGCGGGTGTTGGTCTTGCGTTTGTAACGTTACCAGCGGCAATTAACTTATTGCCAGCACCTTACATTCTTGGTCCACTGTTCTTCTTTGCTCTAGTTGTAGCAGGCTTAAGCTCTCATATCTCAATCATGGAAGCAGTAACCTCAGCAATTATCGACAAATTAAACTGGAGTCGTAAGAAAGCCGCAAACGTGGTTATCGGTACTGGTTTCGTTGTATCCATGGCATTCGCAACCAATGGTGGTCTGCTATTGCTCGACCTGGTCGATCATTTTGCAAACAACGTCGGTATCATGGTCGGTGGCTTGGTAGAAATCGTATTGATGGCATGGCTACTAAACCGTGTATCAGAAGTTCGTGGCTACGTTAACGAGCGTTCGGACTTCTCAATCGGCCAATGGTTTGAAATCTGCTTGCGTTTCGTAACACCAATTATGCTAGCTGTAATCTTAGCGACCAAGCTTTATGCTCTATTTACCGACGGCTACGGTGGTTACGATTTGACATTGGGCTGGGCATTGATCGCAGCACTCTTTATCTTCGGGCTATTAATTAACGCAGTAAACCGCAAGGAGAAAACAAAATGACAATCAGTGCAATCATCATGATGGTTCTTGGTTTAGGTATTACTTGGGGTGGTGCCGCCGTTTGTATCAAACGAGCGATGAATAAACAATAACCGTAACGTTAACAATAAAAATGCCGGCTTACTTAGCCGGCATTTTTTATTGGACGTTAATCAAATTGGTATTAGAAGCTGTATTTCACGCCCACTGCACCACCAAGCTGTAAGTCTACACCTTTGTATAGATCAAGCTCCGGATGTAGCTGTGCATACACATCCCAGCCCTGAGATAGGTCCCAATTGACACCTAGTGGTACGCGCACACCAAATTCATCGTCCCACTCGTACCAACCACCAACACCGACATACCAAGTCACTGGCACGTTTTGGTCGAACGTACCACGTTTAGCAATGTAGTCAAAAGCCATGCCGTCGTTACCGATAATCCCACGGTACGTATTATCTATCTCAACAACAACGCTCAATTGCTGATCGACTGCCATACCAACAGCTAAATCAGATGTTCCATTAGCCGCCATTGCAGCGCCAGACGTCAGTCCTGCTGCCAGTATTATTAGTTTCTTCTTCATAACCATTATCAATTCTTAAAAAAACATCGTGCATAATTCAAACACGACTGGATTTTATAATGTCAATGAAGGGTAAGAAGGATGTAGGGATACGCTCAAAAAAGTAAAGATGAGTTTATTGTCACATGAATACAGCAAAGCACTTTAAGGAAGAAGTGTCGATATAGGAAGTTTGTACAACTATGAGGTGATTCACGTATGAGGTTAGAGCACGCAGACATTAAAAAGGAGGCCGAAGCCCCCTTTCACATAAGTAATGGATAACTGAGATTAGCCGTGGTTACGAATCCACTCATCCATTTCTGTTTTTAGATTATCAGACTTAGTACCGAAGATAGCCTGAACACCACCAGCTACAACAACAACACCTGCTGCGCCTAGCTGTTTTAGTTTGTCTTGGTCGACAGCTGCAGTATCAGCTACTGCAACACGCAGACGAGTAATACATGCGTCTAAACCTGTGATGTTCGCTTTGCCGCCGAATGCTGCTACAAGTTCACCGCCCATGTCTGAGCCAGAAGTTGTTGCAGCTGCTTCAGCTTCATCTTCACGGCCCGGTGTTTTTAGGTCAAGAGCAGTGATTACTGCACGGAACACAACGTAGTAGATAACCGCGTAAACCAGACCTACACCAATCATCAGAACCATCTTTTGAGCATTACCAGACAACACTAAGAAGTCGATAAGACCGTGAGAGAAAGAAGTACCGTGAACGAAGCCTAGCGTGTTCGAAACAACGTATGCAGAACCAGCTAGTAGCGCGTGGATTCCGTATAGTAGCGGAGCAACGAATAGGAACGAGAACTCGATTGGCTCAGTAATACCAGTAAGGAATGATGTTAACGCAGCTGACGCCATGATACCCATTACCTTCGCGCGGTTTTCAGGCTTAGCACAATGAGCAATAGCAATAGCTGCCGCTGGTAGACCGAACATTTTGAACATGTAACCACCCGCTAGCTGACCGAAGCCATTACCAGCAGCACGTGATGCTTCATCAGCAACAAGGTAACAAGTTAACACGCCGTTTTGAGCTTGGCCCGCAGCGTTAACACATTTACCTGCTTCGAAGAAGAAAGGTACGTTCCATACATGGTGTAGACCGAATGGAATCAGTGAACGCTCAACAATACCGTAGATACCAAATGCTAGCTGTGGGTTTTGATCCGCCGCCCAGTGAGAGAACGCACTGATACCGCTACCAATTGGTGGCCAGATTACAGAAAGGATAACACCAAGAATGATCGCACCAAAGCCAGTGATGATTGGCACGGCACGTTTACCCGCGAAGAAGCCAAGGTATTCAGGTAACTGAATCTTGAAGAAACGGTTGAATGCCCAAGCAGCCAAACCACCACTTAAGATACCGCCTAGTACACCAGTATCGATTTTTTCAACACCCATGACGCCAGCCATTACACCAAGCGTCGCTGTCATAATACCGTAACCAACGATTGCAGCCAGACCTGCTACACCATCGTTATTTGTGAAGCCTAGAGCAACACCGACAGCAAATAGCAAGGCCATTTGGCCAAATACAGAACCACCAGCTTGTTCCATTAGGTTAGAAACAATCTCTGGAATGAAACTCAGATGGGCAGCACCAACACCCAGAAGAATACCTGCAACCGGCAATACCGATACTGGAAGCATCAGTGATTTACCGACTTTTTGCAGGTTAGCAAAAAGGTTTTTGAACATGTTCAAGCTCCTGATAAGTATATAAGTATTATTTGGGTACTAACGGCCACCCCCCGTAGCCTAAATGTTAGCACCCAATTAAGATGTAACCACAAATTGAGTATATTTTATGGCTCAAAATATATTATTGATAACCCTCAAAGTTCGATGACAATAATCCTTTCAAGATCACGAAAACAACAAATTGATTGGCAAATTACTCTAAAAAATGCGACTCATACCGACCATCAATGCCTTATTAGTAAATATAAATACGGCGAATATCACTAAAAGAATAAAGTAGAAAAAATCGCAGCGTCAATTATGAGTTCAATAAACACCAGATCTATAAATTGACGAAAAAATCTATCAGAAGCATAGGCGATAAATAGCACTTAGGATGCTGAAATCGAGAATAAATTAAAAATGAAGGGATGATGAGTTTAGGGTTTTTAGAATATAAAAAAGCCCGCTGACTTATCGCGGGCTTTTACTAGAAAGAAATGTTACTTCTGAGCTTGCTGGGCGTGGACCTCATGCAAAGGTTCTCTGTCATACATGTAAAACTGTATCGCTGAGTACGCGGCATAAAGCCCTAGCGTTGCAAGAAAATATACAATCTTCTCTCTTTCACGAGATAAATATGATGACAATTCAAGTTGCGCAATCCCGCGACTGTTCTCTACTTGAAGCAGATACTTACCTAGCGACTTGTTTATCATTTTAAAACAAACCGCGCAGTATCCTAGATAGATGCCGATATAGGTCAACAGCATAATCACTACCGTTGCCAATAAAACCGGCAGAGCCATATCATCGTTTAGTGATAAGCCCGTAACCTTATCGCTCCATAAACTAGACACGAGAAGTGCGAGAACAGACAAGACGACCTGAGTAAACATCTTAGCTATCATCAGGTCGACAACGAATGCGCCTGTTCTACGAAATTTGTCACCAATACTCATTATTTACCAAGTAGCGAGTTAATTTGAGCTTTGTAACCAGCAGCTTCAGCACCGTAAATAGCCTGAATACCAGTGTCGCCAACTTTCACTAGACCACGAGCACCAAGCTCTTGAGTCCAGTAATCGTTATCTTTAACTTCAGCACCACTTTTCACAGTGATACGTAGACGAGTGATACAAGCATCAACGTCAACGATGTTCTCAGCACCACCAAGTGCTTCGATCATGTCTTTTGCTTTTTGGTTGTCACCAGCACCGCCTTTCGCTGCGTGGTAGTCTTTCTTAGATACAACCGCTACTGCGCTGCCTTTGCGACCCGGAGTTTTAATGTCGAACTTAACGATAAACCAACGGAAAACAAAGAAGTAAACGAACGCGTATGCGATACCCACTAGAGGAATGTAGTACCAGTGGTTTTCAACACCAGTTACACCAGGAAGGATACCGAATAGTGAGAAGTCAATGAAACCACCACTGAACGTCATACCTACTTTAACATTCAGCATATCCATCAGCATGAACGATACACCAGCCAATGGCACGTGGATCGCGTAGTAAAGCGCTGGAGATAGGAATAGGAATGTAAATTCGATTGGCTCTGTGATACCCGTTAGGAATGCAGTTAGCGCAACAGAGAACAGTAGACCACCTGCTGCTTTCTTGTTTTCGTCATCCGCTAGTGTGTACATCGCGTATGCCGCAGCTGGCAAACCAAACATCATGAACGGGAACTTACCAGTCATGAAGTTAGTAGAAGTAAACTGAGAGAAATCGCCAGACGCTAGAGATGCGAAGAAGACGTTTTGTGTACCTTTGATCACTTCACCAGCAACTTCTGCTGTCGCGCCGATTTCTGTCTGCCAAAGTGGCAAGTAGAATACGTGGTGCAGACCTACAGGAATTAGAGAACGCTCGATAACACCGAAGATGAAAGAAGCAATGTAGCCGTGGCCAGATGCTGTCATCTCACCTAGTGCCGCACCGATAGCGCCGAACGCAGCACCAAAGAATGGCCAGATGAAAGTCAGAACGATCCCGTAGAACAGCGCTGCGAAAGCACTGATAATAGGAACAAAGCGAGCACCGCCGAAGAAACCTAGGTAATCAGGCAGTTTTGCATCGTGGTATTTGTTATGAAGAACGACAGTGATTGCACCAGCGATCAAACCACCAAACACACCCATACTTAGCGTATTAGCAATACCTAGCGTATCAGCCAAGACACCCGCGTATTCACTACCCATAAGGATAACAGTGTTTGCGTCAGCGTTGATCATGTTTGCAACGACTAGCGTTTTAGCGATAGCAACGTTCATAACCAAGTAAGAGATAAGAGCCGCTAGTGCTGCAGCACCTTTTTCTGCACGAGCGAAGCCAACAGCAATCGCTAGAGCAAACATTACTGGAAGGTTTGCAAATACAATACCGCCAGCAGCAGTCATAACTTGTAGGAAGCTGTTTAACAGACTTCCGTCTTGAAGCACATCGATGTTGTATGCTTCGATCATTGTTGGGTTAGTAAAACTACCCCCGATACCCAACATGATACCCGCAGCTGGTAGCAAAGCGATGGGCAGCATAATGGATTGCGAAAGTTTACTAAAGAAACCTTTCATTAGTTTTGCTCCTGATAGAATTTTTAGAATAGTTAGAGGGCTAGCGGCACACCCCCGCAGCCTGAATGCTAGCCTCTATGGAATATATAACCGCGGACGCGATATATTTTCCGGCTCTAAATATATCTCGTAACTGGTACCGGTTTCTAGCGGATGCTTGAGATTAGTTTCAAAGTAATATGCAGATCACAGTCCAAAAGCCACTAAGCAATGCATTACATCGTAAATAAGATACTGATTTGTATAAATTTTTTAATTAACAACATTAATTTTAAAGAGTAAATAAAATAGCCATCATTGTTACTTTTTATCACAAAATAAAGCCAGATTAATTTGACACCACAAAACCAACAAAATCAGTTAACTCATCGGGTTTATATATATAAGACGGTAATTTGATATAAAAAAAAGGGGCAATGGCCCCTTTTTTATCAAAATCTTTATATCTATCGTAAAAAAAGATTTCTGAAGTTTTCGGTAGTTTTTTGTGCAACCTCTGAAAGAGAAGCCCCTTTAAGCTGCGCGATGTAAGCTGCCACCTCGACAACATAGGCTGGCTGATTCTCTTTTCCTCGATGAGGAACGGGCGCTAAATAAGGTGAGTCAGTTTCAATAAGTAGCTTGTCCAAAGGAAGTGTCTTCACCACTTCTTTGAGTTCCGTTGCTTGACGGAAAGTGACGATCCCTGAAATAGAGATGTAAAAGCCTAAATCTAACGCGGCTTCAGCAAAAGCGAGATCTTCCGTAAAGCAGTGAATCACTCCACCACACTTCTCTGCTCCACCGTTGCGCAGAATATCTAATGTATCTGCACGAGCGTTTCTCGTGTGGATAATCAGAGGCTTATTAAGTTCAACCGCAAGTTCAACATGCTGCTCAAAACGTTCTTTTTGTAACGCCGCCGTTTCTGGCTTGTAATGATAGTCCAAACCCGTTTCACCAATCGCCACCACCTTATTGTGTGAAGCGTGCTGGTGAAGTGTATCCAGAGAAAATGCACTTTCTACATCCAGAGGGTGAACGCCGCAAGAAGCGTAAACATTCTCGTGTGGCGTAATCATTTCCAACATGTTAGGAAACGAGTCAAGAGTCACCCCTACAGAGAGTAACTCTGTCACATTAGCCTGTTTGGCCTTGTTAATAACGTCTTCCACGCTAGTGTGGAGATCGTCGTAATTCAATTTGTCTAAATGACAATGCGAATCTACGAACATAATGCCTCTCGTGATTCAATTAACCAATTCATAGATAATAGCTCAACGTTTAAGCCCGGAAATGCTTGCAGTTGAGCCTTGAGTTCCATCAGCTTGTTCGCTGATGAATATAAACCGTTGTAGTTTGTTTGCTGAAGCTGGTGAGCTCCCGGTAAAAGATCGCTTTCGGAAACACCAAATTGAAGCTTTTGAGCATCTGTGAGCAAATACCAGGCCCAGTTTATGGCGTTGTCAGGATTCTTCGCCATGTAAGACGCGCATCTTGATAAGTCTGCAACAACAGATGTCATCGCTTCGATGAAGTCGTGTTCGAATGTCAAATACTCATCCAATTCACCACTACTTTTTGCCGCTAGCATTTTTATTGGTGACCCCATATTAAGCTTCAACGCATAAGCAGGAAAATCGGATGCTCCGTTTTTTCTTAGCCACTGCATGGCTTGCTCAGTCGACGGGGGGGTAACGACCCAATGCTGACAGCGGCTACGTATCGTCGGAAGTAAGCGCTCTTGATTATGCGTGACAAGCAAGAACAAGCACTTCTCTCCTGGCTCTTCAAGCGTCTTTAACAACGCATTAGACGCCGACTCATTCATCATGTCCGCAGGTTCAATAACAAATAAACGATAGCCGTTGAGTTGTGATGACTCATGCGCAAGACGATTACAAGCACGGATCTGATCAACCGTTATTGCTTTACCCTCTTTCTCTGGTTTAACCCAGTGCAAGTCTGGATGACTTTGCGATTGAACAAGCTGACAGCTATGGCAAAAGCCACAAGCTTCGCTACTGTAGTTCTGACACAGAAGCGCGTGACTAAAACGCTCAACGAGTTGTTCAACGGCCAAACCACGCTCACTTTGTATCAACAAAGCGCCGGGAATTCGGTCTGAGTCTAAACCCGCTTTTAGATTATCCCAAATAGGGTTGAGCCATGGAAAATCATTAAACATGAGTCATTTAAATCCTCGTTCGCGCTTATTGACGCGATAACCACTCATTCAACGCCTCTTGAATATCATGAGACACTTTCTCAATCGACTGCTCAGCATTGATCACAACCACCGATGGATCACTATTGGCAATATCCAAGTAACGTTCACGTGTGCGCTCAAAGAAGCTGATGTCCATCTTCTCAATACGGTCAAGCTCACCGCGACCACGAGCACGTTCCAGACCAACTCGAGGGTCGATATCCATATAAAGCGTCAGAGCCGGTTTAAAATCACCAAGAGTCGTGTCACGAAGGTTTTTCATAAGTGATGCATCGATCTGACGACCCCCACCCTGATACGCCTGAGAAGACATATCATGACGGTCACCCACGACCCACTGCCCGTTAGCTAGAGCTGGCTTGATGACGTTCTCTACAAGCTGAACACGTGCTGCGTAAAGCAGCAGCAATTCCGTCATATCCTGAAGCTCTTCACCCTCGTGTTCTTCTTTGACTAGCGCACGCATCTTCTCTGCGAGCTGTGTGCCACCGGGTTCACGAGTATTGACAATATTTTCGATACCTGCAGTTTTAAGAGTATCTAACACAGTTTGAATCGCAGTACTTTTACCCGCGCCTTCCAGGCCCTCTATGACAATAAAATTCGCTTTCATCATTTATTCTTTCTTAGTTCTCTTAAATAGGCTCTTACGGCACGATTATGCTCAGCAAGGGATTTGCTGAACACATGTCCGCCCTTTCCGCTTGCGACAAAGTATAAGTAGGCGCTCTCTTCAGGGTTCAACGCCGCAACAATTGACGCTTCTCCTGCCATGGCAATTGGCGTTGGCGGCAACCCACTAATGACATACGTATTGTATGGAGTTGGCGTGCGCAGATCTTTTTTACGAATATTGCCGTCATACTCATCGCCCATTCCGTAAATCACTGTCGGATCCGTTTGCAAACGCATACGCTTGTTCAAACGGTTAACAAACACCGATGCAACACGCTCACGCTCTGAATCAATCGCGGTCTCTTTTTCGATAATTGAAGCCAAAATCAAAGCTTGGTATTTATCTTCAAGAGGCAGTTTTTCCTGACGTGACGCCCATTGAGCATCAAGTATGCTATTTAATTTCTGATGCGCACGCTTTAGTAGCTGGCTTTCTGTGGTACCAGCAGTGTAATGGTATGTTTCTGCTAGGAAGAGCCCTTCTAGCTTCTCACGTTCTATACCCAGCTTAGCCGCCATCTCCTTTTCAGAGAGTGCCGTCAAATCATGCTCTACGTAAGGCGCTTCTTTTAGCAAGGCCAACCATTCAGAAAAGCGGCTGCCTTCTACAAAAGTAATCGCGAACTGATATTCTTTGCCTGTGTTGAGGTGCTCTAACGCTTGATAAAGCGACATGTTAGGCTCGAGTTGATACGTCCCTGCCCTAACTTGTAACAGTTCCGGATAAAGACGCGGAATAAAACGAGTATATTCAGAAGACTCGATAACTTCTGCTTTCACCAAGTTACGTATTATTTGGTTAAAGCTTGTACCATTTTCTACCGTAAATAGCTGTGGTTGCTCAAGTAGAATTGGCTTATTTACGTATTGCTTCGCCTGTGAAACAACGTAAAAAACACCTGCTGCACCAATCAAAGCAATCAGTACAACAACAGCCAATAGTTTTTTAATCACGTAGTTAACTTCCCTTGCAGTCGTTGAGTCAGTTTTCCAATCGGAAATACGTTTTTCTTATTTTGTGTTGTAATGCTCGTTACAGGAGCCACACCTAATAATGAGTTACACATCCAGACTTCGTCGGCATTGAGCACATCAGAAAGACAGAAGGCGCCTACCTTCACATTGATGCTATTCGCCGAGCAAAATTCAAGCACCTTACGACGCATGACACCGGCAACACCAGACAAAGTTAAATCAGGCGTATAAACATTATTATCTTTAACCCAAAAAAGGTTGGCCATTGTAGTTTCAATGACATGATTTTGCACATTTAACGTTACTGCATCGGCAAACTCGGTCCCGTCAATTTCAGATTTCGCGAGCACCTGTTCTAAGCGGTTATTGTGCTTGTGACCAGCAAGTAGCGGCTGAATACCTAAGCGAGTTTCACACACGCCAAGGCTTACACCATTTGATTGCCAGGCAGCGTAATGACCAGGGAAAGGAAAATTAGAAATGGTCACGGTTGGCCCTTCAATGCCATACGGGCTGTATCCGCGTCCACCCATACCACGACTGATATGAATTTTCACGCCTGCATAATCATCTGACAAAGCCGCATTAGTGGCCCATTCAAAAACGACTTGCCAATCGGGGAAAGGAATGTGTAACGCTTTGAGACAGGCTTCCATCCTCGCAACATGCTCAGGCCAATATACCAACTGTCCCTTCTTAGTCAGGATTGTCGAGAAGCACCCATCACCATATTGAAAGGAACGATCGCTTAATGAGACATGTGTTTGTGGAATTCCATTTACCCAAAACATTCGGCTACCTTAAAATTTGTGGCTATCAAATAAAACAAAACGGCTCAATGCTAAGCATCGAGCCGTTAGAATACAAGTTCCACTTATCTAAATTGAGTTAGACAGTGTTACTCTGAAAACAAATGTTACTCAGCGAACTTTTTGAATACCAAAGAACCGTTTGTACCGCCGAAGCCAAACGAGTTACAAATTGCGTATTCCATACCTTCAACTTTGCGCGCTGTGTGCGGAACAAGGTCGATATCCAGGCCTTCTTCAGGGTCATCCAGGTTAATGGTTGGAGGAACAATTTGATCAACCAAAGACATAACCGTGATGATTGCTTCTACAGAGCCAGCAGCACCCAGTAGGTGACCTGTCATAGACTTCGTCGAAGAGACTAGAACTTGCTTAGCGCCTTCTTCACCAAGAGCGCGTTTCACACCCTTGATTTCAGCCACATCACCAGCAGGAGTCGAAGTACCATGTGCGTTTACGTAACCCACCTGTGTACCTTCGATTTTAGCATCGCGCATTGCAGCTTCCATCGCCAATGCACCACCTGAACCATCTTCACTTGGAGAGGTCATGTGGTAAGCATCGCCCGACATACCAAAGCCAACTAGCTCTGCGTAGATCTTAGCACCACGAGCCTTAGCATGTTCGTACTCTTCAAGTACCATAATGCCAGCGCCGTCACCAAGTACGAAACCATCACGGCCTTTGTCCCATGGACGAGAAGCTTTTTGAGGTTCGTCGTTACGAGTAGATAGCGCTTTAGCAGCACCAAAGCCTGCCATACCTAACGGAGTTGACGCTTTTTCAGAACCACCAGCAACCATAGCATCAGCATCGCCATAAGCGATCATGCGAGCAGCATGGCCGATGTTATGCAGACCAGTAGTACATGCAGTAGAAATCGCGATGTTTGGACCACGAAGACCACGCATGATAGATAGGTTACCTGCAACCATGTTTACGATGGTCGAAGGAACAAAAAATGGGCTAACTTTGCGAGGGCCTTTGTCTACTAACGCAGTGTGACCTGATTCAATCAGTTCCAGACCACCAATACCTGAGCCGATGGCAACACCAACTCGAGCCGCGTTTTCTTCGGTAATTTGTAAGCCAGAGTCATCAATTGCTTGCATACCTGCTGCGACGCCGTACTGGATAAACAAATCCATTTTACGAGCATCTTTCTTAGACATGTACTCTGTGCAATCGAAATCTTTCACAAGACCTGCAAAACGAGTTGAGAAGTTCGTAGCATCAAAGTGCTCGATATTCACAATACCACTTTGACCTTCTAGCAGGGCTTTCCAAGATGATTCTACTGTGTTGCCTACCGGTGACAACATACCCATGCCAGTGACAACTACACGACGCTTGGACACGATATAATTCTCCGGGAATTGAATATTTCTATGAGAGGATAGAAGAAGTTAGAAAGAACACAGGCGGTCTAGGAGACCGCCTGGGAGAGATAATTACTGAGCGCTGTTTACGTAGTCGATTGCAGCTTGAACAGTAGTGATCTTCTCAGCTTCTTCGTCAGGAATCTCAGTGTCGAATTCCTCTTCTAGAGCCATAACTAGTTCTACAGTGTCTAGAGAATCAGCACCTAGATCGTCAACGAAAGAAGCTTCGTTTTTAACTTCTGCTTCGTCTACACCTAGCTGTTCAACAATGATTTTCTTTACGCGTTCTTCGATGTTGCTCATTTTTTCTTTTCCTTTACAGATTTCGCCTAATGCGATGATTCCGTAGTTTATTCGAACTATTGAAAGTTGCAAGGGGGTCCTTGCTGGTCAAACCACAAAATTAGCGAATTTAACCGAATTTCAATACATTTTTGACTTAAATCATGCACAAATCTTGCGCATAAGCATGACAAGTTCATGACAGTAAAGTGCAACTATAAGCTATTCTTCACAATGTAAAATAGCTTATTTTGCCGAAACTGTCGTATTAAACCATGTACATGCCACCATTTACATGCAAAGTTTCACCAGTAATGTACGCTGCTTCAGGTGAAGCAAGGAAAGCTACTGCTGATGCAATTTCGCGAGGATCACCCAAACGACCTGCAGGAACGTTAGACAAAGTTGCCGCACGTTGCTCGTCATTTAATGCCTTAGTCATGTCAGTTTCGATGAAACCTGGAGCAACAGTGTTTACTGTTACACCACGAGAAGCAACTTCACGAGCCATCGATTTAGTGAAACCGATCACACCTGCTTTTGCTGCTGCGTAGTTTGCTTGGCCTGCATTACCCATAGTACCCACTACAGAGCCTACGTTGATTATACGACCCGCACGCTTTTTCATCATGCCACGCAATACCGCTTTAGACATACGGAAAATTGGTGTCAGGTTAGTATCGATGATGTCATTCCACTCATC
The DNA here is from genome assembly GCF_921292965.1 of Allocatenococcus thiocycli. Taxonomy (NCBI): domain Bacteria; kingdom Pseudomonadati; phylum Pseudomonadota; class Gammaproteobacteria; order Vibrionales; family Vibrionaceae; genus Allocatenococcus; species Allocatenococcus thiocycli. The sequence goes on from NZ_CAKLCK010000036.1 coordinate 24,555, forward strand.
ATCTTTCATACGCATTAGTAGGTTATCACGAGTGATACCAGCGTTGTTTACTAGAATATCGATCACACCAAACTCATCATTGATGGTTTTTAGTGTGGCTTCGATAGACTCAACGTCAGTAACGTTAAGAGTCAAACCTTTACCGTTTTCGCCTAGGTATTCGCTGATAGCAGCTGCGCCACTTTCAGACGTCGCAGTACCAATAACTGTTGCACCACGTTCAACAAGAAGTTCAGCAATCGCACGGCCAATGCCACGGCTTGCGCCAGTCACTAGAGCGATCTTACCTTCTAGATTCATCATGTTGTGTTTTCCTTTTGTTATCGTGTCTTAACGCTAAATTATTTAGCCGCTTCTAACGACGCTACGTCGTTAACCGCCGCTGCACTTAGTGTCTTCACGATACGTTTTGTTAGACCTGTCAGCACTTTGCCAGGACCAAGCTCAAGAAGATTCTCTACGCCTTGCTCACTCATCAGCTGTACGCTCTCAGTCCAACGAACTGGGCTATGTAGCTGGCGAACAAGCGCGTCTTTAATTTTTGCCGGATCAGTTTCAGCCGCCACATCAACGTTGTTGATCACTGGAAGCTGTGGCGCATTAAACTCAATAGACTCTAGAGCAACAGCCAGTTTTTCTGCCGCAGGTTTCATTAGAGCACAGTGAGAAGGCACTGAAACAGGAAGAGGAAGCGCACGCTTCGCACCAGCTTCTTTACATAATGCACCAGCACGCTCTACTGCGTCTTTGCTACCAGCGATAACAACTTGACCAGGAGAGTTGAAGTTTACCGGAGATACCACTTCGCCTTGCGCTGCTTCTTCACACGCTTTTGCGATAGATTCATCATCTAGGCCAATGATTGCGTACATTGCGCCAGTGCCTGCAGGTACGGCTTCTTGCATTAGCTGACCACGAAGCTCAACCAGTTTGATTGCTTCTTTAAAATCAATCACACCTGCACATACTAGTGCTGAATACTCACCCAAGCTGTGACCTGCTAGGTTTGCAGGTTGCTCAAGACCAAGTTCTTGCCATACACGCCAAATAGCCACAGACGACGCTAACAATGCAGGCTGTGTACGGAACGTTTGGTTGAGATCTTCAGCAGGGCCATTTTGAACAAGCGCCCATAGATCGTAACCTAGTGCGTCAGATGCTTCTGCAAATGTTTGTTTTACTACGTCATATTGTTCGCCAAGCTCAGCCAGCATACCTACTGCTTGAGAACCTTGGCCTGGAAATACGATAGCAAACTTGCTCATGTTGTTTTCCTTTAAGCAATGTAAAAAGAAATAAGATGCACTTAAGTGCACCTTAAATTTTGAATACTCGTGAAACTTAGAACTTCACCAGAGCAGAGCCCCAAGTGAAACCGCCACCAAATGCCTCTAGTAGCAAAGTTTGTCCACGCTTGATGCGGCCATCGCGCACCGCTTCATCCAACGCTGTCGGAACGGTCGCTGCCGATGTATTACCATGCTTGTCTAAGGTCAATACCACTTGATCCAAAGACATTGATAGTTTCTTAGCTGTCGCTGAGATAATTCGGTAGTTCGCTTGGTGCGGTACTAGCCAGTCTAGCTCAGACTTGTGCATGTTGTTGGCTTCAAGTGTGTCTTTAACCAATTTAGACAATTGAGTTACTGCAACCTTGAATACTTCGTTGCCAGCCATGTGAAGCCATTTGTCAGCATCTTTACCACGCTCAGGCACTGGTAAGCTCAATAGCTCACCGAATTGACCATCCGAGTATATGTGAGTAGAGATGATGCCAGGTTCTTCACTTGCTCCAACAACAACGGCACCCGCGCCGTCACCAAACAGAATAATGGTTGAACGGTCAGTCGGGTCACATGTTTTTGACAATGCGTCTGCACCAATCACCAATACGTTTTTACACATACCTGTTTTGATGTGCTGGTCAGCTACAGATAGAGCATAAACAAAGCCAGAACAAGCAGCGGCTAAGTCAAAAGCCGGACATCCTTTAATGCCAAGCTTTCCCTGCACCTGACACGCAGATGAAGGGAAAGTATGGCTACTGCTGGTAGTAGCTACAATGATAAGATCGATGTCGTTCTTATCTATACCTGCCATATCGATAGCGTTTTCAGCTGCGTAGAATGCCATGTCAGCGACAGTTTCATCTTCTGCTGCGATTCGACGCTCTTTAATACCCGTGCGAGCAACAATCCACTCATCACTTGTATCTACCATTTTCTCTAGATCTGCGTTAGTACGCACCTGAGATGGCAGGTAGCTGCCAGTACCTAAAATTTTGCTATACATGAAGACTAATAATGCCTCTCGAGTAAAACCGCTTCCAAACGATCGCTAATACGGCCTGGTACTTGTCGTTTGACCTCGTGTACTGCCTCTCCAAGTGCATTGACAATTGCAGATACATCAGCACTTCCATGGCTTTTAATGACAATGCCGCGCAATCCTAGCAAACTTGCGCCGTTATACTGGTCGGGGTTCAGTGTTTTTAGTTCATTAAATAGCCGAGAAAACAACTTTCTAGCAATCCAACCCTTTATCGTAGACGCCATCATACTGGTTTTAATTTTTTCGATAAAAAGTTGTGCTGTTCCCTCGCTGGCCTTTAAGCATACGTTACCAACAAACCCATCACAAACGATGACATCGGCAACGTCATGCAATATTTGATTACCTTCAATATAACCAACAAAATTAATTGCGTCGGTTTGAGAAAGCATTTCTGCACAGCGCTTAACGAGATCATTCCCTTTTATCTCTTCTGCACCGATATTGAGAACCGCTACGCGAGCGGGATGACCCAGGTGCTGTTCAGCCAACGCGCTGCCCATCACGGCAAACTGGAACAGGCTATCGGCATCGCAAGATACATTCGCTCCCAGATCCAACATCCAAGTGCGCTTTCCGCTGATTGTTGGCAATGCAGACACTAAAGCAGGACGATCAATGCCAGGTAGCAATTTGAGAATAAAACGTGACAGCGCCATCAATGCACCAGTGTTACCACCACTGACACAAGCATCGGCTTTTTGCTCGGAAACAAGATCGATGGCTTTACGCATCGAGCTATTTTGGCTATTGCGTAGTGCTAAAGAGGGCTTTTCTGAGTTAGAAATTACTTTCTCCGTATGGAGAATAGTCAAACGAGATTGGGTAGAAGCACCTAATTGAGATAATTCAGACGTGATCGAGGATTGATCACCAATAAGGATCACTTTTAGCTCTGGGAAATGAGACAGTGCCTGCACGGCGGCAGGCACTGTTACGCGAGGACCGAAATCCCCGCCCATTGCATCAAGTGCAACGGTAATAGTTTGCAAAGGTTCAACCTTACTTGTTGATAACCTTCTTGCCACGGTAGTAACCTTCAGCAGTTACGTTGTGGCGTAGGTGAGTTTCACCAGAAGTCGCGTCTACAGATAGAGCAGCTGTAGTTAGCGCATCGTGTGAACGACGCATACCGCGCTTAGAACGAGTTTTACGGTTTTTCTGTACGGCCATTGACCCTACTCCTATACTATTGGGTTAAAAACCTGAAGAAGAATCGGCTACCACACCTATTACTTTTTCAGACTTTTCAAAACGTCGAATGGATTCGGTTTCTTTTCCTCAATTTCTTCAGGAAGCTCACCAAAAACCATGTTATTTGAATCAACGCTACAATCCGCTTCATCGTGCATCGCAATTTGAGGTAATGCTAAGATGAACTCGTCTTCAACCAGTTGTATAAGGTCTAATTCACCGTACTCATTTAGATCTACCAAATCATAAATTTCCGGTGCTTCCTCTTCTGTCTTCTCACCGTAGTAAGGAGTGTAAAGGAATTCAACTTCACACTGATGTGTGAATACCTCATTACAACGCTGACACTCTAATTCGACTTCGATGTTAGCTTTACCAGAGATAACAACAAGTCGCTGTTCATCTATCTCAAATGACAATGAGACTTCTGCGTCGCGTTTTACGCCTTCAGTTGCTTCCGCTAAGCGTTTGAAAAGACTAGCTTGGATGATGCCATCGTAATCCAATCGTTTCTGTGCCGCCTTCGCCGGATCAACCGTTCGCGGTATTTTTACCTTTTGCATAGGGCGCGAATCTTATCTTCCAAATCAAAATTAGTCAAAGAAAAAGGCAAAAAAGTTGTACTTTTTTACGCTTAACATACAGAGCATTAGCCAGAATCATTTTTGATCGATTATCCTATCGGAAATGCTCCTGCAAATTGTAATTCAAAATGAAAAATTACCAACTGGTTTTAGCCTCAACTTCCCCTTTTCGCCGACAACTGATGGAAAAACTCTCAGTACCGTTTATTTGCCTGTCACCTGATTGCGATGAAACTCCGTTAGACGACGAAAAACCTGTAGAACTTGTGATGCGGTTAGCCGCGAATAAAGCGACGTCTTGTAAAACAGATCAACCAAGCCTAATCGTCGGTAGCGATCAAGTTTGTGTGATTAACGATAAGATCGTTGGGAAACCACTCAATCGTGAAAATGCCATCGAGCAGCTACTTGCGCAAAGTGGAAACGTGATTGCTTTTTATACTGGCCTTGCCGTACATAATACTGCGACTAACCATACCGAGGTTGGTTACGATACTTTCGAAGTTCACTTCCGGGATTTAACTCGTGAACAAATCGAACGATATGTAGACAGAGAAGAGCCATTTTACTGCGCAGGCAGTTTCAAAAGTGAAGGAATGGGGATTTGCTTGTTCAACAAGCTTGTAGGGAAAGACCCGAACACGCTTGTCGGGCTACCACTCATTGACTTGATTGATATGTTGCGTGTTCAAGGGTTTGATGTCCTTTAACTCAAATAGAACTAAGGGAGCCAATGGCTCCCTTAGTTTAAGCGAGAAAAATACCGTTAAGCTTTTCTTAAACCAGCCAGCACTTTCTCTAACTTAGGTTCCATCTTCGCATTAATTTCCATCCATTCATCATTTGAAGGGTGCTGGAACTTAATATTCGCCGCATGAAGGAACAACCTATCCAGACCATACTGACCTGTGTAAGCATCAAAACGGCGGTCACCATAACGGTCATCCCAAGCGATTGGGTGCCCGGTGTACTGTGTATGAACACGAATTTGGTGTGTACGCCCGGTGATCGGGCTCGCTTGAATCAAGGTCGCCTGTTCAAACTTCTCCAAGATCTTAAAGCGTGTCTCAGATGGCTTACCGTTTGGATTAACACGAACGATGCTGTTTACTTCATTTTTCAACAATGGCGCGTTAACCACTTTGCAACTGCTTTTCCACTGCCCCATCACCAGTGCAAAGTATAACTTCTTCACTGTTTTTGCGCGGAACTGTGCTTGCAGGTGGCGAAGCGCTGAACGCTTTTTAGCCACAAGTAAAATACCAGAGGTATCACGGTCAATACGATGCACAAGCTCAAGAAAACGTGCGTCAGGACGTAAAGCACGCAGCGCTTCTATCGCACCAAACTTCAAACCACTACCGCCATGAACCGCTGTCCCGGATGGTTTGTTGAGAATAAGCATATGGTCATCTTCAAAAATGATCATATCTTCAAGCTCAGCAACGCGATTAAGTTTCGTGCTCGGCGCTACGTCGTCTTCTTTCTTCTCCATAGTAACCGGAGGAATACGAACCAGATCGCCCGCTTTTAGTTTGTACTCTGCTTTAATACGCTTTTTATTAACGCGTACCTCTCCCTTTCGCACGATTCTATAAATCATGCTTTTCGGAATGTCTTTTAATTGGTTGCGCAAAAAGTTATCAATGCGCTGACCCGCCATGTCTTCATCGATGTCGACAAACTGGACTTTAGTTCTTATTTCGCTCATGCGCGCTATTGTAAACGCAAATACTCGTGACTTCACATTATTCTTTCTGCAAAAGAAACACTTGCCAGCGCAGACTGGTCTGAAATCGCCCAAGCTTTTGTTTAAATTATTAAAACTCTCTGTCAAGATTTAGGTTTGTTTTGTGTCTTCATCACTTTACACGATTCAATTGTTTAGGAAACAGCCAGTTATAAATTACAAAATTTGAATTTTGTGGCAATTTTTCTATCGTTTGCACCAAAGCAGATTGCTGATAGCGACGTGCACTGCTATAGTTCACAGCTGCTAAGGAAGGTTTGGTTACATTTTATTCACTACCATTCATTACTCCTCAAGCAGTGTGAGTAGAACGTTGAAAGTCAGGTGCTGCAATTGGCGTAAGACACGTTGAATTCAACACACTTGCCACCCTACTCCTCGCATATTCACGTTGAGTACCTACCGCCCTAATAGCGGGTCACAAGTCTGCGTTTCCGACAGAAACCTAAAGAGATTTGTGATAACTGAAGTGCCCTAGAGCATCCCCTTCCAGCCGGGAGGCTGCAAAATATAAGTCATGGGATCAGGCACCGTGGAAAAGCGACCAAACAGTGGCAAGTCGACAAGAAAGATATAAAAGAAAAGACAACGAGAATTTTCAATGAAAAGAATGTTAATTAACGCAACTCAAAAAGAAGAGTTGCGTGTCGCTCTGGTTGATGGCCAGCGACTTTTCGATCTTGATATCGAGAGTCCAGGACATGAATCAAAAAAAGCGAATATCTACAAAGGACGTATCACACGTATTGAACCAAGCTTAGAGGCCGCATTCGTTGATTACGGAGCTGAGCGTCACGGTTTCCTCCCTCTCAAAGAAATTGCCCGCGAATATTTTCCAGAAGGTTACACCTACCAAGGCCGTCCAAGCATTAAAGAAGTGCTGACCGAAGGCCAGGAAGTAATTGTACAAGTGGAAAAAGAGGAACGTGGTAGCAAGGGCGCAGCTCTGACTACTTTCATTTCTCTAGCAGGTAGCTACCTTGTTCTTATGCCTAATAACCCTCGTGCTGGCGGTATCTCTCGCCGTATCGAAGGTGACGAGCGTACTCAACTAAAAGCTGCATTAAGCACATTAGAACTGCCACAAGGTATGGGTCTGATCGTGCGTACCGCAGGTGTTGGTAAGAGTGCAGAAGAACTTGAATGGGATTTGAACGTACTACTAAACCACTGGGGTGCGATCAAAGATGCATCAGACTCTAACCCTGCTCCATTCCTGATCCACCAGGAAAGTAACGTTATTGTTCGCGCAATTCGTGACTATCTACGTCGTGATATTGGTGAAATCCTCATCGATAGCAACACCATTTATGAGCGTGCAAAAGCGCACATTCAATTGGTTCGCCCAGATTTTATTAACCGAGTTAAGAAATACGACGGCGAAGTGCCACTGTTCAGCCACTACCAAATCGAAAGTCAGATTGAATCTGCTTTCCAACGTGAAGTGCGCCTGCCATCTGGTGGTTCAATTGTTATCGACCCAACCGAAGCATTGACTTCTATCGATATCAACTCTGCTCGCGCAACTAAAGGCGGAGATATCGAAGAGACAGCACTGAACACTAACTTAGAAGCAGCCGATGAGATCGCTCGTCAGCTACGTCTACGTGACCTAGGTGGTCTGGTTGTTATCGACTTTATCGACATGACACCTGTTCGCCACCAGCGTGAAGTAGAAAACCGTCTACGTGAAGCAGTTCGTTTAGACCGTGCTCGCGTACAAATTGGTCGTATCTCTCGTTTCGGTTTGTTGGAGATGTCTCGTCAACGTTTGAGCCCTTCTCTTGCAGAAGCGAGCCACCACATTTGTCCACGTTGTAGTGGTACGGGTGTTGTTCGTGACAACGAATCTCTAGCGCTTTCTGTTCTTCGTCTAATCGAAGAGGAAGCACTGAAAGACAATACTGCGCAAGTATTGGCTGTTGTCCCAGTGCCAATCGCCTCTTACCTATTGAACGAAAAGCGTCGTTCAGTTAACCACATCGAACGCATTCAAGAAGTGAAAATCACGGTTGTTCCTAACTCTGATATGGAAACACCGCACTTCGAAGTGATTCGTGTCCGTGAAGGCGAAGAATTTGATCTGATTTCTTACCTACTTCCTAAGAAACTGGAAGCGTTGAAAGAAGCAGAAGGTAAAGATCCTGTAGAAACGGACATCAAACCTAAACGACTAGAAGAACCAGTACTTAAGGGCTTTGCTGCACCTTCACAATCTGCACCTGCTCCAGCTTCTAAGCCAGCACCAGTGGCGAAGAAGAAGGAAAGCGAAGAAGTGAAGAAAGAAGCTTCGCCTGGTCTGTTTAGCCGTTTATTCAAAGCGCTTGGTAGCTTCTTATTCGGCGGTTCTCAAGAAGTAAAAGAAGAGCCTAAGCAACAAGAAGAGAAAAAGCCTAGTCGCGACAACAAGCGTAACAAGCGAGATCGCAACGATCGCCGTCGTGGTAATCAACGTGATAACCGCGATAATCGAGATAACCGCGATAACCGTCGCCGCCGTAAGCCTCGCGACGAGCAAGCTACTGAGCAGAATGATACTCAGCAGCAACAAGCAGCTGGCCAAGCAACCGGCAATAAACCGCAAAACCGTAACCAGAAGCGTAAGCCTAAAGCTCAACAAGCAGAAAATGCTCAAGAACAAAAAGCGAATGCAAAAGTAGCGGAAAAAGGCCTTCAACTTGCAGCCGAAGCTCGTTCTGAAACAAAACCAGAAAGCAGCAAAGCGAAGCCAAACGCTAACGCTAAAGCAGAAAAAGTTAAAGAACGTCGCCAACGTCGTAAACTAAACAAATCTGTTCGCGTTAAAGATCAGCAGGCTGCTGAGCAAGCTGAAGAAACACTAGTTAAAGCTACTGAATCTGTTGAAGCACCAGTAGAGAAACCAGTAGTAGAAGCAGTAGAAACTCAGCAAGAAAACAAGCAAGCCGAGTCAAAGCAACGTCGTAATCGTCGTTCACCACGTCACCTTCGTGCAAGTGGTCAACGCCGTCGTCGTGGTCGCGATCGTCGTCCTAACCCATTCCGCCTACGCAAAGGTGGTGTTGCCTCTCCAGAGATGGCAATGGGTAAAGTGATGCCACGTTACATTCCAAAACCAGCGCCTAAGAAGGAAGAGCAAGTTAAGGAAGAAGCAGTAGTCGCTGCAGTACCGGCAATGCAAGGTGGTTTCGCTTGTCCTGAGATGGCAATGGGTAAAGTGATTATTCGCCGTGAGCTACCAGTCGTTGCAGAGCCTAAAGCTCAAGAAGCGGTTAAAGTTGAAGCACCTGTTGTTGAACCAGTGGTTACTGAACCTGCTGTTGTTGAGCAAGCACCTGCGACACCAATCGTTGAAGAAAAGGCACCTGTTGTTGAAGTAACTCAACCAGTGGCAGAAACGACAACAGAGCAACCTGTAGAACCAGTAGTTGAAACTGTTGCCGAAACCACTGAAACGGTAGAAGTAGAAGAGGTGAAAGCACCAGCTCCTGCTGAAGTTCAAGAGATTGTCGTGGATGTGACTAAAGCGGTCGCTAAGCCAAACGCAAGTGCACCAATGACAAAAGCTCCGGGTCCTCAAGAGCTGCGTGAAATTGAAGTTGCTGCGGCACCATTTAAAGCTGACCGCTACCAGCCTAAAGGCGCTGGTAGTCAAGTAGCGAAAAACCGAGCTTCTGCAGCGATGACTAAACCAAACTTCAACTAGTTTGAGTTAGTAATTAGCTGAAAAGCAACTAAAAAGGCTGCCAAGTGGCAGCCTTTTTTACTTTCCGTTGAATCAACTTTCATTGTTCAATTTAATATCATTGACCGATCACAATTGTGGGTCAATATACGTGTCATTCTTGAACTTAATCACACTTTTCGGTAGCATTCGCCGACTAAAGTTTTCGACACCATTCTAATGCCACTCCTTTACTACTCCGATTTACACTGAGTGAGCGGATGACAAACCCACCTCTCAGTGGCTTGTGCAAATAAGAATATGTGTCGGGATAAACTCATCTCAACGAGAACTTAAAACAAACATGTTCGAATTTCCGCAATTTTCAAAGCACTCTGTAAAAAATGATGTGCTCTCAGGTTTGACCGTAGCATTAGCATTGGTTCCTGAAGCAGTCGCATTCGCATTCGTTGCTGGTGTAGACCCAATGGTTGGTCTTTACGCTGCATTTATCGTTGGCTTGATCACTTCTATCTTCGGTGGTCGCCCAGGCATGATTTCCGGTGCAACAGGCGCAATGGCCGTTGTAATGGTATCTCTTGTTGCCAGCCACGGTGTCCAATACCTATTCGCAGCAATTATGCTCGCGGGTATTCTTCAGGTTGCCGCTGGTCTGTTCAAGTTAGGTAAGTTTATCCGAATCGTTCCTCATCCAGTGATGATCGGCTTCGTAAACGGCTTAGCTATCGTTATCTTCCTGGCTCAACTTGGCCAATTTAAAGCGCCTGACATCAACGGCATTTTGACTTGGTTACCACAAGACCAGATGATGCTAATGCTTGGTTTGGTTGCACTGACAATGGCAATTATTCATTTCTTACCAAAAATCACAACAGCAGTACCATCTTCGCTGGTCGCTATCGTAACGGTTACCGCGCTAGTGGTTGGTTTAGATCTTGAAACCCGTACCGTCGTTGACTTCTTGCGTACAATGTCTGGTGATGAAGCAGCAACCCTAGCGGGCTCTCTGCCAACATTCTCTATTCCAATGGTGCCATTCACGCTTGAAACTCTGCAAATCATCCTGCCTTACGCGATTATTTTGGCTGCAATCGGTCTGATCGAGTCACTATTGACGCTGACAGTATTGGATGAAATGACAAACACACGCGGCCAATCTAACCGTGAATGTATTGGCCAAGGCATGGCTAACATGACTTGTTCCGTATTCGGTGCGATGGGTGGTTGTGCGATGATTGGTCAATCGATGATCAACGTAAACTCAGGTGGTCGTGGTCGTCTTTCTGGTATCGTTGCCGCAGTTGCGTTGTTGATGTTTATTCTGTTCGCTTCGTCGTTGATCGAGATGATTCCTCTCGCTGCACTTGTTGGTGTAATGTTTATGGTTGTCATCGGTACATTCGAATGGGCGACATTTAAACTGGCGCGCCGCGTACCAAAACAGGACTTCTTCGTTATCGTACTGGTTACTGTTGTGACCGTACTTACCGACCTGGCTGTTGCTGTAGGCGTCGGTGTTATCGCTTCTGCGCTGATGTTTGCCTGGCAGCATGCTAAGCACATCTACGCTGACACATGTCTGAACGAAGAAGGTTCAAAAGAATACAAAATCCATGGCCCTATCTTCTTTGGTTCTGCAGCGAACTTCCTTGAACTGTTCAATGCGCAAGACGACCCGAAAGATATCATTGTCGACTTTGCTGACTCACGAGTGACTGACCACTCGGCGATAGAAGCGATTGAAACGTTGGCAGAACGCTACGCGGTGCTTGGCAAGACACTTCATCTGCGCCACTTAAGCCCGGATTGCCGTAAACTTCTCGATAAAGCGGGCAGTCTGGTAGAAATCAATGTTAAAGAAGACCCTAGCTACAAAGTTGCAACCGACTTGTTAGCTGGTTAATAAATCGAAAGATATGATGTAAAGGGATGAGTATGACTCATCCCTTTTTTATTTTTCCGGCGGCACAGCATTCACACTTTTTTCAAAATGACTTCTGATGCCTCTTCAATTAAATCCAACACCAACTCGAAGCCATCGTCTCCGCCGTAGTATGGGTCAGGAATTTCGTCATAGCTGGAATCAGAGTGACTAAGAAACAAAGAGAGTTTATGTCGGTGCTCAACAGGACAACTATCCAAAAGATCGGCTAAATTGGCTTTGTCCGCCGCCAATACCATATCAAAGTACTCGAAGTCTTCACTTTTGACCTGACGTGCTTTCATGCCTTTAAAAGAGTAGCCTCGCAGTTTACCTGCCGCCATCGCGCGCGTGTCTGGTGAATTTCCTGCGTGATAACCAATTGTCCCTGCGGAATCAACCTCTACCGTAACACCAAGCTCTTTTGCTTTCGCTCTCATTACCGCCTCTCCGGTCGGTGAACGACAAATATTTCCCATACAAACAACGAGTATTCTCTTCATTTTATTCCCTGAATTATCGGTGGTTTTTCTGAATCACTTGTTGATCTATCATAGCGACATAATACGACTAGCCCAAGTTAACACCGAACCTTGGGTGTAATAAAAGGAATTGAGGTACTGATATGTCTATCGAAGAAAATAAAGAAGCCCGTCACAAGGCTCGCCAACAGAAAGTGAAAGAACAGGTAGACGCTAAAATCGCGGCCGCCCAGGAAGAAAAAGGCCTGCTCCTGATTATTACAGGAAATGGCAAGGGTAAATCAACGTCTGGCTTTGGCACGATAGCTCGTGCTGTAGGGCATGGTTTAAATTGCGCTGTAGCTCAATTTATTAAAGGCACTTGGGATAACGGTGAACGTAACCTGCTTGAGAAATTAGGTGTTGAGTTTCAAGTTATGGCGACAGGCTTTACCTGGGAAACGCAAAACAAAGCGGCAGACACTGAAGCTGCGCAATTGGTCTGGCAAGAGTGTAAGCGCATGCTGCAAGACGAATCGCTCGATGTCGTTCTGTTTGACGAACTGACTTACATGGTGAGTTACGGCTACATAGATTTAGACGAGGTTGTAGAAGCACTCAACAATCGCCCTAAAATGCAGTCCGTTGTCATCACAGGACGTGGCGCGCATCGTACATTGATTGAAATGGCCGACACCGTATCTGAAGTGAAAAACGTGAAACACGCTTTCGAGTCCGGCGTAAAAGCCTTGAAAGGTGTCGATTGGTAGTTTGACGACTAGCCATAAAAATAAAAAGGGTTGGCGAAATGCCAACCCTTTACGTACTGAATGAAGTTAGTTAAACAAGTTTTTCAATAAACCATCAACCGCTTCTTTAGTCTTTTCGTCTTTGATCTTATCCGTCAGTTTCTCTACACCACGGTCAATCTCTTTTTGTGCTTTTTGTTTCAGCACATCATCGAATACCAGTTTGAATTTAGGGTCTGCCCACTTACCAGATACATTGATTGGTATCGTAATATCTTTCAGCTCATCGATATTCTTACCACCTTGCCCTTCTAACGTGCCGACAATTGACGTACTGATAGTGAAATCGACAGTTTCGTTCAGGTAATTTGCTTTCCCATTACCACGCACACGAAGCAGTGGTGACTGCGCCTTCATATCATCTGTGGATACCACGCCTTTGTTTAGCTTCAACGTCGCTGTCATTGCACTGAAGTCCGTTTTCTTCACTTCCTTCGTGCTTTCAACGGACTGACCTTTGAATTTTGCGTAGTTTTCTCGAATTAACTGTGCCACGTTAATGCCATGAACAGCACCATCAGCAAAGTTAATCGCCACTGTGCCCACTAGGTTCTGTTTAATACCAGTCGGTGTCAGGCTGCTGCCTTTTACATTAACGTCTATATTACCGGTACCTTCCAACTTATCATTGTCTGCAACATCCACTAATAACGGCTGAACTTTCACACCTTTAATCGTGCTAGTCGCAATGTATGTCGCAGGCGTTTTACGAGCATCCAATTGTGCTTTCGCGTTAATCGTACCTTGATAGAGTTTCGAGCTGAATGAAGTCAGTTCAGCAACACCACGGTTGACCGTAAAGCTTGCTTTCACGGCTTCCATTTTCGCGTTTGCCGCTTTGAAGTTGTCTATCGTGATGTCACCTTTAACATCCAGTGTCTTCAGTGCTGACAAATCAGGCTCTACTTCCGGGCCAGTTTGGCTGGTTCCGCTAGTTGATGCCGATTTGTCACCAGATTGTTGGTTTAGCCCCAGGAATTCATCCAAATCAATATTTGGACTATGCAGCGCAAAACGAACTTTCGGGATATCGCTCAAAGTCACATCCGCTTTGCCGTCTAGCTCGATAGCATTTGCTGTGAGCTTCTCCAATACAAAACTCAAGTGGCTTGTGTTCAGATCAAAAGACAAATCAGACAGCATATCCACCTTCATTGGTGATTGAGGCAAAGTCTCACCTTCAAAAGTCGATTTAAGTGATAACTTGTCTAATTGTACTTTGCTGATCGCGTTGTCGATACTGAGCTGAGCGGCGCCTTGCATGTCCAACTTCATATCCGAAGCACTGCCTTTCAGGGCATAGCTAAGGTTAATAACGGTATCAAATGCAAAAGTATCCAAAGTGATGTTAGCCGATTCGATATTGTTGCTTGGATCAGCGTAAGTGGCATCAAACTTGATGTTCTTTAGCTCATAACTAGCGAGACCTTTGGCTAATTTAAAGTCCGCCTGACCTTGCGCGGTGAACTTCTGGTCATTCGTCTCACCTTTTATACCGAAATCTGCTGTCGTCCAATTGTCAAAAGCAAATTCAGAAAGATTGAGAGAAATATCATACAGCTTAGTGTAGCTGTCGGCTTGCTTATCCTGAATCTCTAAAGAGCCATTAGATACGGTGACACCAGCAAGGTTGATCACCCAATCAGAACCTGACTGCTGAGTTTCTGTGCTCTGTTCCGATGCAGCATTATCAGTTTGTTGAGACTGTTGCGCTTTTGTCAGAGCATCAATGTTTTTGCTGCCATCCTGCTTGGTTTCGAGATAAAACTCGGCACCATCAAGTGTGACATTGCCAATTTCCAACTGCTTGCTGAACAACGGAGTAACCGATACATCTACGCTCACGGTATCCACTTTGAACAGATTTGGCTGACTGAATCCTTGTGGGTTTCTTAGCTCCGTACGACCTAGCTCAAGACCAATGGACGGGAAGAATTGCCAGCTTAGATCCCCTTCTATCACTAACTCCAAGCCCGTTTGTTTTTGGGCTTGTTCAACGATAAGGGGCTTAAATTGATTAGGGTTTACAAAAATAGTTAAAGCGATAATCGCCCCAACAACTAGCACAACTGGTATTGCAATAATTAAGAGCAGTTTCTTCATTTGTTTATCCTTGCTCGTGTATTTTTAAATTCATAATAGTTGATTTGTTCTATCGCTGACAGTTCCGTGAAAGCGTCAATTTATCCTTTATTGTAGTGCAACTGATTAATTTAAAAACAAAAAAAAAAGAAGTAACACCTAAGGTGCCACTTCTTTTTACAAAAATAAAGCGATATAGCTGTTTAGAGGCTTATGCTTTCAAAAGTCTTGCAATATGAGCTTTAAGTACGTCAATCGCGATGCGGTTTTTACCACCACGAGGAACAATGATATCCGCATATTGCTTAGAAGGTTCGATAAACTGCATGAACATCGGACGCACTGTCTGTTGATATTGCTTTAGAACGGATTCCATTGTTCGGCCACGCTCTTCAACATCGCGCTTAACACGACGAAGCAGACAGATATCTAACGGCGTATCCATAAATACTGTCGCGTGCATTAGGTCACGTAAGCGAGGATCAGTAAGAAGAAGAATGCCTTCTAGAATAATGACCTTTTTAGGCGTCAATGTAGTAGTGTGACTTGTTCTGGTGTGCTCAGTGTAGCTGTACTCAGGTACTTCTACTGCTTCACCGCGAACCAACTTCTCAAGGTGCTCACACAGCAGATCGTGGTCTAACGCACTCGGGTGGTCATAGTTAGTCTTTACTCGATCTTCCATGCTTAGGTGGCTTTGGTCGTTGTAGTAGCAATCTTCCGTGATGACACCGATTTGATGATCGCCTACTTTTTCGCGAAGCTCATTGTAAATGGTGCTCGCGATCAGACTTTTTCCAGAAGCAGAAGCGCCAGCAATACCTACGATGACGCAATGATTATTATCAGACATTAATTTGCACCCGATGATGATTTCTAGTGACATAAAAAGGTAAACCGCGTGATTATAGGGAGTTCACCTCTTAGTTACTAGCTGGAATTGGAGTTTAGTTGTAAGTTTCTAACGACCCGAAGGATTAACCTCCGGGCAAACGTTAAAATGCGCAACTTTCAACCACAAAACTTAACAAACTTAGTTAAGAATTAATTCACCATTGTAAAACTGATTGCATCTGGCTTGGCTTTGCCTTGCCAATACATCGTGCTGCATACACGATCTGCTAGCTGTTTATAATAGCCTGCATGCTCACTGTCTGGTCTTCTCGCAACCGTTGGGACCCCAGCATCAATGTCTTCTCGCATGGCGATATGCAATGGGATTTGGCCTAACAGCGCTAAACCAAACTCCTGACACATTTTCTCAGCACCACCCATACCAAAGATATGCTCAGTTGCTCCACATTGGCTACAGATGTGGTAGCTCATATTTTCAACCACACCCACAACCGGTACATTCACTTTGTTAAACATTGCTGCACCTTTACGTGCATCAGCCAATGCCAGGTCTTGTGGTGTCGTCACCAATACTGTTCCTGTTACTGGAATTTGCTGTGACAACGTAAGCTGTATATCCCCGGTACCTGGTGGCATGTCGATAACCAAGTAGTCCAACTCAGGCCAGTCGGTCTCGGTAAGCAATTGAGACAATGCTTTCGAGGCCATAGGACCACGCCAAATCGCCGCTTCAGACTTGTCCACGAGATAACCAATAGAATGAGTATAGATCCCATGAGCCAAAATAGGCTCCATCCATTTTGAATCACGGACTTCTGGTTTGGCATCTTCTTGACCAAGCATCATAGGGACCGAAGGACCATAGATGTCCGCATCCAGCAGACCAACTTTTGCACCGGATTGAGCAATCGCCAACGCTAAGTTTACTGCTGTGGTTGATTTACCTACGCCACCTTTGGCCGAACTGACCGCAATGATATTTTTTACGCCTTTAACGCTATTAGTCACGTGGGTTTCCAGCGCTTTAACACTCAATTCAACTTGAAACGCAAACTCAGGTACAGCGCCGGAGCTTTGCTGCTGCGTAACCCATTGGTGTAGCGAAGTTTTAAGCTCATTACTTGCAAATGGCAAAGTAATATCAACACCACCTTGTGCTGTTATCGTTACAATACCATTAATTTCTGACCAATTTTCCACCAGCAGTGGGTGTTGAAATTGATTAAACCAATCACAAAAATCTTGTTTTGAAGTGAACTGATGCATACGCCCTCCTTTTGAGTCCCATGCTACCACCGACCTATCGTAATCAGAACCCCAAAAAACTAAGGCATTCCGCAGTTTGACACCTTGGAGTTAGTGAGCTCATGCGGTAGTATTATCCATCAAAAATCTTTATACCTATCAAGAAAAGCGAATATTAAGTATGGCAAACGATCCAAGACCTCTTTCTTCAAGAAAAATGCTGGTAACTTGTGCCCTTCCGTACGCTAACGGTTCGATCCACCTTGGCCACATGCTTGAGCATATCCAAGCGGACATTTGGGTTCGTTACCAACGCCTACGCGGCAACACTGTAAACTTCATCTGTGCTGACGATGCTCACGGCACGCCAATCATGCTTAAAGCGCAACAGATGGGTATTACTCCTGAAGAGATGATTGCCGCAGTTAGCGAAGAGCATCAAAAAGACTTTGCTGGCTTTGATATCAGCTTTGATAACTACCACAGCACGCACTCAGAAGAGAACCGCGAGCTGGCTTCGCATATCTACCTTGAGCTGAAGAAAAACGGCTTTATCTCTAGCCGCACTATTTCTCAGCTATTCGATCCAGAAAAAGAAATGTTCCTACCGGACCGTTTTGTAAAAGGTACGTGCCCTAAGTGTAAGTCTGAAGACCAGTACGGTGACAACTGTGACAACTGTGGTGAGACCTACAGCCCGACAGAACTGATCAATCCTAAATCTGCCGTTTCTGGTGCAACTCCAGTAATGAAAGATTCTGAGCACTTCTTCTTCGACCTGCCTCAGTTTGAAAGCATGCTAAAAGAGTGGACTCGCTCTGGCTCTCTGCAATCTGAAACCGCAAACAAGATGCAAGAGTGGTTTGAATCTGGCCTGCAACAATGGGACATCTCGCGTGATGCGCCTTACTTTGGTTTCGAGATCCCAGGTGAGAAGAACAAGTTCTTCTACGTATGGCTAGACGCACCTATCGGCTACATGGGTTCTTTCAAAAACCTATGTGACAAGCGCGACGATCTAGACTTCGACGAGTACTGGAACAAAGACAGCTCAGCTGAACTGTACCACTTCATCGGTAAAGACATTGTTTACTTCCACAGCCTATTCTGGCCAGCAATGCTAGACGGTTCTGGCTTCCGCAAGCCGAACAACGTATTCGTACACGGTTACGTAACAGTAAACGGTGCGAAAATGTCTAAGTCTAAAGGTACCTTCGTCAAAGCGAGCACTTACCTAGAGCACCTAGACCCAGAATGTCTGCGTTACTACTACGCTGCGAAGCTAAACAGCCGTATCGATGACCTGGACCTTAACCTTGAAGACTTCACTCAGCGCGTAAACGCTGACGTTGTGAACAAGATCGTTAACCTGGCATCACGTAACGCTGGCTTCATCGCAAAACGTTTTGAAGGCAAGCTGTCTGACAACTTTGCAGAGCCTGAGCTGTACAACGAGTTCGTTGCTGCGGCTGACCGTATCGCTGAACTTTACGAAACGCGTGAATTTGGTCGTGCAATCCGTGAAATCACTGCGCTAGCGGACAAAGCAAACCAATATGTTGACGAAAAAGCACCATGGGTTGTGGCGAAGGAAGAAGGCAAAGATCAGGAACTACAAGAAATCTGTTCTGTGGGTATCAACCTGTTCCGCGTGCTGATGACTTACCTAAAACCAGTAATGCCGGCACTTGCTGCACGTACTGAAGCGTTCCTAAACCAAGAACTGACTTGGGAAAACATCGCTGCGCCGCTAACAGGTCACGAAATCACTAAGTTCAAAGCACTGTTCAACCGTATTGATCCTAAGAACATCGAAGCGATGATCGAAGCGTCAAAAGAAGATGCGGCGGCAGAAATGGCGGCGAAAGAGAAAGCCGAAGCAGAAAAGAACAAGGCTAGCCAAACTGAGCTAGACAAAGATCCAATCGCAGAAGAGATTGAGTTCGACGCTTTTGCTGCAGTGGATATGCGTATCGCTCGAATCATCTCTTGTGAAGAAGTACCAAAAGCAAACAAATTGCTTAAATTCCAGCTAGATATCGGTGGTGAAACTCGCCAAGTGTTCTCTGGCATCAAGTCAGCGTACAAACCTGAAGAGCTAGAAGGCAAGCTAACGGTAATGGTAGCAAACCTCAAACCTCGTAAGATGAAGTTTGGTATGTCAGAAGGCATGATCCTAGCAGCGGGCCCTGGTGGCAGCGACCTATGGATTCTTGAGCCACACGAAGGCGCTCAACCTGGTATGCGCGTAATGTAATCATTAACGCGTTAAAGCTAACGACATTGATAAATCCCCGCCAAACTGGTGGGGATCTTTTGATCAATTTCACAATACTGTGCATTTATCGCACCAAAAACGAGCAAAAATAACAATCTAGGTCTATCTGGCCCTGTTTATATGCACCATTGGTTGGGAATAATTTTTGCATGACTACCTTAGCTAGGTCTTAAGAACTAACAAGGAGTTAGTCATGTTTGTTTTGATTTCGACATTACTGTCTATAGTAATTCTCGCTGGTATTTACCACCTCTCATCTAAACGAGAGCAGCAACATGCAAGTAAATATCAGTTACTAACGCTACTACGTGATGTAGTGCACCTACTTCGTCGTCACCGTGCCGCTACACACTACTCTATTCAATTCAACAAAAATAAAGAACAGGAAATAGAGGATCTTAATCAGGCTTTGACTCAGAAACTGTATCTTCTTGTGGAATCATCTCGCTCAGAAAACAAGCCTATGTATCGAGTCTTGCAGATAAACGTAAACAAAATGCTGGAGCAGTGGCAAGACAACAGTGTGGCTCGTAATCAGATGGAACATGGTAAGCTAATCCGTCACTGCCTGTTCTTAATGGATGAAGTCACCATCGCTTGGCTAGCTATTGAGCAAAGAGACGAACTCCATGACGAGTACCATATTAGCTGGCAGGCCATCATTGATAATCTCGAAACACTCACTCAGTTACGAATTTGTATCAGAGATTTTGATGATGTGTCCGATCAAGAGCGTTTAAAGAATACGGCCGCTATTATGCTTCGTAAGCTCAATCAATTAGCCGTAATCGCCCCACTCAGTATAGCGTCACCAGTCGCAGTGCGTTCTATACAGGCTCTCCACGACTATGTTGAAGATAGAGTCACAGGGCTGACCGAAGAGGAGCTATACAATATTACCTCGGATTTATCGTTGACGATTTTTAATACGTACGACCATGTACTTTCAACGATAGTTGAAGATCTTTACTTACCTCTTCCCAGACTCACACTAGCGTAATCGACACCACTGAAAAGAAGACAATAAAAAGCCGCAGACTAAGTCTGCGGCTTTTCAGAACCATGAGTAAGTATTAAAACTTAACAATCATCTTCGGTAAAGCTAGTTGGTAACTGCTTCTTCATTTCGTTCCAGATCAACGCGCTTTCGATACCGTAATGACGAATAACAACAGGAAGCTGATCACGCTCCGCATTTTCACACGTTTCCAGAAGCTGACGGTAGAATTTCAACGCCAACTCACGTGAAGCCGGATTTGAGAAGTAGTAGCTGCCGACACGGTCATACAGCTTTTTCAATCCGTTAAAGATAAGACCGTAAATCTGGTTGCCAGAATGGAATGCTAAACGCTGGAACAACATATAGTCGTAGAAGTTGAACGTTTTAGCGATAAGGATCTCTTGTCGCTTCGCCTCGTCTTTTTCGTTCTCTTCTTTAACGTTCTGCAGCACCTTGTCTGCATACGGAGAAGAGGCGATAAATTCATCCCAAGACGGGGCATTCATAAGCGCTTCACAAGACTCAATCACGTTCTTGATCGTACGCTCAGAGCTTTCTTTATTCATCTTGAATGCGTAACGCATGAAGATTGGGCTGATGTTGGTCCGAGCTGCAAGCAGATCTTCTACAATATTCGTTGCGTTATCGACATCCAGGGTCATCAGCGTATCCAAAATATGCAGACCTGACGTCTCCATGAATTGGTTTACTTTTGTTGGTTTGCCATGCTGGATAGTCAACCATCCATCACGTGCTAATCGTTGAAGAACCTCTCGCAACGTCGTGCGCGTAACACCAATCAGTTCAGACAGCTCACGCTCAGCAGGTAAAATTGAGCCAGGAGGAAAACGGCCGTTCCAAATGCTCTCGATAATGTACTTTTCTGCAAATCCAGCAGGGCTTTTCGCCTTTATGACCATTCTACGTTTTATCCAATATTGATTTTTGAGGGTCGATACTACTCATCATACCACTAGTTAACGGTTTGAGAAAACTAACGAACAATATTTAAAACACCCTACAAGTAGAGCAAAAACTCTACAAGTAGTCTCAATAGTGAATCATCGTTAACGTACCTATAACAAGTAAAACCAACATTTTACTTAAAAAGTACTAGTCATAATTTCCCATAAAGTAACGAAACTTTGGTCACATTTTTATATTCAGAATATGAAAAATTAATTTGTATCCACTCAATAAATTTCTCAGTTAAATTATATTTTTTCGTATCTAGTCATCATTTAGAATCCCAAAAGGAGTTTTCTAAAACTTTCATGATATAATAATGCACGTTCGCTCGCGCTCTTACATTAAAAAAGTTGTTTAAGTCAGAAGCCTTAAGCTTTGTTATTGACTAATAAAAACCTGCGTGTAGAGTTTGCGATCGAAAGTGAGCGGTGCTTAAGTTCAAAGGAAGTAACTTGGCAAGACTACAATAAAACAAAGGATTGTTGTTTTACTAAGTTACTGTTTTAAAAGACTAGCTAATAAGTCTAACAAACAAGTACTTATGCACTATTTCGTAGTGTCTATTCATAAATTTATTATAAAGAGATTTATCATGCCGATATCGCTCGGAAACGCTTTTATCAAGAACTTTCTAGGTAAAGCGCCTGATTGGTACAAAGTTGCCATTATAGCCTTCTTAATAATTAACCCTCTTGTTTTCTTTTTTGTCAGTCCATTTATTGCAGGTTGGTTGCTGGTCGCTGAATTTATTTTCACGCTAGCAATGGCATTAAAATGCTATCCACTACAACCGGGTGGTTTACTAGCAATAGAAGCCATAGCAATTGGGATGACTAGCCCTGCACAAGTGAAGCATGAATTGGTAGCGAATATTGAAGTGTTACTACTTCTAATATTCATGGTTGCTGGCATTTACTTCATGAAACACCTTCTGCTGTTTATTTTTACCAAAATATTACTTGGCATTCGCTCAAAAACGTTGCTGTCACTCGCATTCTGTTTTGCTGCGGCATTTTTGTCCGCGTTCTTGGATGCACTGACCGTTATCGCCGTTGTTATCAGCGTAGCAGTGGGCTTCTACTCGATTTACCACAAAGTGGCTTCAGGAAACCCTATTGGTGACCATGACCATACACAAGATGACACCATCACCGAGCTGACTCGTGATGACTTAGAAAACTACCGCGCATTTTTACGTTCATTGCTAATGCACGCAGGTGTGGGTACCGCACTTGGCGGTGTAACCACTATGGTTGGTGAACCTCAAAACCTGATTATTGCCGACCAAGCGGGTTGGTTTTTTGGCGAATTCCTGATTCGTATGTCGCCAGTTACGTTGCCAGTACTCTTCTGTGGTCTCATTACTTGTGCGCTCGTAGAAAAACTAAAAGTCTTTGGATACGGCTCAAAACTGCCAAACAATGTTCGCCAAATTCTCGTGGACTACGACCGCGAAGAGCGTAAAACACGTACCAAACAAGATGTCGCTAAACTTTGGGTTCAGGGCTTTATCGCGGTATGGCTAATTGCAGCTCTCGCACTACACTTAGCGGCAGTTGGTCTGATTGGTCTGTCGGTGATTATTCTTGCGACCTCGTTTACTGGTGTTATTGATGAGCACTCGATGGGTAAAGCGTTTGAAGAAGCTCTACCTTTTACCTCCCTACTTGCGGTGTTCTTCTCTATCGTTGCCGTCATCATCGACCAACAGCTATTTAAACCCGTTATTGATGCCGTACTTGCTGTAGAAGACAAAGGGACACAGCTCGCTCTGTTCTATGTCGCCAACGGCTTACTATCCATGGTTTCGGACAACGTGTTTGTTGGTACGGTTTACATTAACGAAGTGAAAACCGCTCTTGTTGAAGGCTTGATTACTCGTGAGCAGTTCGATTTGCTAGCTGTGGCTATCAACACTGGTACTAACCTACCTTCAGTTGCAACGCCAAACGGACAAGCAGCGTTTCTATTCTTGCTGACTTCAGCACTTGCACCACTTATTCGCCTTTCTTATGGTCGAATGGTTATCATGGCATTACCTTATACCGTAGTGTTGGCAATTGTAGGTCTGATGGGGATTATGTTCTTCTTAGAACCAGCAACCGCGTCTTTCTACGAAGCGGGCTGGATAACTCTGCACAATGTTGATTTAACTCCAGCAGTATCTGGCGGACATTAATATTTAAGTTGATTAAGAAACTTATACACGATAAAAAGCTCTGAGTAATCAGAGCTTTTTAATTTTCAGACAGGATTGAAACCGTGAATATTTTTAGATCACTAAACCAGTTTTCCAAGGGGCGCTTATCTTGGATGCTTCTTCTCTTGTTTATCATTTTCTTTGAAGCATGTGCCCTCTACTTTCAGCATGTCATGATGTTGGCACCGTGTGTAATGTGTATTTACGAGCGAGTGGCTATGCTGGGCATTGGCGGAGCTGCAATTATCGGGTTTATTTCACCGAGTAACCCACTCTTCCGATGGCTAGGTCTGATCGCATGGGGACTTAGTGCCTATAAAGGCTTGTTGCTTGCGCTACAGCACGTCGATTATCAGTTCAATCCATCGCCATTTGCTACCTGTGACGTATTCGTTACGTTCCCAAGCTGGGCACCGCTGAACCAGTGGGCACCTTGGATGTTTGAAGCCTATGGCGATTGTTCTGAGATTGTGTGGCAGTTCTTAACGCTATCCATGCCACAATGGTTAACCGTTATTTTTGCAGGTAATCTGGTCTTTCTCGCTCTGGTCGTGATTGCTCAGTTTTTCCCAGCAAGACGTAAGAACCCAATTCTTTAAAACATAAACCCAAATAACGACAAAGCCGACCTCGTGGTCGGCTTTATTAATCTTCGGTATTAAATCAGAACAACCTGATTACTTACCAC
This sequence comes from Allocatenococcus thiocycli, assembly GCF_921292965.1. NCBI lineage: Bacteria > Pseudomonadati > Pseudomonadota > Gammaproteobacteria > Vibrionales > Vibrionaceae > Allocatenococcus > Allocatenococcus thiocycli. The sequence continues at coordinate 48,586 of NZ_CAKLCK010000036.1, forward strand.
AACACTGCTTGAATTTTTTGCCACTCTCACATGGGCAAGGATCGTTACGACCCACACCTTTAAATGGATTGAGACTCTTTGCTTTGTTCCCAACCATGAGCTCGTCTGCACCCAATGCCGCCTCACTGATCATCAAGTCAAGTTGATCAATCAAATCACTCAGTGCCGGTGGATTTTCAATACCTGCATCACGCATCTGTTGTTGAGTCGTAGATTCATCGATCGCTAGCATCATCGTCGTGAGCAAAGCTTGCAGCATGCGCTGTAAACCGTCATTGAGCTCGGTACCTTGCCACTGTTCTTCAATCATCGGCCAAACCGACATGAATCCTTCAGCGAAATCAGCCAGTTGCTCGGAATTATTGTCTGTAAGAGCAAGTACTGAATACTCGTTACGCAGAATGCGGTTGTGCTGCTTGTGAATCTGCTCTTCAACCACGGGTTGAATGGCTTTAAAATCAGCGCCTAGTAGCGGCTCTAACCAAGTCTCTGGTGCCAAGGGCTTAGTGGTCAGGTTTGCAGCTAACACAGCCCCTTCAATAAACAGTGAAGATTCATCTAGTTGAACCTCACCCTTTTCAATCAATGTATATTGCATGACATCTGGTTTCCCATAAATTTGCCGGCATTATACCCCAGAGCTTTAACTCAAGTAACCTCGGCATACCGGTTTGATAAGTTTGCGTGCTTCGAGTCTTTTAATGACAAACTAAGCTTACATCGCTACAATCGCCCTCCTTTTATCACCAAACTGTACTAGGCAAACTATGCGAGTTGTATTAGGCCCAATGGAAGGCGTTTTAGACCATTTGATGCGCCAAATTTTGACCGAAATAAACGACTATGATCTCTGCGTGACTGAATTCGTTCGAGTTATCGATCAGTTATTACCGGATCACGTATTCCATCGTTTGTGTCCGGAGCTTCTGCAAGGGTCTCAAACTGCATCTGGTGTACCAGTACATGTTCAATTGTTGGGTCAAGAACCAAACTGGATGGCCGAGAACGCTATCAAAGCGGCTGAGCTTGGCGCTCGTGGTATCGATATCAACTTTGGCTGCCCTGCAAAAATGGTGAACAAAAGTAAAGGTGGCGCAGCACTTCTTCAACATCCAGAGTTGATTCACCAAGTCGTAAAAGCATGCCGTGAAGCGGTTCCTGAAAATATCCCGGTTAGCGCGAAAATCCGCCTGGGTTGGGAAAACCCTGAGGATTGCTTTGAAATTGTCGATGCGATCCAGTCGGCCGGTGCAAATGAACTAACGGTCCACGCTCGCACAAAGCAAGGCGGCTATAAAGCATCGGAGATCAAATGGGAATACATTACGAAGATCCGCGAGCGATTCTCTATTCCATTAATTGCTAATGGGGAAATCTGGAACCACGAAGATGGTCAACGCTGCATTGAAACCACAGGTGTTGATTCCCTCATGGTTTGCCGAGGCGCATTTAACATTCCAAATTTAGGCAATATGGTCAAACACAACCACCAGCCTATGTCTTGGTCGGAAGTAGTTGAATTGCTGATTTACTACTCTAAGTTCGAAATGAAAGGCGACAAAGGGCTGTACTACCCGAACCGAGTTAAACAATGGTTCGCTTATTTGCGTCAATCTTACCCAGAAGCACAAGATTTGTTCCGTGAAATCCGCACCTTTAATAAAGCCGCACCCATCGTTGAACATATTCAACGATATCGCGATGAATTGGTGTCAGCGACATCAAAAGTGGCTTAAGTCTTTAAACATTCAAAAGGGCGACAATTCGCCCTTTTTTACATCCATTTCAGCACGCATAACAAATTTGATTTTTTCCGCTATGCTTTGCCTGATACAACTTTTCATCCGCCGCTTTAAATAACTCATCAAAGCTTTTATCTCCGCCTTCTGAACAGAAAACAACGCCTCCTGACACGGTGAATCCACTGCTAGTGACACGCGTGGAGCGCTCTACGATGGTTTTTCTTACTCGTTCGAGTATCCTCATCATCGACTCACTGTCTTCGCCATATATCGCTAACACAAACTCTTCGCCTCCAAAACGAGAGGCCACATCGGTATGACGTATATTCTCACGAATACACTTAGCGACAAGTTGAATGGCAATATCTCCCACATCGTGACCGTAATTGTCATTAATTGCTTTGAAGTTATCGATATCAAAAACCGCTAATGCCACCTTCTGTTTGGTCATTTTATTGCGCCAAACCGCTTCCATCCCTCGACGGTTTAATAACCCGGTCATCGGGTCTTTTGCAGCAAGATCTTTAAAATAACGTCGTTCAGTGTGCATGTTGACGTAAAAAATCACGATCGTGCAAAGAACATAAATAAACAGCGCGACAATAATGCTGTACTTTTGGAATACGACTAAGTTTTTAATCTCGCTCCACAAATTGTACTCATAATAAAGGCTGTGGTTGGCGCTCAAACGCTCTAGATCAATGGTTTTAATTCGAACGGCATTGTTAGGAAGCGCTTCAATGTTCGAAACTAAATGCAACTTGCCCGCAAAACGCGCCGAGCTGTTAAGCAGTAAATCCAAATTAAAGTCGATAGACAACGCGCCTTGATGAACACCGTTCTCATAGTAAGGCACTGCCAATGAAATGACTTTCCCTTGCATCGAATCTAGGATTGGCCCCGGCCCTGCTAAAGTAATATTAACCTTGTCCTGCGCGGTTTTTTGCCAGAATGGACGTGCCTTCAACGTTAATAAAAGCTCTTTTGTGACGTTCTTCGCGTAGGTGTCAGGCGACGAAATAATGTATCCGCGCTTATCAATGTAATGGATGCCAACGATGTGAGGTTCTATATCATGAAGAAAAGACAGTGATGGTGCAAAGCCCGCTTTTTGTTCTGCTAATTTGTTAATTTCAGAGCCTTTTTCACACAATTTCTCAATACCCACAAGCATGTAATCAAGCTCTGACGGCGGGTTACCTTCATCGACTTCTTGTACGCGCGACATTTGAATGGGCCAAATGTAACAAAAGCCGTCTTTCACTAAGTAACTATGACCTTCAGATAATGGGTTCTCTCTATTGATAAAGTTACTGAAACTGTAATCAAGTGCAGTGAGAACCTTCATACCGCGAACGATCGCACGCTCAATCCGCGCATACTCACTATCTAAGTTGCGGTTAACCGCGTCGTAATAGTTTTTGGCACTGACAAGTAACACCACCACAAATAAAGTAAGCGGGAAAAAAATAACAAATGAGTTGCTAAAACGTCTTTTATTAAACATTCAGTACCATAAGTAAGAGGATGGATGTTGAAGTGAACGAAAATATTCAACTACTCTAATAAAGGTAGACAACAGTGTCACTTTAGCCGCCATATTTTACCGCTCTCCGCAGGAAGATTAATGCTAAGGATATTCTTATAATCAATGACTTCACGATCATCCAATATGTTGTGCAAGCTTTTCGCACTCAGACCTAACTGCCATAGTGGTAGTTCAATACTCACTGCTTTTTCACTGGTGTTGATTGCAACAATGACCGCTTCGTCTTTCAACTGTCTCGCATATACCAACGCGTCATTATGGCAATAAAGCCATTGAATACTGCCGGATTGTAGGCAGTTGAACTTTTTACGAATCTCTATCCAGCGTCGATAAATACCCAACCATTTAGAGTTCGCCACTTCATGCCAAGGGAAACAACGTCGGTTATCAGGGTCTAATCCACCTTCCAGCCCAACTTCGCTGCCGTAATAAAGGCAAGGTGTACCGACATAAGTCATTAACAAAGTTAGCGCGATGTGCATTTTGTCTTCGCTACGGCTTACAAGAGTGATGAATCGCGCCGTATCATGGCTATCAAGTTGATTGAGTTGGGATAGCTGGTTCGCAAATGGAATCTTCGTTCTTGCTTCATCTAACCACTCTTTGAACTCTAATGCATTGATCTGGATAGGATCGTACATGATATCTTGCTTGGCAATAAATGCTCTTACGGGATGAGCAAAGCCGTAATAATTCATTGCTCCATCTTCTTGATCACCCTGTAGCCACTGAGTTGCCTCAAAAAAATGTTCTCCAAGGACATAGGCATTCGGGTTCACCGACTTTGTCGCTTTACGGAACGCTTCGACGTAATGAGCGTTATTTTTTGCTCCTTCTCCCTCTCCGAGCATATGAATCACATCAAAGCGCCAGCCATCAACTGAGTAAGGGGCTTTTAGCCAGTGTTTGATCACCGCGTGTTTGCCTTGATAAATGTAATCCCGCACCTCTTTATTCTCGAAGTTCAACACAGGTAAACTGCTGATACCTTTCCAGCCGATGTAATGATTGCTGTCATCGTCAAAGAAATAGTAATTGCGATACTTCGAGGCCGGATGGCCATATGCCCCATCATCTTCCATTTTCACATCAAACCAAGGATGGTGAACTGAAGTGTGATTAAATACTGCATCCAAAACAATTTTCATTTGCTTAGAACGTATCTTGTTGCACAACTGAGCAAACTGCTCATTGCTTCCAAACATTGGGTCAATGTTGAAATAGTCAGTGGTGTCGTATTTATGGTTACTCGGAGAGCGGAAGACCGGATTGAAATACAAAGCTGTCACGCCCAGATTTTCAAGATGATCCAGCTTCTGCTCAACGCCGTGCAGGTCGCCACCAAAAAACTCTTTGGCTCCGGTATTCTGGTGCTCCCCAACCGCTTCCCCCCATGACTTTACTATCGCTTCAGGATTGTATTCGCCATAGGCTTGTCGAATCGATTTTTCATCCTTACTTGGAGCAAAACGGTCTGGAAAAATTTGGTAGAAGATCTGCTGTTGTACCCATGTCGGTGGCTGGTTATTCACATTCAATTTAAAGTGAAACTCTTTTGGCGGAATACGCGACTGTACGCCTCTTCCATCCAGCCAAAACTGCTGCTCGCCCAGAACGAGCTTAAATACGTAGTGAGAGACATCTCGGTCCTTATTAGGGGCAAAGGTTGCTTTCCAGAGTTTTAGTTCTCCAGAAGTTCCCGCCGGATGCATTTCAGTCAGATATTCTTCGTTATCAGGCTCGGAGCGAACATAGACACGATCAAAATCCAGGCTCTCCGTCTTAAGCGTGACTGTTATAGCTTCTTCGTTGAAAGAAAGACCATCCAACGTCTGACTGTGGAAAATGAAAGGAAGGGTCATAGCAAATATTCCTGTAGCGGGCATATGCGATGACTTTACTATAGCCAGAATAAAAATCCTCCTTGTGAAACGGTCCGTTAGTCACGTTTCTCAAGGAGGATCACGTTCGGTAGGTATCATTAACCATAACCGAAGTCAGGTAACGTACTGTGCTGACTAATTGAGCAACAAACTATCGTCGGACAGTTCTTCACCACGTACTTTCGAGAACATTTCCAGCAAATCTGGTACCTGCATATTTGCTCTTTGTTCCCCTGCTACATCCAGCACAATTTCCCCCTGATGAAGCATCACGGTTCTGTCGCCACAAGCCAATGCATCTTTCATTGAGTGGGTAACCATCATCACGGTTAAATTAAACTCGTTCACGATACGTTTGGTCAGATCAATAACAAAAGCAGCCATACGCGGGTCAAGCGCCGCCGTGTGTTCATCGAGTAGCAGAAGCTTACTTTCCGACAGGGTTGCCATTACCAAACTCACTGCTTGGCGTTGACCACCGGACAACAAGCCAATGCTATCCCCCAGCCTATCTTCTAATCCCAAACCAAGAATACTGATTCGGTCTTGGAACAACTTTCGGCGCTGGGATGAGAGTGCCAGTCCCCAACCACGCTTTTTGCCACGCATGTAAGCCAGTGCCATGTTTTCTTCAATGGTTAATTCGCCACAAGTACCAGCCAATGGGTCCTGAAAGACCCGCGCACATTGAGTCGCACGCTGAGCCACGGTTTGTCGGGTCACGTCTTTACCATCGATAATCACTTGCCCGCCAATCATCGGGGTTTCACCAGTCGTAGCACCTAGTAACGTCGATTTACCAGCACCATTAGAACCAATGACGGTAAGAAACTGATGTTCAGGCACCTCTAGAGATACCCCTTTTAACGCTCGGTTCTCCAGAATAGTTCCAGGGTTGAACGTCACTTGGATATTATTGAGTTCAATCATAATGTCTCCCCTGAACCTTTTTTAGATGCGGCCTGTTTAGCATCTGAAACTCGTTGTTTCGCTTTCATGCGCTGTTTTAGTTTTGGTGCTATCAATGCGACCGCAACCAGCACAGCAGTAACAAGGTTTAGATCGGATGCCTGCAAGCCAAACATTCCAGAGCTCAAAGCAAACGCGACGGCAAGACGGTAAAGAACAGAACCAACGATAACGGCTAACACTGCCACCCAAATCTTGCGCCCAGGGATCAAGGTCTGACCTAAAATCACCGCAGCTAGGCCGACAACAATGGTACCGACCCCAGATGTTACGTCGGCAAAGCTGTTAGTCTGTGCAAACAGTGCGCCTGCAAAGCCAACGAAACCATTGGATAAAGCCAAACCAAAGAAGGTGTAAAAACCTGTGCTGGCACCTTGAGCAGAAACCATTCGGGCGTTGACGCCAGTTGCTCTTAGACCAAGGCCAAAGTCACTGTTGAGCAAACGAACCACAAAAAAGGCTGATAATAAAACTAGCACCCCAACCACAAGTGGACGCACGAACATTGAGTCGCCCATCGCTTCAAACGGTGTCAGGATCGTATCTTCGCCGAGTAGCGCCATATTGGGCTTACCCATAATACGAATATTGATGGAAAAGGCGGCGATCATGGTAAGAATTGAGGCCAAAAGGTGCAAAATACCGCAGCGGACAGCCAGAAACGCGGTAACCCAGCCCGTCATAGCACCGGCTATAATCGCCATACCTGTGGCTACCCAAGGATTAATTCCAGCAACAATTGCTGTCGCGGCAACTGCAGCTCCCATAGGGAAACTGCCATCAACACTTAGATCGGGAAAATCGAGTACACGAAACGTGAGGTATACGCCCAAAGCGACCAGCCCATAAATCAAGCCAATCTCAAGAGCGCCAAAAAATGCAAATGCAGACATAAAACGGCTCCTTTCTGCATGTTCAGATCAATATCGGGATCTGAAAGTAAGACTTCTCACTTCAGTCAGGGCGAACTTATCAACTCAAACTCAAGTCTATTCGAACAAGGTTCAGCTTCACTCAGAAGTTTAAACATTCTCGGTAAAGTAATAAGCCAATGACATGACTTATTACTTTCGCCAATGCAGTTAACTTGCTCGAATGAGTCGAATACGCCCCAAAAAAAAAGCGACTTATTGCATGCTTGTTGCACGTTCTACGACTGAACTCGGTATTTGGATACCTAGCTTAGAAGCAGCCTCTTGATTGATCACCAAGTCAGAACCTGTTGCGACTTTTACGTCTAATTTGCCCGGATCCTGACCATCAAGAATCGCCGCGACATAATCCGCGGTTTGAACACCTACTTGGTAGTAGTCAAAGCCAAGGCCTGCGATCGCGCCTTTTTCAACATAAGATGTGGCACCACCAAATACTGGCGTCTTAGACTGATTCGCAGCAACGATCATACCTTCGATTGCACTTGCCACTGTGTTGTCTGTCGGTGCGTAAATGATGTCAGATTTTGCAGAAATGGCCTGAGTCGCGGATTGTACGTCGGCACTTTTCAGAGCCGTTGCTTCTACAACTTCAATCCCTTTCGCTGCTGCGCTCACTTTTAGAAGTTCGACCAAGGTTACCGCATTGGCTTCACCTGGATTGAAGACAACACCGATACTTTTCACTTGAGGCAGGATCTCTTGGATAAGCTCAACATGCTGGGCAACTGGCGACAAATCAGAAAGTCCAGTCACATTCTGACCAGGCTGTTCCATGGTTTTAACCAGTTTTGCACCAACTGGGTCCGTTACCGCAGTAAAAACAACTGGGATTGAGCGCGTTGCGGAGACGAGAGCTTGCGCAGATGGCGTCGCGATACCGACTAAAACATCTGGGCTTTCACCAACAAACTGGCGAGCAATCTGAACCGCGATAGCAGGGTTACCTTGTGCCGTTTTGTAATCAAACTCTAGGTTTTTACCTTGTTCATACCCTTTCGCCTTCAAGCCGTCTAAGAGTCCCTGACGGGCAGCATCTAATGCTGGATGTTCCACAATTTGTGAAACCGCAACAGTCGCTGTATTAGCAATAGCACCAGCAGAAGAAAGAACGGCAGTCGCAGATAAAATTGCGGTGGCAAGTAAACGTTTCGTTATCATCATAACTCCTTGATGTGTCTTCGTCCTTGTTCTGCGAACATTCACCTTTTGGTGTACGCTCGCAAGCCCCAAAATGGGAAGGCGTTTTTTGTTGTGTTTGTAATAAATTTAGCTGTGCACTTCTTGTGCATCTTATTTTTATTATTACTACTAAGTCTCAGTAAAGAAAAGAAACATTTAACAGTAAAACAACAATTGTGATCGCGGAGTAGTAATCGAGTCGCGCAAAATCAACGAGAAAGGGGGAAATCTTTGTCAGGGTGAACGAAAAGCGACAAAAAGAAGTAGATCGATAGGATTATTGAAGAGGACGTAGCACAAAAAATGGAGTGGCTTGTACGCACTCCATTTTTCTAAATTTCACGATGTTGGCTTGTTTAGAACCAACGCTCTAACGAGGATTTATCTAACTGCCTAAAAGCACGATTTAAGATTAACGCCAGTTCTTTGTAACGAGGCTTTGTCTTGACTGGTTCTAACGCGAAACCACTCTCAACTATTTTGTGGTGCAGCTCTCTATACCAGGTAGCCAGAGAAGGAGGCAATTTAGTATTTGAACGGGCACCTAACCACCAAATCCCCTGCAACGGTAAACTAATAGCGAACAAGGCAACAATGATCGACTGAGGCAGCGCACTATAGTTGTTAAACGCCATTTGAGTGAGGACGCTGATCGCAGCAACCGCTGGCATGACTTTAATGCCAAATCGCGTCGCTTTAATGATTCGCTGCTCTGGAAATACGGCATTCAGCTCTTTACGAACCGGCCAGATCTCCATGTAGTTTTGGCCATCTTTCAGGCTATGGATCAATCCGACTTTATTACTCATACCACTCTCTCACTAAAAAATAGTTGAACGTTTCAACTGAAGGTGCAAAAAATTGATGAAAATTAATATTATTTCAAATTTTTTTTGTTATCATTGCCCATTATCGCTATCCTTTGCAGGCCCTCAACCTCATTGTTGCCGTTATTTACAATTTAAGCAACTCTGAGGTCACTATCTGCAAGGAACGCGTCATCGTGATGAGTGGGCTCATCACTATATCTTTATATGGAATTAGAACAATTTTTGACCAAGATTAGTACGCACCCTTGCTGGTATCGACTATTCTTGTGATTAATTTTTCATTCTTTAACTGATTTTGATCAGACGAATAACAGGTAGTCATACATGTCTAAGCTAGTTTTAGTTTTAAACTGCGGTAGTTCTTCTCTTAAATTTGCCGTAGTTGATGCCGAGAACGGCGACGAGCACTTATCAGGTCTTGCTGAGTGTCTTCACCTTCCTGAAGCTCGTATCAAGTGGAAACTTGATGGCAAGCACGAAGCTCAACTAGGTAACGGTGCAGCTCACGAAGAAGCACTAGCGTTCATGGTAGAAACTATTCTTGCTTCTAAGCCAGAGCTTTCTGAAAACCTAGCAGCTATCGGTCACCGTGTAGTACACGGCGGCGAGAAGTTCACTCAGTCTGCTCTTATCACTGATGACGTACTGAAAGGTATCGAAGACTGTGCAACACTAGCACCTCTTCATAACCCAGCACACATCATCGGTATCAAAGCAGCTCAAAAATCTTTCCCAGCACTGAAAAACGTTGCTGTGTTCGATACTGCATTCCACCAAACAATGCCAGAAGAGTCTTACCTATACGCTCTTCCATACAACCTGTACAAAGAGCACGGCATCCGTCGCTACGGTATGCACGGTACTTCACACCTATTCATCACTCGTGAAGTTGCAGGTCTACTGAACAAGCCAGTTGAAGAAGTAAACATCATCAACTGTCACCTAGGTAACGGCGCGTCTGTATGTGCAGTTAAAAACGGTAAATCAGTAGATACTTCTATGGGTCTTACTCCTCTAGAAGGTCTGGTAATGGGTACTCGTTGTGGTGACATCGACCCTGCGATCATCTTCCACCTACACGACGCACTAGGCTACTCTGTTGAGAAAATCAACACGATGCTAACTAAAGAGTCTGGCCTACTAGGTCTGACTGAAGTGACTTCTGACTGTCGTTTCGTTGAAGACAACTACGGTGAGAAAGAAGAAGCAACGCGTGCAATGGACGTGTTCTGTCACCGTCTAGCTAAATACGTAGCGGGTTACACTGCATCAATGGACGGCCGTCTAGATGCGATCACTTTCACTGGCGGTATCGGCGAGAACTCTGGTCCTATCCGTGAAATGGTTCTAAACCGTCTAGGTATCTTCGGTATCGAAGTAGACAGTGAAGCAAACCTTAAAGCACGTTTCGGCGGCGAAGGCACTATCACTACTGCAAACAGCCGTATCCCAGCAATGGTAATCTCTACTAACGAAGAGCTTGTGATTGCTGAAGACACTGCACGCCTAGCAGGTCTTTAATGCATAAACTGGCTAGCCAATTGGCTAGCCAGTTTTTCTTCCAAAGAGCTTTCTTTAGGGGCTCAGCTCCTATTCTTTGAAGATCATGGAATAAGAATTGAGCTTTTATCTCTCCCAATAGCAAAGGTACTCTACGAATGTCTCGTACTATTATGCTTATCCCTGCAAGTGCTGGTGTTGGTTTAACTAGCGTAAGCATGGGTGTTCTTCGCGCTATGGAGCGCAAAGGCGTTAAAGTTTCTTTTTACAAACCTATTTGTCAGCCACGCAGTGGCGGCGATCAGCCAGATCTAACTTCAACTATCGTTGGCCACAACAGCGATATGAAGATCGGCGAATCTATGGCGATGTCTGTTGCTGAAAGCCTGATCGGTAACGACAACATGGATGAGCTGCTAGAAACCATCGTTGAGCGTTACAACCAAATCAATAAAGATGCAGATGTAACTCTAATTGAAGGTCTGGTACCAACTCGTAAGCACCCATTCGCTAACCAAGTGAACGCGGAAATCGCAGCAACACTTGGTGCTGAAATTGTTCTAGTGGCAACGCCTGGCACAGATAACCCAGCTCAGCTTAAAGAGCGCATCGAAGTAGCATGTTCTAACTTCGGCGGTACTAAGAACAAAAACATCTCTGGTGTTATCATCAACAAGCTAAACGCACCTGTTGATGAAGCTGGCCGTACTCGCCCTGACCTGTCTGAGATCTTTGATGATGCAGACAGCGCGAAGCAAAACGAAATGAAAGTGATGGAGATCTTCAACACTTCTCCAATTCGTGTACTAGGTTGCGTGCCATGGAGCATCGACCTGATTGCGACTCGTGCTATCGATATGGCGAAACACTTGAATGCTGATATCATCAACAAAGGTGACATCAACACTCGTCGCATCAAGAGCATCACGTTCTGTGCGCGTTCTCTGCCAAACATGATTGAGCACTTCAAACCAGGTTCTCTACTTGTTACTTCTGCAGACCGTCCGGACGTAATCGTTGCTGCTTCTCTAGCGGCAATGAACGGTGTTGACATCGGTGCTGTACTGCTAACTGGCGGTTACGACATCCCACGCGAAATTGAAGGTCTATGTAAGCCAGCATTCGAAACAGGCCTACCTATCTTCAAAGCTCAAGGCAACACTTGGCAGACTTCTCTAAACCTACAGAGCTTCAGCATTGAAGTACCTGCAGACGACAAAGAGCGTATCGAATTCATTAACGAGCACGTTGCTGGTCACATCGACGGTAACTGGATCGAGTCAATGACTGAAGGTACTCAGAAGTCTCGTCGTCTAAGCCCACCAGCATTCCGTTACCAGCTAACTGAACTTGCTCGTAGAGCCGGCAAGCGCATCGTTCTTCCAGAAGGTGATGAGCCACGTACAGTGAAAGCTGCTGCTATCTGTGCTGAGCGCGGCATTGCAGAATGTGTGCTTCTGGGTAACCCAGCAGAAATCCGTCGCGTAGCTGCACAACAAGGTGTTGAGCTAGGCGCTGGCGTTCAAATCATCGACGCTGATGCTATCCGTGAAAACTACGTTGCTCGCCTGGTTGAGCTACGTGGTGCGAAAGGTATGACTGAAGTTGTAGCTCGTGAGAAACTACAAGACTCAGTATTCCTGGGCACAATGATGCTTGAGAACAACGAAGTTGATGGCCTGGTTTCTGGTGCTGTTCACACTACGGCGAACACTATCGTTCCTCCGTTCCAAATCATCAAGACTGCACCTAATGCGTCTATCGTTTCTTCAGTATTCTTCATGCTTCTGCCTGATCAAGTACTGGTTTACGGTGACTGTGCAATCAACCCAGATCCAACGGCTGAACAGCTTGCTGAAATCGCTATCCAATCAGCAGATTCTGCTGCTGCATTCGGTATCGACCCACGCGTTGCAATGATCTCTTACTCTACTGGTGAATCTGGTAAGGGTGCAGACGTTGATAAAGTGCGTGAAGCTACGAAACTAGCTCAAGAGAAACGTCCTGATCTTATCATCGACGGTCCTCTACAGTACGACGCGGCTATCATGGAAAACGTTGCTGCTTCTAAAGCACCAAACTCTCCAGTAGCAGGTAAAGCGACGGTATTCGTATTCCCAGACCTAAACACGGGTAACACGACTTACAAAGCAGTACAACGTTCAGCAGATCTAGTATCTATCGGTCCAATGCTGCAAGGTATGCGCAAGCCTGTAAACGACCTGTCTCGTGGCGCGCTAGTAGACGACATCGTGTACACAATCGCTCTAACAGCAATCCAAGCAACTCAAGAACAGAAGTAATTCTTTTCTCTGCTTGATTGAATATTCAAAGCCCTCGATTCGTCGAGGGCTTTTTTGTTGCGAGTTTACTGAGCTGGTTACGAAATAGCTAAGAACATTACCCCACCGACAATCACACACCCGATCATCACTGGCGCGACTCGGTGCCATAACCTCCTCTCGCCTAAAGCCACCACCATTCCCATTTTCACTATGGTATTTACCGAAGCGGCAATGAGGATACCCAGCGCCGCGGTGGTTACACTCAAGTGCAGGACACTTTGCCGACCAAGAGCCAATGAAATTGCATCCACATCAGTGATACCTGATACTGCTGAGAGCATCAAAACCCCCGCATCGCCAAACCAATCTGAGAGCGCATGTGAGAGCAACATGATCACCGCCAGTACAACACCAAAAAAGAGAGCGGACTGCAAAGCAAGAGGATTAGTTTGCTTATTTGATTGCTCCACCTTTTCCATTTCACACCGTCTCCATATCCACCAAGCCGGTAAGTAAAGTGCAACCATCATCGCGAGTACGATTGGCCAAAGCATTTTCACTAATGGAGGGTTAATAACAGAGAGTATGAACAAGAGCCGTGGGAACATGGTTCCACAACTTATTAAGATGCCACTTGCCAGCAGCGGGCTAATTGCAGGCTGTTCACGAGACAGATGGGAAAACTGTAGGGTCAATGCCGTTGAAGAACTGAGGCCAGCAAAAACGGACGTAAATAAAATCCCCCGCTTCGCGCCGCCAATTTTAATCGCAAAGTAGCCAACAAAAGAAATACTGGCGATCAACACGACCATCCACCATATCTCGTAAGGATTTAAAGCTTTCCATGGCCCATAAGTTTTATCAGGTAAGAGTGGAAGTAAAACGATAGAAATGAGAAGTAAGCGCAGAGCTGCATCTAATTCGTACTCTTGTAACTTTTGCAATGCCTCATGGAGCTCTCTCTTATTATCCAGAACCAGAGCGGTTATCACGGCCGCGGATGCAGCAAGTACCGCTTCGCCAGCCACCGCTAAACTGCCTAAAACGAACGTCACCAGCAGACTTACTAAACCAGTGATACTGACATCACCGCTGTTCTTTTGCTTAACAAAAAACGCGATGCAAGCCAAAATCACCAACGCGATCAGAGCAAAGCCAAGCAGTAACGGGGAATAGTGGGAAGCGAGAATTGCAACCAGACCACCAAGCAAGCCGACCAAAGAATAAGTACGAATACCTGCGACCCGGCTGCCTTCAACACTATTGCGCTTCACCCATCCGCGCTGAATGCCAATTATCGACCCTAACAGAAGAGCAATCAGCAAATTCCAGATTTGATGCTCGCCAGATGCAAACTCGTTGATATCCATACCTCACCTCGCTAAAAGATCGGTTCTATATCATTAGTTTATGTCATGTACTGGAATAATCTGTGATGCTTGGGGAAATAACCGATAAAACAGCGTATAAATGCATATCGCTTTAGTAAGGAGATAACAAAGCGCCATAGAAAATGACGCTTTAGCAGAAGAACTAATTTGAAAGTGGTTCACGACCGTGAGGCGACTCTAAATCTAAGTCCGGGCCTTTTGGTACAACCTGTGTTGGGTTGATTCCTGTATGACTGAAATAGTAATGACGTTTAATGTGGTAGAAATCCGTCGTCTCTGCCACACCATCGACTTGATAGAGTTCTTTTAAGTAGCCCTGAATATTGGTGTAATCCGCAATGCGCTTTTTATTACATTTAAAGTGCCCAACATACACAGCATCAAAACGTACTAATGTAGTAAACAGACGCCAGTCAGCCTCGGTGATCTGATTGCCTGTTAAATAACGATGTGTCGCCAGATGCGTATCAATTTTATCTAACGCAGAAAACAGTGAATCAAAAACTTCTTCATACGCTTCCTGAGTTGTCGCAAAACCACAACGATAAACCCCATTATTCACATTCGGATAGATAAAATCATTCCACTCATCAATAGAGGCTTGCAAATGTTCAGGGTAGTAATCATCTTCGTTACCCGTTAACTCATTAAATGCTGAGTTGAACATACGGATAATCTCAGAAGATTCATTGGATACAATCGTATTGGTTTGTTTATCCCATAAGACAGGAACGGTCACACGCCCACTATAGTCTGGCTTAGCTTGGGTATAAACTTGATGCATACGCGTATGGCCAAACAATGGCTCAGGTAAGCCCATCTGCCAGCCTTGGCTAAGCATGTCCGGACAAACAACCGTGACATCAATATGCTGTTCTAGCCCTTTGAGTTTTCGAAAAATAAGAGTTCGGTGCGCCCAGGGGCAAGCAAGAGAAACATACAAATGGTAACGACCAGATTCTGGCTGGAATTCTGCATCCGGCTCATTCTTGATCCAATTACGAAAACCTGCGTCTTCGCGGACAAATTTACCGCCGCTTGATTTCGTATCGTACCAGACGTCGTGCCAAACACCTTCGACCAATTTACCCATCTTCGTTCTCCTCTCGTTCTATTTTCCTCTATATTAGCGATTCGTGACGAACAGAAAACAACCGGGCTTCGGACATGACGTTCAAGAAATTTGAATAAGTGCTCGGTTAGACATAAAAAAAGCGCGCCCCTAATTAAAGAGCCGCGCTTAAGCCCGTCACAGGCTGAATGACTTACACTTGAACGTGTAAACAAGATACCGCATGAACATCGTTACCTTGAATCGTCGGTTTTGTCTTCGCACATTCTTCCGTGGCCTGTGGGCAACGAGTACGGAAGACACAACCCGATGGTGGGTTGATTGGCGAAGGAAGATCACCTTCCAGCATTTGGATTTTCTTTTGACGTTCGATATTCGGATCTGGAATTGGTACAGCCGACATCAATGCACGCGTGTATGGGTGTTTAGGATCAGCAAATAGTGCGTCAGCTTCACCAAGTTCTACGGCGTTACCCAAATACATAACCAGAACACGGTCAGAGATATGTTTTACCACAGACAGATCGTGTGCAATGAATACCAAAGATAGACCAAGCTCTTTCTGAAGCTCTTTAAGCAAGTTCACAACCTGAGCCTGAATCGATACATCCAGTGCTGATACAGGTTCGTCACAAATGATCATTTTTGGCTTAAGGATAAGTGCACGTGCGATACCAATACGCTGACACTGACCACCAGAGAACTCGTGCGGATAGCGGTTGATCACGTTTGGTAGCAGACCTACTTTCGCCATCATCTCTTTAACGCGATCTTTGATCTCTTGCTTTGAAAGCTGTGGATAAAAGGTTTCTAGCGGCTCAGCAATGATGTCACCAACCGTCATACGCGGGTTCAGAGAAGCCAAAGGATCCTGGAAAATCATTTGGATTTCTTTACGCGTTTCACGGCGCTGAACATCTTTCATCTTAGTCAGGTCTTGACCTAACCACACCACTTCGCCGTCAGTCGCTTCTACCAAGCCGATGATAGCGCGCGCAAACGTCGACTTACCACAGCCTGATTCACCTACAACGCCCAGAGTTTCACCTTCGTACAGACGGACATTAACACCATCGACTGCTTTTAGGTTTGAAGGCTTAGACCAAGGCCATGCTGATTTTGCTGCAATGCTAAAGTGAACTTTAAGTTCTTTAACATCGAGTAGTAATGATTTATCTACACTCATTTTTTCCAAGCCTCCCACTGCGAAAAACATGCGCGCTGACGACCATCACCAAACGGTGTCAGAATTGGCGCTTCTTGCTTACAACGGTCCATTACACGGTGGCAACGTTCCTGATAAGGACAGCCAGGTGGTAGGCGAAGTAAGTTTGGTGGGTTGCCCGGAATAGTTGGCAGGATCTCACCTTCAGTATCTAAACGAGGAATCGCCTTCAGCAGGCCTTCTGCGTATGGGTGGCTCGGATTGTAGAAGATTTCATCAACCGTTCCGTATTCCATTGTACGGCCAGCGTACATTACCAATACTTTGTCACAAGAACCCGCAACAACACCCAGGTCGTGCGTGATCATGATGATTGCGGTATTAAACTCGTCTTTCAGTTCGTTAAGCAGATCCATGATCTGCGCCTGAACGGTTACGTCTAGTGCCGTTGTCGGTTCATCAGCAATCAACAGTTTAGGACGACATAACAGAGCCATTGCGATCATTACACGCTGACGCATACCGCCTGAAAACTCGTGCGGATACATGGTAATACGCTTGCGGGCTTCTGGAATTTTCACCGCTTCAAGCATACGTACCGATTCTTCAAATGCTTCCGCTTTACCCATGCCTTTGTGAAGCATCAATACTTCCATCAGCTGATCACTAACCTTCATATAAGGGTTTAGTGACGTCATTGGGTCTTGGAAGATCATCGCGATCTGCTCTGCTCGAACTTTGTTAAGTTCTTTTTCAGGCAGGTTCAGGATCTCTTTGCCTTCAAACTTTGCGCTACCAGAAATGATACCGTTTTTAGCCAGCAGACCCATGATTGCGAATACGGTTTGAGATTTACCTGAACCTGACTCACCTACGATACCTAAGGTTTCACCCTGGTTAAGAGAAAAGTTCAAATCGTTTACTGCGGTTACGATACCATCTTGAGTGGTAAACTCGACGCGCAGATCTTTGACATCTAATAAGCTCATCGTTGCTTCCTTAATCTATCTGTAATTATCTGTCTTTAGGATCCAGCGCATCGCGCAGACCGTCACCAACGTAGTTGAAGCAGAACAGAGTCACAACCATGAACGCGGCTGGGAATGCCAGCTGCCAGATTGCTACTTCCATTGTCTGTGCACCTTCTTGTAGAAGTGCGCCCCAACTTGTCATTGGTTCCTGAACACCAAGACCAAGGAACGATAGGAATGATTCAGTCAGAATCATGCTAGGGATAAGCAGCGTTGAGTAAACTGCTACGATACCAAGTACGTTCGGTACGATATGGCGAGTAATGATCTTCCAGTTACTTACACCACAAACGTGTGCCGCTTCGATGAACTCTTTACTACGTAGGCTAAGCGTTTGACCACGTACGATACGTGCCATATCCAGCCATGCGATTGCACCGATCGCTACGAAGATAAGAATAATGTTACGGCCGAAGAAGGTTACTAGTACGATAACTAGGAACATAAACGGTACCGCGTATAGGATCTCAAGGATACGCATCATGATACGGTCAACTTTACCGCCAATGAAGCCAGATGCTGCGCCGTAAAGCGTACCAATCAAAACTGCTACGAATGCACCCATAACCCCTACCATTAGGGAGATTCGGCCACCAATCAGCGTACGAACGTACAAGTCGCGACCTAAGCTGTCAGTACCAAACCAGTGGTCAGCGTTAGGTGCAACGTGCATTGCGTACCAATCTGTATCATCAAATGCATAAGGTGCGATCATTGGCAGAACAATCACCGCCAACGTCATTAGAGCCAGGATAAATAAACTCACCATTGCTGCTTTGTTACGCATAAAGCGAATTCGAGCATCCTGCCAAAGACTGCGACCTTCAATCTCTAAACTCTCAGAGAATTTTTCAATCGCTTCTAGGTTTTCTTTTTTCGTTAACATAACCAAACTTCCCTGTTAGTAGCGAATTTTCGGGTCAATCATTGCTAGTAGGATATCGACAATCGCGTTGAATAAGATAAATAGGAAACCAATCAGAATGGTTACACCCATTACTAGCGAGTAGTCACGGTTAAATGCAGCGTTAACGAAAAGCTTACCAATACCTGGTAGACCAAAGATGGTTTCGATAACAACAGAACCGGTAATGATACCTACGAAAGCAGGACCCATGTAAGAAACGACAGGGAGTAGTGCTGGCTTAAGTGCGTGCTTAAGGATGATGTAGCGGTAACTTAGACCTTTCGCGCGTGCGGTACGAATAAAGTTACTGTTTAATGTTTCAATCATTGAGCCACGAGTAATACGTGCGAATGTTGCAACGTAAAGCAATGACATACCAATTACTGGAAGTACAAGGTACTTGAAGCCACCATCATGCCACCCCCCCGCAGGGAAGAGGTTCCAGTGAAGAGAGAATAGGTAGATCAGTGCCGGGGCCAATACGAATGATGGCATGACAACGCCTATCATCGCCGTTGACATAATCGTGTAATCGACCCAGGTATTCTGTTTTAAAGCGGCTATTGTGCCAACCGTCACCCCCATTATCAGGGTGAAAATGAAGGCAATGAAACCGACTTTTGCAGATACAGGTAACGCAACAGAAATCAGTTCATTAACTGAGTAATCCAGGTACTTAAATGACGGTCCAAAGTCACCTTGGATAACGTTAAACAAGTAAGTCGTGTATTGCTCGAATACTGGCTTATCTAGGCCATATTTAGCTTCGATGTTAGCCATAACTTCTGGTGGTAATGGACGTTCTGTCGAGAATGGATTTCCCGGAGCAAAACGCATGAGAAAGAAAGATACGGTGATCAAAACCAACATTGTTGGGATCGCCTCAAATATCCTTTTTGCGATGAATTTAAGCATAAACTCACTCTTTCAGTCTGTGACAGTGTAAATGAAAACCAAATGTCCAAATTTTGGACACAACATAGGCGCTGCATGCGATCTCTCACATGCAGTGCCTAATTTTTTATAATTCTATCTGATTAAGATTTACTCAGTAATGTATAGGTCTTTTGAGTAGATCTTTTCTTCTGCGTTGTTAGCTGGGAAGCCACCAACTTTAGGAGACAGTAGACGTGATTTCACGTACTGGTAGATAGGTGCAATTGGCATATCCTTCGCCATCAACTTCTCAGCTTCCAAGTATAGTGCTTGGCGCTGTTCATCTGATGTAGAAGCAAATGCTTTGTTCATGATCTCGTCGTACTCTTTGCT
The DNA here is from genome assembly GCF_921292965.1 of Allocatenococcus thiocycli. Taxonomy (NCBI): domain Bacteria; kingdom Pseudomonadati; phylum Pseudomonadota; class Gammaproteobacteria; order Vibrionales; family Vibrionaceae; genus Allocatenococcus; species Allocatenococcus thiocycli. Next base: position 68,293 of record NZ_CAKLCK010000036.1, read on the forward strand.
ATCGTAGTGAATACCACCAGTGGTGTTGTTACTCATCATTAGCGTCAGGAATGATGAAGCTTCGTTGTAGTCACCACACCAACCTGCACGAGCCACTTCGAAGTCACCCGCATCTTTAGAAGATAGGTAAGTTTTCCACTCTTGGTTTTCTAGAGTGACATCAAGACCCAGAGTCTTCTTCCACATTGAACCTAGAGCAACCGCAATTTTCTTGTGGTTCTCTGAAGTATTGTAAAGAAGATTAAATTTCAGTGGGTTATCTTTGCCGTAACCAGCTTCTTCTAGAAGACGTGCTGCTTCGGCGTTACGCTCTTCCTGAGTCATCTTACCATAAGCTGGCATTTCAGGATTGAAGCCTGCTGTGATTTCAGGCGTTAGGAAGTAAGCAGGCTTTTGACCTTGAGCTAGGATCGCATCCGTTACGATGTTACGGTCAATTGCGTACGAGATCGCTTTACGAACACGAACATCATCAAACGGTTCTTTCTTAGTGTTGAAGATGTAGTAGTAGGTACATAGGTTACCCGTTACAGAAACTTCTTCTGGATGTTCTTTTTGCAGACGCTTGAAGTGCTCAGTTGGCAGTTCATTGGTAAAGTCGATTTCACCTGCTAGGAAACGGTTCATTTCCGCTACCTGGTTTTCGATAGGTAGGAAAGTAACTTTATCCAAAGTCGTGTGTTCGTTGTCCCAGTATTGCTCGTTACGCTTCAATACTAAACGTTCGTTTACAACCCAGTTATCAACAACATATGCGCCGTTACCTACAAAGTTCTCTGGTTTGGTCCACTGATCACCGAATTTTTCAACAGTCGCTTGGTGAACTGGCTTAACCGTTGTGTGGCCCATCATCATGACGAAGTACGGTACTGCAGTATCAAGCTCAACAACCAACGTCTGGTCGTCAACCGCTTTCACACCTAGCTCGCTTTTATCTTTTTTACCAGCAACGATGTCTTTCGCATTCTTCATCTTGGTGTATTCCATGTACCAAGCGTATGGAGAAGCGGTTGCAGGATCGACTGCACGCTGGAAGCTGTAGACGAAATCGCCGGCCGTAACAGGATCGCCGTTAGACCATTTTGCGTCTTTGCGTAGGTGGAAAGTGAATGTTTTGTTGTCTGCAGTTTCCCAAGATTCAGCAACACCAGGGATGGTATTACCATCTGCATCTTGGTTTACAAGGCCTTCAAGTAGATCGCGAATCACGTGAGATTCAGGAACACCTTGTGATTTGTGTGGGTCGATTGTCGCTACTTCTGTACCGTTACCACGCACTAATTCTTGAACCGCAGCAAGTTTTGGCTCCGAAGAATCAGATTTCGCTTCAGAGGCAGGGGCTGGTGCAGGAGCAGGCTGAGCTGCTTGCTTCTCTTCTGGCTTATCACCACCACAACCAGCAAGAGCTAGAGAAAGACCAGCGCCAATGAATAAAGCGCGCGTGATTTTATTCTTATACATGCGTAAAACTCCAAATTTTTTTGTTAGCATCCATGACCTCTTTGTAGGTTCACAAAAACGGGCTGTGATTTAGATCTTTTTAGCGCCAAAACTAAGCACCAAGAACCTAAAACCATACAAAGACTGCGGCACACATTAGCAATCATTGAAGTTATTTGCCATAAAAATGTAGCAAAAAGACCGATAATCCTGTATCTGTCGCACAAATCCAGCAAAAAAAGCTGATTAAAAACATTTTGCTAGTCCAATGGCTAGCTCAATCTCTCCTCAACAGATTAAAGTTTCGATTAATCTAAATTTAAACCAATTAGCAGCATCATATACTAATCATATGCACAAACTTAACACTTCTGACACAAAGAACTTAGCAAACGTTTGCTTATGTATTGTTTAGAGCGATCCAATATTGTGCAAATTTATGGAGTAATAGAGACGAATAGCTTGCGTTTTATGTGGGCAATAAATGTACAACCTTTATATATAAAAAGGTAAATATAAAAAAAGCTAAGCACCTGTAATGCTTAGCTTTTAACTTTCATTGTGCGAGAAATACTTTCTACTCTACTTTTGCCAACGCTGTGCAGCTTTGTGATCAGTGTCTCTTGATTCAATCCAGCGATTTTCAGTCGTTGTGCGTTCTTTTTTCCAAAATGGTGCTTTCGTTTTTAGATAATCCATAATGAATTCGCACGCTTCAAATGCCGCACCTCGATGAGCGCTAGAAACACCAACAAAAACAATTTGATCACCGATATCCAAATCACCAATACGGTGGATAACACGCACACCAAGTAATGGCCAACGATCTTCAGCTTGATTACAAATGTCGATAAGGCTCTTTTCTGTCATACCAGGATAATGTTCTAGATGCAGACCAACAACGTTATCGCCTAAGTTCATATCGCGCACTTTACCGATAAATGTCACGACGGCACCAGAAGACGTTCCTTCGGATAAACCTTGGTATTCTTGATCGACAGAAAAATCTTCAGCCTGTACAGAAACACGAGGATCCATCTTAACCTCCAGTCACTGGCGGGAAGAATGCCACTTCGTCTCCCGATTTCACTTCAGTATCTAACGGCACAATAGACTGGTTAACTGCTGCAAGTAGCTTTCCGGGCTCGAGAGCCAAGTCCCACTTGCCGTCTTTTTCCGTGCCCTTTTCGACCAAATGAGCACGAACCGCTTCTACCGTTTCAAACTGCCCTTCTAAATCAACACTGTCGATTCCCACCAACTCACGTGTCTGAGCGAAGAAAAGTACTTTAATCATGATTCTGCCTTGAAGTGTCCTGACTTTCCGCCCGTCTTCTCAAGAAGACGAACCTGACCAATGACCATATCTTTTTGCACCGCTTTACACATGTCATAAATAGTCAACGCTGCAACAGAAGCCGCCGTTAGCGCTTCCATCTCTACGCCTGTTTTACCTGCAAGTTTACAAACAGACTCGATACGAACCTTGCTCTCCGATTCAATCGCTTCTAACTGAACTTCAACTTTAGACAGTAAAAGCGGATGACAAAGCGGAATCAGATCCCAGGTTTTTTTCGCGGCTTGAATACCTGCTATACGTGCGGTAGCAAACACATCGCCTTTATGATGTTGACCAGAGACAATCAACTCGAGAGTTTCTGGTGCCATGTGCACAAATGCTTCTGCTCTTGCTTCACGTACTGTTTCCATTTTCGCTGAAACATCGACCATGTTAGCTTCGCCGGATGCATTAATGTGTGTAAATTGGGTCATTGCTTTTCCTTCACTTAGTAGAAAAGGTTATACAGATAGGTGTGGCATAAAGTTACAAGGGCGGTGACTTGCGTCCATCTGCTGCTTGATTATTTTCGTCCAACCAGTGCGGCATGCACCTGTAGACCCTGGCATAGCAAAGATGACGGTATGGTTAGCAAAACCAGCAATTGCACGTGACTGGATAGTCGATGTGCCAATCTCTTCATAAGAAACCATACGGAATAACTCGCCAAAGCCTTCCACTTCTTTATCAAACAGCGGCTTAAGTGCTTCTGGAGTGCTGTCACGAGAAGTAAAACCTGTACCACCGGTGATCATGACCGCTTGTACGTTTTCGTCTGCGATCCATTGAGAAACAATCGCTCGAATCTTATACATATCATCAATGACGATTTGCTTATCAACGACATTGTGACCGGCTTCCTGGGCGTGTTCTACAAGGTAGCGACCTGATGTGTCATTTTCTTCAGTACGAGTGTCAGATACCGTTAGAACGGCAATATTTGCAGGTTGAAATTTGCTTTCAGCGTGACCCATTAGTTCACCTATTCTCTAAAGTTAGCTTGGATTCGTTATATCGATTCAGGAAATATCATCGAGAAAGCCCGCGAGCTTCCTCTATAAAAGTTGTGTGATGTTAGCCGCCAATGGACGCGAGATGAGGCGTCATCCCAGTGTTGCCATCATGCAAAAAGTGACTGACAGACTTAGTCTGCAGCTGAGCTTGAATACGCTCAATTAACTCATTCTCTTGTTCATCACCTTGCAGAAGGTCACGTAAGTCAATGCCATGCTCGCCAAACAAACATAGATGCAGCTTACCCATGGCAGAAACACGAAGCCGGTTACAGCTTTCACAAAAGTCCTTCTCATAAGGCATAATTAGCCCAATTTCACCCTTGTAATCCGGGTGAACAAATACCTGAGCAGGGCCATCATTGTGAGAACGGACTTTCAGTAGCCATCCATTAGCAATGAGCTGATTACGGATCGCAACACCAGAAACGTGATGCTTATTAAACAAGTCATCCATTTCACCCGTCTGCATCAGTTCAATAAAACGCAATTGAATTGGTCTATCTTTGATCCAGTTGAGGAAGGCAGGCAGCTCGTGATGGTTGAGATCTTTCATCAACACCACGTTCACTTTCACTTGTTCATAGCCGACTTCAAACGCACGCTCGATACCATTCATCACTTCGGTGAACTTATTTTCACCCGTGATTTGATGGAACATGCGTGGGTCCAGACTATCCACACTCACATTGATGTGCGTGAGGCCAGCTTCGCGCCAGTCTGCAACCTGTTTGGCCATGCGATAGCCATTTGTCGTTGTCGCGACTTTCTCAATACCAGGTGTCGTTGCGACAGCATGGATGATGTCAGTAAAGTCCTTACGTAAACTTGGCTCACCGCCTGTAATGCGGACTTTTGAAGTACCACAATCTGCAAACGCGGTGACTACCCGCTTAATTTCAGGTAGCGATAAAAAAGACGAGTTTTTTTTGCCCGAAGGTTTATAACCATCAGGCAGGCAATAGGTACATTTGAAATTACAAACGTCAGTTACAGACAGACGTAAGTAATAGAATTTACGATGAAATTTGTCTTCGAATTGTTGCGCCACGGAACACCTTTCCAAACACGGGAGGCGTGGTCATTTCCAACCAAGCCCTTGTGGCAGTATGCCACTGGCTCAGAACACCTATCCTTAATCGAACTTAGTGTTGTGAGCTCGGAGTTATGGCAACCAGAGAAAGTAAAACTCTGATAGCTTTGCTGTGTAAAATACTGAATATTTATAAGGGAATCCAGACTTGAGCACTAAAAAATATCTCAAGTCACACAATTTACCGCTAAGTGAGTACCGTTAGTGCACTCATTACGTTAAATTGTAGCCGTTTTTACGAATTTTATTAGAAGAATGTAACGTATGAGTATCTATACGGATAACAAAGTAGTCGCAGTTGGCGGTGGCCATGGTTTAGGTAGAATGTTAGCAGCACTGAGCGATTTTCGTGGCAACGCGACGGGCATCGTCGCTACCACTGATAATGGCGGCTCCACTGGCCGAATTCGTCATTGTCAGGGTGGTATCGCTTGGGGTGATATGCGCAACTGCATCAACCAGTTGATCACTGAACCATCAATCAGTTCAATGATGTTCGAGTATCGCTTCAAGGGCAGTGGCGAACTTGATGGTCACAATTTGGGAAATTTAATGCTCACCGCTCTGGACAACCTTTCGGTCCGTCCATTGGATGCGATCAATCTTATTCGCAATATGCTTAAAGTCGATGTGAATATTCTACCTATGTCAGAGCACCCATCCGATCTGTCTGCCCTATCTGTCGATGGCAAATGGGTCACCGGAGAAACCAATGTCGACCACATGGAGGCTGACCTTCGCCGTTTAGACCTATCTCCTGAAGTACCCGCAACAAAAGAAGCAGTGGCAGCATTATCAGAGGCTAATGCCATTGTTCTGGGGCCGGGAAGCTTTCTGACCAGCATCATGCCACCACTGTTATTGCCAGAGCTAGGTAAAGCGATCGCCAACAATAAAAACGCCAAAGTCATTTTTGTCGCGAACTTGAGTCCGGAATATGGTCCTGCCGGTCGTATGAGCATGGAGCAAAAATTAGAATGGTGTGAGCGAGCATTGCAAGGCAGAAAAATCGATGTCGTTCTTGCTGAAAAAGCAGAACAAGAAGTGCTCGATAGATGGAATGTGGTCACCGAGTCACTGGCTTCAAGCAATCGCGACTGGCGTCATGATCGTAATAAACTCAAGAAAGCCATCGAAGATCAACTTGTTAGCCAGAGTTAATCTTATCCAGAAACAGTAAAGCCCTTCACTGAATGTGAGGGGCTTTACTTTTAAACTTCACTGTCACTTCTTGTCGGTTATAGGCTCCAGGAGCGGTAAACCTCTTGTGTATCGCGCAGAACGTCGATCATGGTAGTGGCTTCTTCTCCTTCTACCGCCAACTCTCCCGCTTTCGCTTTCTTATCAATAGAGATTGCTAAGTCACACAAACGATCAGCACCAAAACTGGCAGCACTGCTTTTTAACGCATGGCTGATTTCTTTCAAATATACCAGTTGATCGGCGTCATCGAACTGAGATAAGTTTCTAATGTAAGTGTCTATTTCACCTAAAAAAATATCAAGCAACACTGGTACATTGTCGCTGCCAATCTCCATGGACAGATCGTCTATTTTCTTCTGGTTAAGTATATTCATGCTCATACCTTTTGCCGCTCATCCTTGCTGTTCCATGCTTGTAGCTTACGGTAAATCGTCGATGGACTGACATCTAGATACCCTGCCGCTCGAGGAATATTACCGTCACACGCTTCAATTGCGCGTTCAATCGCCGTTTTTTCAGTAATCCACAGTGGCACAATGTCCGAGGCTGTCATCACTTGAGACTCAACTGTGGCGCTTGATGTCTTACGCTCCAAAGGTTGATTCAATGGAGGCGGAAGCATATCCAAAGTAATTTCTTTACCGTGATTTAACACCACGATATTGCGAAGCACGTTTTGTAACTGACGTACGTTACCGGGCCATTCATAGTTATTAAATCGATCTATCACTTCTTGCGAAAAGCGTACAAAGCCTTTCCCCTCTTCATGAGACATATAACCCAATAAAGAATAAGCAATTTCGACAACGTCTTCGCCACGCTCACGCAAAGGTGGAAGATGCAATGGTATTACGTATAAGCGGTAATATAGGTCTTCACGAAAGCGCCCTTCCTGAACCTCTTTCCAAGGGTCACGGTTGGTGGCACACACAAAACGTACATCCACGCTCTTCATTTTTGATGAACCGACTTTCTGGAAGGTACCAGTCTGGATAAATCGCAACAACTTGGTCTGTAAGTCCAAATCCATTTCACACAATTCATCGAGGAAAAGCGTACCGCCATCCGCTAATTCTGCCGCACCTTGACGATCATTCGCCGCACCAGTAAACGCGCCTTTTACGTGACCAAACAACTCACTTTCAATCAGGTCTTTAGGGATCGCTGCACAGTTAATCGCAATAAAAGGTTTGTCACCACGTTTACTTGCGGCATGGATAGCTTCGGCACACACCTCTTTACCCGTACCACTTTCACCAGTAATGAAAATACTCGCCTTACTGCTCGCGGCTGAGTCAATGGTGCGGTAAACCTGCTGCATGGTTTGGCTACTACCGATGAAACCCTGATAATTCTGGTTACCAGGATTATCCGCTTCGTTTTTTAACTTGGTCGCTTTTCGTATTGCGTTGTTCACCGTGACACGTAATCGGTCGGCTTCACACGGTTTAATCAAAAAGTCTTGAGAGCCATGACGCATCGCTTCTACCGCAGTGTCGATAGAGCCGTGTGCAGTCATAAAGATGATAGGAACATCTGGGTGACTTTGTTTAACGGCATGTAAAACATCCATCCCCGTCATATCAGGCAGACGAAGATCAAGCAGAATAAGATCGGGGATACGATGTTTCAGACTTTCGATCGCATCACGCCCGGTACCAACAATGTTGATGTCAATACCTAGTGGCGTCAGGTAAGAGCGATACAACGCCGCAACCGACGCAGTATCCTCGACCATTAGCAGATAACGAGCCTTTGGATCTTTAGTAGTTTGTTGTTGCATAACCTAGCTAGCTTTTTTGTAATCTTTTAAACAATAATCGCATTACGCTTTGCATTATGCAAATAACAATACATAAATCAGGGGCAATTTAGATCAATAAAAACAGAGATCAATAAGTTAAGAATTTGGCATAAATCATGCTCGATTAACTATGACCCCTCGGGTCACCTAGCCAACTGACGTTGTTAGTGAACATTATGTTCGCAAATAAAGCCAATAGAAACGACTGCCTATTGGCTTCTTTTTTTCCTGCAATATCAGGTTAATCAGTGATTAGCGTGAAGATCAGCTATTAGCGATAAACTGAGCACGCAGTTTTTCAATCTCATCACGTTTTTCAGCCGCCAGCTCAAACTCAAGATCTTGAGCATGCTGGTACATCGCTGCTTCCAGTCTGCTGATTTCTTTTTCCAACTGTTGTGGCGACATGACTTCATAAGACTGAGACGGCTCCGCGACTTTCGATAATGGAACCTGTTTACCAGTACGCTGACGTTTGGACTTAGTGATATCACCTAGCTCCATGATGTCTTTGATATTGCGCGTCAATGCCTGCGGTACAATCCCCATTTCTTCATTGTACGCTTGCTGCTTCTCACGACGACGGTTGGTTTCATCCATCGCTTTCTTCATCGACTTGGTGATGGAGTCGGCATACAAAATGGCCTTACCTTCGATGTTTCGAGCAGCACGGCCGATAGTCTGGATCAGTGAGCGTTCCGAGCGCAAGAAGCCTTCTTTATCAGCATCCAATATCGCCACCAGCGACACTTCCGGCATATCCAAACCTTCTCGTAATAAGTTGATACCGACAAGCACGTCAAATTCGCCTAGTCGAAGATCTCGAATAATCTCAACTCGCTCTACGGTATCAATATCGGAGTGAAGATAACGTACGCGAACATCGTGTTCATGCAGGTATTCGGTCAAATCTTCTGCCATGCGTTTGGTCAACGTTGTGACGAGGACTCGTTCATCTTTCACCGCACGAATACGAATCTCGGAAAGCAGATCATCGACCTGCGTCGCGACGGGACGAACTTCCAGTACAGGATCAAGTAATCCCGTAGGGCGAACAACTTGATCAGCAATATCGCCATCGGATTTTTCGAGCTCATAGTTACCCGGTGTCGCTGAAACAAAAATAGTCTGCGGCGCAAGCGACTCAAACTCTTCAAATTTAAGCGGGCGGTTATCCAGTGCTGAAGGTAAACGAAACCCGAATTCCACCAGCGTTTCTTTACGAGAACGGTCACCTTTATACATGGCGCCAATTTGTGGGACGGTTACGTGTGACTCGTCAATAATCAATAAACCATCATGGGGTAGATAATCAAAAAGTGTCGGTGGCGGCTCTCCCTCAGCGCGACCACTGAGGTAACGAGAGTAGTTTTCGATTCCCGAGCAGAATCCAAGCTCATTCATCATCTCGATATCGAACTGTGTACGCTGACTGATACGTTGCTCTTCCAACAGCTTATTATTGTCCAATAACTGCTTTTTGCGTACTTCGAGTTCCACTTTGATATTTTCAATCGCTTCCAGGACACGATCGCGAGGCGTAACGTAATGCGTTTTCGGATAGATGGTATAACGCGGTAAATCGCGCTGTTTAACGACTCCGGTAAGTGGATCAAACACGCTGATGCAGTCGACTTCGTCATCAAACATTTCAACTCGAACTGCATCTTGATCGGATTCAGCAGGAAAGATATCAATCACTTCACCACGAACGCGAAACTGGCCTCGCTCAAAGGCTACATCGTTACGTGAGTATTGCAGCTCAGCCAAGCGACGAAGCATGTCACGTTGGTCGATCACATCGCCACGACGTAAATGCAACATCATTTGCAGATAAGACTCAGGATCACCCAAACCGTAAATGGCAGAGACCGACGCGACGATAATGGCATCTTTACGCTCTAATAACGCTTTGGTCGCGGATAATCGCATCTGTTCAATGTGAGCGTTAACAGATGCGTCTTTTTCGATAAACGTATCGGTGGTTGGCACATAAGCTTCTGGCTGGTAGTAATCGTAGTAAGAAACGAAATACTCAACCGCATTATTCGGGAAAAATGACTTCATCTCTCCATAAAGCTGCGCGGCCAGAGTTTTGTTAGGTGCGAGCAAAATTGCAGGACGTTGCGCTTGAGCGATCACATTCGCTAATGTGAATGTCTTACCTGAACCTGTCACACCTAACAGTGTCTGATGTGCTAAACCCGAGTCTAACCCCTCAAGTAATTGCTTAATTGCATCGGGTTGATCTCCTGATGGCTGATAACTAGAAACCAGCTCATAAACTTTGCTCATACCGTTCCTTAACTCTACTACGGACTAACTGTATATATACACACTATATATACACCTTAGTCAATGAAATCTATGCCTGTCGGAGTATTATCGACCATTACTATTAAATTTGTGCCTTTGTACAACTCGCTATAGCCTTACCTGAGATGCTCTGATATAGTACGTCGCCCTAGTCAATGATTATTCTCAAATATCATTTATCATATTTCCACAACTTTTCCCCAAAAAGCAGTACAAAGTAAGCTTATCCCCTAAAGTCTAATTTTTATCCACTTTGACTATTTCTACTTGATTACCAATAAACCTCTGTATTATCTGCCTAATTAGTGCATAATCCTGCTTACAAATGCAGAAAAATAAACCGTGTTGCATATCAATTAACTTTACTCAGATTTCATCAACATACTTATCCACAAATTTAGTGGATAAGTAACCCTAGCCCTTTACTGGTAAGCCATACAAAAAAGTAAAGAGCCAACCGTGATATTTTTTCAAAAAAATGTATTTTATTCCTGTTGACAGTAGATTTTGGGGTCGGTAAGATTTGCCCCGCTTTCAAGCAAAGCAATTCCCCCTTAGTTCAGTTGGTAGAACGGCGGACTGTTAATCCGTATGTCGCAGGTTCGAGTCCCGCAGGGGGAGCCAAATTCAAGGAAAAGCCGTGTCGTAAGACGCGGCTTTTTCGTTTCCAAACTACGAATGATTTGTTCCAAGTGAATGTCTCAGACCGAAGTTTTGGGCCACTTAGCCACCCGAGTCACTTTCCGACAAAATGCGTCAAAATCTGCATAAGCAACAATCCTCTTCTCCTCTTTTGTCTTACAAATCATTCACCAAATCTCTTATTTCGATAAAAATTCATCTATCTGAATCACATAGACGGCTATTTTTCCACCGTGTATATAAAACCACATCGTTCACTGGTTGTTATTGGTGTCACAAAACACGATAATATTGGGATCGGATTTTAAGAACGTAAAAACTATGACCGAATATGTTTTGTTGTTAGTCGGCACTGTGCTGGTAAACAACTTTGTACTGGTAAAATTTTTGGGCCTCTGTCCGTTTATGGGCGTGTCCAAAAAACTGGAAACAGCAATAGGTATGGGCTTAGCAACCACTTTCGTGCTAACGCTCGCGTCGGTGTGTTCATATTTAGTAGAAAGCTACATCCTTCGCCCATTAGGTATCGAATATCTAAGAACCATGAGTTTCATCTTGGTTATCGCTGTTGTGGTTCAGTTCACAGAGATGGTTGTGCACAAAACCAGCCCGACACTCTATCGCCTACTCGGCATCTTCTTACCGCTCATTACCACTAACTGTGCGGTACTTGGTGTTGCGCTGCTCAATATCAATGAGAACCATAACTTCATCGAATCTATCATTTATGGCTTTGGTGCAGCAGTCGGTTTTTCTATGGTATTAATTCTATTTGCCTCTATGCGTGAGCGAATTGCTGCCGCAGATGTACCGCTTCCTTTTAAAGGGGCCTCTATCGCTATGATCACTGCTGGTTTGATGTCGCTTGCCTTTATGGGCTTTACTGGTTTGGTGAAGTAAACGATGAGTACGATTCTAATTGCGATCATCGCACTCGCTGTGCTTGCTGCGATTTTCGGAGCCATCCTCGGATTTGCTTCCATTCGCTTCAAAGTTGAGGCGGACCCTATCGTCGATCAGATCGATGCTATTTTGCCTCAAACCCAGTGTGGCCAATGTGGCTATCCAGGCTGTCGCCCATATGCAGAGGCGATTGCTAATGGTGACCATATCAACAAATGTCCTCCTGGCGGTCAGGCAACAATAGAAAAGCTAGCTGATCTCATGGGCATAGAGCCAGAAGAGTCGGCACACGATCTTGATAATAAAGTTCCTACGGTCGCGTTCATTCATGAAGACATGTGCATTGGCTGTACCAAATGCATTCAGGCTTGTCCTGTCGATGCCATTGTTGGTGGCACCAAGGCCCTTCATACCGTTATCAAAGAAGAATGTACTGGTTGTGACTTGTGCGTAGCACCATGTCCGACTGACTGTATTGAAATGATTCCTGTGGCAACCACCACAGACAGCTGGAAGTGGAAACTTAATACCATTCCAGTTGTGGATATTACGGATGCTGCCAAAGATGCAGCGAACGTGAAAGATTCAATTAATTAAGGTTTCGTATGTTGTCTTTGATTGAACAAATTCGTACTGGGTCGCTTTGGGATTTCCCAGGCGGTGTGCATCCGGCAGAAAATAAAAAACAATCCAATAAAGCAGAATTACTACGCGCAGCAATTCCGGCAGAGATCGTTCTGCCATTGAAACAGCATATTGGTAAAGCAGGTAACCTACTTGTTGCCGCAGGTGACAATGTACTAAAAGGCCAGCCTTTAACACAATCCGAAACCGGTTTTACGGTACCTGTTCATGCGCCAACATCAGGTAAAATCACCGCGATCGAACCTAGAACGGTCGCTCACCCATCAGGGCTAAGTGAACTGTGCGCGGTTATCGCGCCTGACGGTAAAGATACGTGGTGTAAGAAAACCCCTGTTGTCGATTACACACAAGAATCTGCAGATGCGCTAATCGACGTTATCCGTCTTGCGGGTATTTCGGGTATGGGTGGCGCAGGTTTCCCAACCGCGAAGAAAATTCAATCTGGTGTTGCTCGAACGGAAATCCTGATTGTCAACGCAGCGGAATGTGAGCCATATATTACAGCCGACGACAAACTTATTCAGGAACATGCCGATGAACTGATTCAGGGCATTGAGATTGTCGAACATATCCTAAAACCAAAACTGACGATCATTGGTATCGAAGATAACAAGCCAGATGCGATCAAAGCATTGGAGAATGCAGCTTTAAACAAAGACATTGTTATCCGCGTCATTCCAACGAAATACCCTTCAGGTGGCGAAAAGCAACTGATCAAAATTCTGACCAACAAAGAAGTACCGAGCGGTGCGATCCCTGCTGATATCGGCATTCTGGTTCAAAACGTAGGTTCTTTGTATTCAATCAAACGTGCCGTCATTGATGGCGAGCCAATGATTGAACGCGTTGTCACTCTGACAGGTAAAACTTTTAAGACGCCACGCAACGTATGGGCTCTTTTGGGAACACCTGTTCAAGCGTTGCTAGATGAGTTTGGCTACAAGGCCGATAAAAAGCTCCAACGTTTGATCATGGGCGGCCCAATGATGGGATTCACACTGCCCCACTCCCATGTTCCGATTACCAAGACGGCCAACTGTATTCTTGCGCCAACTCGCTTTGAGATCTCAGCCAGTCAATACGAAATGGAATGTATCCGCTGTGGTCAATGTGCTGAAGCCTGCCCGGCGTCACTGCTTCCTCAGCAACTACTTTGGCATTCCAAAGCAGAAGAATATGAAAAGCTTGAAGAGTTAAACCTCAAAGACTGTATTGAGTGTGGTGCGTGTGCATTTGTTTGCCCAAGTGAAATTCCACTGGTGCAATACTATCGCCAGGCAAAAGCCGAAATTCGCACCCGAGCGCAAGAAGCAGAAGCGGCTGAGCGAGCAAAACAGCGCTTTGAAGAGAAAAAAGCGCGTATGGAGCGCGAAAAAGAAGAGCGAGAAAACCGCTTCAAGAAAGCTGCTGATGAACGTCGCAAAGACATGAAGTCTAAAGGTGGCGATGATGCGATAGCCGCTGCGATTGCGCGTGTGAAAGCTCAAAAAGCTAATGCAGAAGAGAAAGCAGAACCTGCCGTGAAACCAGCGGTTGCTGCTGCGATAGCGAAAGCAAAAGCCAAACAAGCCGCTGCCGCGGAAGCAGGCGCTGCAGAACCGGATAACACCGAGATGGCCAAGCTGCGTGAAGAGCGCAAGCGCCTGGCTAGAGAACGCAAAGCAGAAAAAGAGCAAAGTGAAGGTTCAGCCGATACTGATGATAAAAAGTCAGCCGTGGCCGCTGCTATTGCTCGCGCCAAAGCTAAAAAGGCACAGCAAGAAGACACCACCACGTCTGCTGAACCGGAAGATAAAAAAGCAGCGGTTGCTGCGGCTATAGCTCGTGCGAAAGCACGCAAGGCAGGACAAGAAGCAGAAGCAAAACCTGCTGAAAATGAAGCGCCGGCTGAGCAAACAGACGATCCGAAAAAAGCAGCAGTCGCGGCGGCCATTGCTCGTGCGAAAGCACGCAAGGCAGGACAAGAAGCGGAAGCTAAACCTGCTGAAGAAAAGGCTCCGGCTGAACAAGCGGAAGATCCAAAGAAAGCCGCTGTCGCGGCGGCTATTGCACGTGCCAAAGCTCGTAAAGCTCAGCAAGAAACAGAAGTAAAACCTGCTGAAGATGAAGCGTCGGCTGAACAAACCGACGATCCGAAGAAAGCCGCTGTCGCTGCGGCTATTGCACGTGCCAAAGCTCGTAAAGCTCAGCAAGATTCAGAAGCAAAACCTGCTGAAGATGAAGCGCCGGCTGAACAAGCGGAAGATCCAAAGAAAGCCGCTGTCGCGGCGGCTATTGCACGTGCCAAAGCTCGTAAAGCTCAGCAAGAAACAGAAGTAAAACCTGCTGAAGATGAAGCGCCGGCTGAACAAACCGACGATCCGAAGAAAGCCGCTGTCGCCGCTGCCATTGCTCGTGCGAAAGCGCGTAAATCTCAGCAAGAATCAGAAGCAAAACCTGCTGAAGATGAAGCGCCAGCTGAACAAACTGAAGACCCGAAGAAAGCCGCTGTCGCTGCTGCCATTGCTCGTGCGAAAGCACGCAAAGCTCAGCAGGAAGCAGAATCAAAACCAGCTGAAGAAGCCCCGGCTGAGCAAATTGAAGACCCGAAGAAAGCCGCTGTCGCTGCTGCCATTGCTCGCGCGAAAGCACGTAAAGCTCAGCAAGAAGCAGATAAAAATAATACCGAGGAGAACGAGTAATGTCGTTTTTTATAGCCAGCTCACCGCATACCCACAGTCGTCGTAGCACGCCTGATTTAATGAAATGGGTGGCACTGTGTGCGATCCCTGGTTTAGCGGCTCAAACTTACTTTTTTGGCTGGGGTACACTGATCCAGCTTATTTTTGCCATTGCTGTTGCGATATCTCTGGAAGCATTAGTGATGGTCGCCCGCAAGCGATCTCCAATGCGAGCACTTCGAGATAACAGTGCCATCGTTACCGCTTGGCTGCTGGCTGTTGCCATTCCGCCTTGGTCTCCTTGGTGGCTAACTGTGATCGGCTTAGTGTTTGCGATTGTTATAGCCAAACATCTCTATGGTGGCCTTGGGCAAAATCTATTTAACCCAGCGATGGTGGCTTATGTTGTGCTGCTTATCTCCTTCCCGGTTCAAATGACGAGCTGGAGCGTGCCGACATCTCTGATTCCGGATCACGTGAATTTTGCCGACGTCCTGTCACTGATTTTTACTGGGTTTGATGGTGATGGCCTATCACTTCAGCAAGTTCGTGCAGGCGTAGATGGCGTGACAATGGCAACACCACTCGATGCTTTTAAAACAGGGCTGCATACTGGCGCAACACCAGGTGAAATCCTGTCACAGCCGATTTTTTCTGGTTTAGCGGGTGTTGGTTGGCAATGGGTCAATATTGCTTACTTTATTGGTGGCCTGGTGATGATCAAAAAGCGTCTCATCCAGTGGTACATTCCGGTGGGCTTCTTAGCGAGTCTGACCTTGTTTAGTCTGGTATTCTCGCTGATCACTCCGGGAGAAACGGCGTCCCCGATATTCCACTTGCTATCGGGCGCGACCATGCTGGGTGCTTTCTTTATCGCTACGGATCCAGTCTCAGCTTCAACTACGGTAAAAGGTCGCCTAATTTTTGGCGCTCTAATTGGTGCACTCGTCTTTATCATTCGCAGTTGGGGTGGATTCCCTGATGGCGTTGCATTCGCCGTTCTGCTAGCCAATATGTGCGTGCCACTGATTGACTACTACACCAAACCTAGAACTTACGGGCACTGAGGTAAACATGTTAACCGCAATTAGAAAAAATGGTCTGACACTCGCTATCTTTGCTTGTGCCACAACAGGTCTGGTGGCATTGACTCAGTACTTAACCGAAGATCAAATCAAACAACAAGAACGCAAACAGTTGTTGTCGGTGCTTAATCAGGTCATTCCTGAGACCATGCATGACAACGCGTTAACGCAGGCGTGCACTATGGTCAGCTCACCAGAGCTTGGAACCTTACATGCAATGCCGGCTTATATTGCGACTAAAAATGGCGAACCAACCGCAATTGCAATTGAGTCCATCGCCCCAGACGGTTACAACGGTGAGATCAAAGTCATTACTGGCATTGATAACCAAGGGAAAATTCTGGGAACTCGCGTCCTTAGCCAAAAAGAAACACCGGGGTTAGGCGATAAAATCGACCTTCGTGTATCAGATTGGATCCTGAGTTTCACCGGAAAAGAGGTTACAGAAGCAAACTGGAACTCTTGGCGAGTTCGTAAAGACGGCGGTGATTTTGATCAATTTACTGGCGCGACAATTACGCCAAGAGCAGTGGTCAAAGTGGTGAGAAACACCGTAAACTATGTCAATAACACCCGTGATGAGATTCTTAGTCAGCCCCTAGACTGCGCAGGAGGCAACCAATGAGTGAAAACAAACTGCTGATGAAAAACGGCATGTGGAGCAACAACCCGGCATTAGTTCAATTGCTTGGTCTTTGTCCTCTGCTGGCTGTGTCATCTACGATCACAAACGCACTTGGCCTTGGCATTGCTACGCTATTGGTGCTGGTCGGCTCAAACGTGACGGTCTCTCTTATCCGTAACTACGTGCCAAAAGAGGTCCGTATTCCGGTCTTCGTCATGATAATTGCTTCACTGGTTACCTGTGTACAGCTGTTAATGAATGCTTACGCATACGGTTTGTATCTTTCACTCGGTATCTTTATCCCGCTGATCGTAACCAACTGTATTATTATCGGCCGCGCAGAAGCCTATGCGTCTAAAAACGATGTACTGCCTTCAGCGTTAGACGGTTTATGGATGGGTCTGGGCATGACCAGTGTACTAGTTGTACTAGGTGCAATGCGTGAGCTCATTGGTAACGGCACGTTATTCGACGGTGCAGATTTACTACTAGGCGATTGGGCAGCGTCACTTAGAATTGAAGTGTTCCACTTTGATAGCAGCTTCCTTCTGGCTCTGCTACCACCAGGCGCTTTCATTGGTGTTGGCTTGCTGATCGCTTTAAAAAATATTATCGATAACTCGATTCAGGCACGACAACCAAAAGAAGAAAAACCGACCATTGAACGTGCCCGCGTCACCAACGCTTAGTACGCAGAATAAAAAATTAGGCTCTACCATTCGTAGGGCCTTTTTAATCCGCCAAGACGGTACTGGAAATCCGCAATGAACAAAGTCAAAAGAATTGAAATTTTAGAACGATTAAGGGAAAACAACCCAAACCCTCAGACCGAGCTAAACTGGAACTCTCCCTTTGAACTGCTTATCGCTGTATTGCTCTCAGCACAAGCGACGGATGTGAGCGTAAACAAAGCCACTGACAAGCTCTTCCCTGTAGCAAATACGCCACAGAGCATGTTTGATTTGGGTGTCGATGGCTTAAAAGAGTACATCAAGACCATTGGCCTGTTTAATTCGAAAGCAGAAAACACCATTAAAACCTGTAAGATCTTGCTGGAAAAGCACAATGGTGAAGTTCCGGAAGATCGTGCAGCACTTGAGGCTCTGCCGGGCGTAGGAAGAAAAACGGCAAACGTTGTGCTCAACACCGCTTTTGGCTGGCCCACCATTGCCGTCGATACGCATATTTATCGTGTCTCTAATCGCACGAAATTTGCGATGGGCAAAACGGTCGATGATGTCGAGCACAAACTATTAAAAGTGGTACCTAAAGAGTTTAAACTCGATGTTCACCACTGGCTCATTCTTCATGGACGCTATACTTGTTTGGCGAGAAAGCCACGCTGCGGTAGCTGCATCATTGAAGATTTGTGCGAATATAAAGAGAAAGTATATCCAGATAGTTAATGCTATTTGAAAATGAAAGCTAGGAGTTAAAAATGTCAAACGGTCGAATTCTACACACTATGCTACGCGTTGGTGATCTAGACAAATCAATCCAATTTTACACTGACGTTATGGGTATGAAGCTGCTTCGTACCAATGAAAACAAAGAGTACGAGTACACACTTGCCTTCCTAGGCTTCGGCGATGAGTCAGAAGGTGCGGTTATTGAGCTGACTTACAACTGGGGTACAACCGAGTATGACCTGGGCAATGCTTATGGTCATATCGCAATCGGCGTAGATGACATCTACACGACTTGTGACGCTATTAAAGCGGTTGGCGGTAATGTAACGCGTGAACCAGGTCCGGTTAAAGGTGGTACGACTCACATCGCT
>NZ_CAKLCK010000037.1:0-84688 GCF_921292965.1 Allocatenococcus thiocycli
ACGGCGGTGATCCTCGGTAATATCGAACTCATTCATTTTGAACTTGGCGACGACGCGAATCGAGTTCAAGAAGAAATTGACGCCATTCACGCTCAAATCGATCGCATCAGAAACATTACCCGCAGTTTGTTGCAATACAGTCGGCAGGGCGGAGTTCAGGATGAGATCACCTGGCAGCATGTTAATCCGATCATCGACGAAAGTATCACGCTGGTTAAAACAGGGAGCAAAAAGCGCGACATTGAATTTGTTGCTGATTTGCAAGCTCATACCCCTGTTGAAATTAATCGCCATCACCTGTTGCAGATATTGGTTAACTTACAGATGAACGCCATCCACGCCATGAACGGTCAAGGTAAATTGATCGTCACGAGTGAAGACTGGCTGGAAAATGGCTTAGTCAAAGGTACCGTTATCCACGTTGCCGACGAAGGCTGTGGAATCAAGCCAGAAAACGTGGGTCGTATTTTCTCTCCTTTCTACACCACCAAACGAGATGGCACCGGATTGGGGCTTTCTGTGTCGCAAAGTATTCTTAGCCAAACGGGCGGCGAGCTAAAAGTGGAGTCCGAGTGGGGCAAAGGCAGCGTGTTCAGTATTTATCTGCCGAAAAAAGCTGAGTTAATGCTGGAGGTCACCAATATCGCTTAATCTGGCTTGGATATTTAGTGTGATATCCATCAAATAAAGGTTTTCTGAATAATTAATAAAAACAAAACTTGCAGTGTGTAGCCTTAACAAGTACCGTTGGCCGGTTTTTATAAATACACTCAAATTGCTAAGGTAAAGGTTTTGATCTCCACAGCGAATATTACTCAACAATTCGGCGCTAAGCCGCTATTCGAAAACATCTCAGTTAAGTTCGGCGAAGGTAACCGCTACGGCTTAATTGGCGCTAACGGTTGTGGTAAATCAACCTTTATGAAAATCCTCAGCGGCGAGCTTGAGCAAACCAGTGGTAACGTAAGCTACGACCCGAACGAGCGTGTTGCAAAGCTAAACCAGGATCAATTTGCGTACGAAGAGTTCACGGTTATCGATACGGTAATCATGGGCCACAAAGAGTTATGGGAAGTTAAGAAAGAACGTGACCGCATTTACTCTCTTGCAGAGATGAGTGAAGAAGACGGCATGAAAGTAGCTGACCTCGAAGTTCAGTTCGCAGAAATGGACGGCTACATGGCAGAAGCGAAAGCGGGTGAGCTTCTTCTTGCTGTTGGTATTCCAATGGAGCAACACTTTGGTCTGATGAGCGAAGTAGCACCTGGCTGGAAACTGCGTGTGCTTCTTGCTCAGGTTCTGTTTGCAGACCCAGATATCATGCTACTTGACGAACCAACCAACAACTTGGATATGGACACTATCCGTTGGTTGGAAGACACGCTAAACGCGCGTAACTGCACAATGATCATCATCTCGCACGACCGTCACTTCCTAAATTCAGTTTGTACTCACATGGCTGACCTGGATTACGGTGAGCTTCGTGTTTACCCAGGTAACTACGACGAGTACATGACCGCGGCTTCGCAAGCTCGTGAACGTCTACTCAATGACAATGCGAAGAAGAAAGCGCAAATCGCTGAACTTCAAACCTTCGTTGCGCGTTTCTCTGCAAACGCATCGAAAGCAAAACAGGCAACATCACGCGCGAAGCAGATTGATAAGATCAAACTGGATGAAGTTAAAGCGTCTAGCCGTCAAAGCCCATTCATTCGTTTTGAACAGTCTAAAGAGCTATTCCGTAACGCTCTGATTGTTGAAAACCTAAGCCAAGGTTTTGAAGATGACCTGTTCGCAAACTTCGATGCAATCTTTGAAGTGGGTGAGCGCGTCGCCATTATTGGTGAGAACGGTGTCGGTAAAACTACGCTGTTGAATACTTTGGCTGGCGTTCTGGAACCACGTACGGGTACGTACAAATGGTCTGAGAACTCAAACATTGGTTACTACGCGCAAGACCACGCACATGATTTTGCAGAAGACTTAAACTTGACAGACTGGATGGGTCAATGGCGTCAGGAAGGCGATGACGAGCAAGTCGTACGCAGCTTCTTGGGTCGTATGCTATTTGGTCAGGACGACATCAAGAAGTCGGTAAAAGTGCTATCCGGTGGTGAGCAAGGCCGTATGTTGCTTGGTAAGCTAATGATGCACAAACCAAACATGCTGCTAATGGATGAACCAACCAACCACATGGATATGGAATCCATTGAATCACTTAACACGGCACTTGAGCAGTACAAAGGTACTTTGTTCTTCGTATCTCACGACCGTGTATTCGTTGACTCGTTGGCTACTCGTATTCTTGAAATTCGTGACGGCAAAATCACAGACTTCAAAGGCACTTACTCTGAGTTCCTTAAATCACGTGGTATCGACGGTTAATACAACGTCTAAAGCGAACCTTTAAAAACTAAAAAGACCTCACATTGAGGTCTTTTTCTCGTTTGGATGTCTAATCCTTAAATTGACCGGTTAGGTAAGCATAAATCCCAACAACACCGAATGTAATTATCATCGAAACCATGATGCCACTTGGCGTGAGCAAAAAGTTCCAAAGCTGGTCATTGTCCATAGTTCACATCCTTTGTGAATAAACGGTATTAGCGATACTAATCGCAGTAAATTATGGGGCGTTAAAATAGCCAACCCCATATTGGCTGCGATTAATTTAAGTTTACACCAAACTTTGCTTTTGCAAATTATTCCTTTTGGGTACCTTTTACATCAAAATCAATTTTTTCCGCGCCAGTAAATACCTGAAAACGCAACCCTTTAGCACGCGCGATCGTAGTAATACCGTATTGTCTGGCGAGATCTAACCCCATCTGGGTTACACCAGAACGAGAAAGAAGAACAGGGATGCCCATTTGAGCGACTTTAATCACCATCTCAGATGTAAGACGTCCGGTGGTATAAAATATTTTGTCATCGCCAGTTTCTTGATTTAACCACATCTCTCCGGCAAGCGTATCCACTGCATTGTGACGGCCTACATCTTCCACAAACGACAACACTTGGTTCCCTTTACAAATTGCGCATCCATGAACCGCACCTGCTTTTCGGTATGTATCGTTGTAATGAGTCAGCGCTTCAAGCGTGGCATAGATTTCTGACTGCTTAAGCGGTACTTGCGGAACCTGATAGTTCTCCAATTGCTTCATCACATTACCGTACATGGTGCCTTGACCACAACCCGAGGTAACGGTTTTCTTTTTCAACGCACCTTCTAAATGCTCGATGTTTTCTTTGGTGATCACTGCGGCAGAATGGGTTTCCCAATCGATAATGACAGACTCTATCGCTTCCGGATCAGATAAGAAGCTTTGATTCTTTAAATAGCCTAAAACTAGCGCATCCGGACGAGAGCCTATCGTCATCAGCGTTACAATTTCTTTCCAGTTCAGCATTACGGTAAGAGGTCGCTCGCAGGCAATCTGTTTCGTCAGCTTTTCACCGTATTCATCGTACACATCGACTTCGATAGTCTGCAGGGGATTTTCACTGGTTTTAATAATATTTGGTTTTACCACAGTCTTGTCCTGTTCAGTGAAGGAGCTACTTGCTCACAAGGATTGTTCTTTTTAACACGAGGTTGAATAGCAAATCTCATTCCAACATAGCGGTTGAGGAAAAAAATGCGAGCGATTCACGCTACTTAATATAAAAACTGAGAGTTCGCAGGAATGACACATACAACCCATTGAGTTTCGACTAATTTGGTATTTATATCTGTATCTTGTCTAGTATTACAGTGGTTGATTTGGCGCGTTTATTGCTACGTATACCTAACGTGGTTTGAGAGCGTGGGCCAGAATGTCCTTTTCGCCAATCAAACCAAATGAAGCAAGTTGGGTGAGTTATGTCGGACATTAACAAAGATTTAGAAAACATATATGAGAAAACCGAAGATTCATGGCCTATCGGCGTAGAACTGGTTGAACATGAAATTATTACAGGTGCTTGGGTCACAACCCAATGGCAACTAACACAGTTTGTACTGACGCCTGATAAAGGCGCCACTGATGTTTGTCTTCTC
Organism: Allocatenococcus thiocycli; assembly: GCF_921292965.1. NCBI lineage: Bacteria > Pseudomonadati > Pseudomonadota > Gammaproteobacteria > Vibrionales > Vibrionaceae > Allocatenococcus > Allocatenococcus thiocycli. Next base: position 4,040 of record NZ_CAKLCK010000037.1, read on the forward strand.
CAATTACACCGAGATGAGCGCACGGATTACCGATTTAACCTAAGCTCGCAAAACCCAAAACTCTTTCTCGTAATGGATAACCTCGACTCCAATGAGAAGCCAGCGATACAGCTTCTCACCGCCTCTCAAGCCGTCGCGGCTCGATATATGGATGGGGACAATTTAGTGTTATCAAACAACATGCCATTACCTGTGCAAGCCTGGATGGAGGCCTTTATTGGACGCCATGGAGAAATGCTAGAGTTGAAAGGTAAGAAGCGCAAAGGAGCGGGTAGAGCAAATGGCAACTAGTCATGATTTTTTAAGCCGTTGGTCAAAACGCAAGTTAGAAGAATCTCAAAACACGCATGAAGATGCCGAACAAAGTGACGTGACAAATACGGAGGCAGACGCAACGCCTTCCGCTGATGGCATTGCTGATAAGCCTCTACCTGAAGAGAACGCGGCGTCTGAAGTAAGTGAAACGGCTGCCAACGTTGACGAGCAAAAGCCGGAAGAGATGTCGATTGCAAACCTATTGGTTTCAGAAGCATCAGAAAGCGTGAAAAAAGCCGCGTTACGTAAGTTGTTTCTATCAGAAGAGTTCAATGTCCGTGATGGGTTAGACGATTACGATGACGACTACAGTAATTTGAAGTCACTTTCAGAAGGTGTAGCAGAAACACTGCGAGACTGGGTGAAAGATAAAACTGAAGACGACGCAACAATTGAAAATAATGAGCTGGCTGTGGTTCAAACAGAGGCTTCAGATGCTGATGAAAATGAGCAAGAAATCGTCGAACCTGCTCAAAATGAATCTGAACTGGATAAATATACAGTAGTAGATAAAAATGGCACTTTAGAGTCAGAATCGCTATCAGAACAAGTAGGACAAAATATACCACACTAAAAATAGGTACATTTTGACTAAACACTCAACTGGCCGGGTGGGACATATTGTCTCATCCGGCTTTTTTATTAGATAAAACCAGCTCGATACCAAGTAACTTATTGAAAATATTGAATATTAAAATTGGCATGACGCTTGCTAATTGAGTGGTATTACCAATCTTCTTGTAACGCTATCGGTTTTCTGAATTTTGCTATGGGCTCTGATGCTCCATACAAAACAGCTTAATTATAAGTTAATCAGCAGAATCTACCGCGCTAACTACAATGAAAGATGGAAGATTATCCATGTTGATAAATGGAAACGAGCAATGTTGAAACAACTATTAGAACAAACGACTTCCAGTAACGGTAAAGCAAGGCTATATGCTTTTGAAAATACCATCGAGTTGACAAACCTCATCCCACCGACGGTGAGCTACGAAAGTGGCGGTAACACTTTAATTGTCGGTCCGACGGCGATCATTGAAAGTGCCGCAGCTCAATTATCACAAATGAACAGCCTTACGTTGCTGTCTACTGACGGAGAAAAGGGAACTCACAGTGCGCTTTATTATGCGAACTCTGTTCAGGTGTCTGGCTTCCTGGGTACATTTGAAGTAATTATTGAAAACAATGGTTCGACAAACAATCTCGCTAACGTAGCAATTAATACGGATTGTTTCGACGTCGTTCTCGATCTTTGCCTTAACAGCTGTATGTCTGAGGAAGTACCAGCTCCGGGTTATTATCCAGTCGGTCGCGGCTATCCGAAACTCGCAGAAGCGCTGGAAGAAATCCCGACGTTAATGGGGACGTTTGATAAACCGAAGTTTTTCCGTTTAGATACCGACTTGTGTGCGCACAGTTCTCGAGGCGTAAAAGGTTGTGAGCGTTGTGTTGATGCCTGTCCGGCGGGTGCACTATCCAGTGAAGGTAGTCCTAAAACAGGACATCGTATCGAGATTAACCCATACCTGTGTCAGGGTGTCGGGACTTGTGCAACCGCATGTCCTACAGAAGCGATTCATTACGCACTCCCAAATCCAGAAGATACCCAAAAGTTCATTGAACGTACGTTAGCTAACTATGAAAAAGCAGGTGGTGTTGATCCTATCGTACTGATTTGTAGTTCACGCCATGAAACCTACAACGTCATGGCTTTAAAAGCGCTTCCAGATAACGTTATTCCGATTGTGGTTGAAGAGTTGCCATCTGTTGGTATCGATACTTGGTTTGCTGCGCTTGTGAACGGAGCGACTCAGGTTCTGTTTGCTGCTTCACGTTTTATGCCGCCAACCATTTTGCGCGTACTTAATAGTGAAGTCGGTATAGCACATGAATTGCTTGATCAACTTGGCATTGCAAAAGAAACCATCGATATCTTGTATTTGGAATCTCTGCGTGAAGGCGCACCGACATTGTGTACAGATTCCTTCGATTTAGCGGTAGGAGAACTACAAGGCAATAAACGTCAGCGCCTGTTTACCGCGCTAGATGCGTTATCTGCCTCGCGTATTCCAGTCGATAATACCGTTGAATTACCGGGTAATGCACCTTATGGCTCGGTTTCTTGTGAAAGTAAAGATTGTACCTTGTGCATGAGTTGCGTCGCTGTGTGTCCGACTCGCGCACTGCATACTGATGGTCAGTCTCCGTCTCTTAAATTTGTTGAACAAGATTGTGTTCAATGTGGCTTATGTGAAAAAGCGTGTCCAGAAAATGTACTTACGCTAACGCCTCGCATGAACTGGGTGAAAGAAGAACGTCAGAAAGCAGTCGTCATTCACCAAGAGAAAGCGGCTGAGTGTCTTCGTTGCCACAAACCTTTCGCCCCTCAATCCATGATCGACATGTTGCAAAACAAGCTACGTGGACATTCTCATTTTACTGATGAAGCCGCTATTAACCGTATCGCCATGTGTGAAGACTGCCGCGTGGTCGATATGTTTGAGTCGATGGCCTCTGATCCAATGAAACAACTCAAGTATTAGGAGCTCACAGTGGAAAAACAGCAAGAACAAACACTGAGAACAGAAATATACCTGATTTTATCTGCGCTTTTTCGCAGTGCGCCAACAGAAGAGATGCTTGAGTTTCTTAAGTCTCTGGAAGTGGAACCTTCGGCAAGTGCAATGCAGCAAGCATGGATTGCGCTTCAGCTAGCGGCTGAAAAAGCGGAACGAGAAACGCTTGAAGATGAATATCAAGATCTCTTTATCGGTATTGGTCGTGGTGAAGTCGTTCCATTTGGATCGTGGCACCGCACAGGCTCAATGATGGAAAAGCCGCTAGCGGATATTCGTCACGATTTAGATTTACTGGGCATAGAGCGCGCTGAAAACGTCAAAGAACCCGAAGATCACATTTCAGCACTTTGCGAAGTCATGGCCATGCTGACTGACGAAGAGGAGGGCTTGCAACAAGCCGTGTTTAACAAACATCTCGCCCCTTGGTTTAGCGCATTCACTCGCCAGTTAGAAAATGCAGAAAGTGCAAACTTTTATAAACCAGCCGCTCAGCTTTGCAACGCGTTTCTAACGCTTGAACAGGTTCGATTTAGCGAGAATACAAAGAGCAGTAAAGCCAAATTAAAAATTGATGTGAAAAACGTCACTGATTATGAGTAATCAAGCAGTACAAAGTCATATCGATAGAGAGGCATGATCCTCCAAAGATCTACCGGAAGGTAAGGAAGCAATGATGAAAGATAATAAAGAAATAAACTCAAGCCGCAGGGAGCTATTGAAAGGCTTCACAACCGCTGCCGTTGCTGGTGCCGTCGTCGCAGGAACCACGAAAGTGGCAAACGCGTCGGAAACCGTTGAGTCTTCTGAAAAAGACGTGAAGAAGAAAGGGTACCGTGAAACTCAACACATTCGTGATTACTACGACACACTTTAGGAGGTAAGAGATGAAACTTGTCAAACGCTCCGACAGTGTGAGCAAAGAAACGAACCAACTTGGCATTTCGCGCCGTGCATTTATGAAAAACACCTCATTTGCTGCTGGTGGCGCTGTTGTCGGTGCAAGTCTGTTTGCTCCGGGCATGATGAAAAAAGCGGAAGCGAAAACTGTCGACCCAGAAGCGAAAACAGAAGTGAAACGCACCATCTGTTCTCACTGTTCGGTAGGCTGTGGTATTTACGCTGAAGTTCAAAATGGAGTTTGGACCGGTCAGGAACCAGCTTTTGATCACCCATTTAACGCTGGTGGACACTGTGCGAAAGGGGCTGCGCTGCGTGAACATGGCCATGGTGAACGTCGCCTAAAATACCCAATGAAGCTTGAAAACGGTAAGTGGAAAAAGCTGTCTTGGGTAGAAGCAATTGAAGAAATCGGCACCAAGGTATTGGATATCCGTAAAGAATCCGGCCCTGACTCTGTTTATTTCTTAGGCAGTGCGAAACACAGCAACGAACAGGCGTATCTATTCCGCAAAATGGCATCGCTTTGGGGAACTAATAACGTTGACCACCAAGCGCGTATTTGTCACTCAACCACGGTAGCAGGGGTAGCAAACACCTGGGGCTACGGTGCAATGACAAACTCTTTCAATGACATGCATAACTGTAAGTCTATGCTGTTCATTGGCTCTAACCCTGCAGAAGCACACCCAGTTGCGATGCAACACATTCTGATCGCCAAAGAGAAAAACAACTGTAAGATCGTAGTGGCGGATCCTCGTCGTACTCGTACTGCTGCAAAATCCGATCACTATGTATCTCTTCGCCCAGGTTCAGACGTCGCTTTCATTTGGGGTGTATTGTGGCACGTGTTTGAAAACCAATGGGAAGATAAAGAATTTATCCGTCAGCGTGTATTTGGTATGGATGAAATCCGTGCTGAAGTCGCAAAATGGACACCAGCAGAAGTTGAACGCGTTTCAGGCGTAAGCGAGGAAGACGTTTACCAGACTGCAAAACTACTATCTGAAAACCGTCCGGGCTGTGTTGTCTGGTGTATGGGTGGTACTCAGCACACCACAGGTAACAACAACACTCGTGCTTACTGTGTACTTGAGCTTGCACTTGGTAACATTGGTAAATCAGGCGGCGGTGCCAACATTTTCCGTGGTCACGATAACGTACAGGGTGCAACAGACCTTGGTGTTCTAGCCGATACACTACCAGGCTATTATGGCCTTTCTGAAGGTTCTTGGCGTCACTGGTCAAAAGTTTGGGACATCGACTACGAGTGGATCAAAGCCCGTTTTGATGACAACGAGTATGGCGGTCAAAAACCAATGCACAGTGCTGGTATTCCGGTATCGCGTTGGATCGATGGTGTGTTAGAAGACAAAGACAACATTCGTCAGCGAGAAAACATTCGCGCCATGTTCTACTGGGGACACGCTGTAAACTCTCAAACACGTGGTGTTGAGATGAAGAAGGCGATGCAGAAACTGGATATGATGGTCATCGTTGACCCATACCCAACCGTAGCGGCGGTAATGAACGATCGCACTGATGGTGTTTACCTGCTTCCTGCGACTACCCAATTCGAAACTTACGGCAGTGTTACGGCTTCTAACCGCTCTTTGCAGTGGCGCGATCAAGTTGTTGAGCCTTTGTTTGAGTCAAAGCCTGACCACGAAATCATGTACCTGTTGTCGAAAAAGCTTGGCTTCGACGATCTGCTTTTCAAAAACATTCGTGTAGAAAACAACCAGCCTTTGATTGAAGACCTAACTCGTGAATTCAACAAAGGTATGTGGACCATCGGTTACACAGGTCAGAGTCCGGAGCGTCTTAAAGCGCACCAACAAAACTGGCACACATTCCATAAAACCACGCTGGAAGCAGAGGGCGGACCAATTAATGGTGAAACCTACGGTCTACCTTGGCCATGTTGGGGTACGCCAGAGATGGGGCACCCAGGCACGCACATCCTGTACGATACTTCTAAAACCGTTGCCGAAGGTGGTGGTAACTTCCGTACACGCTTTGGTGTGGAATTTGAAGGTAAAAACCTGCTAGCTGAAGACAGCTACTCGAAAGGCAGTGAGATCAAAGATGGTTATCCGGAATTTACCGACAAGTTGCTAAAACAACTAGGATGGTGGGATGACCTTACAGCTGAAGAGAAAGTCGCAGCAGAAGGTAAAAACTGGAAAACCGACCTGTCTGGCGGTATTCAGCGTGTTGCTATCGCGCACGGTTGTATCCCATTTGGTAACGCAAAAGCACGTGCGATTGTTTGGACATTCCCAGACCGCGTACCGTTGCACCGTGAACCGCTCTACACACCTAGACGTGACCTTGTAACGGATTACCCAACCTGGGAAGACAAAGACGCGATTTTCCGTGTTCCAACGTTATATAAATCGATTCAGGACCAAGACAAATCTGGCGAGTACCCGATTGTTCTGACTTCTGGTCGCTTGGTTGAATACGAAGGCGGCGGTGATGAAACTCGTTCAAACCCTTGGTTGGCGGAGCTTCAGCAAGAAATGTTCGTAGAAGTAAACCCTAAAGACGCTAACGATCTTGGCTTTAAAGATGGTGATGATGTTTGGGTTGAAGGTGCGGAGAAAGGCCGAATCAAGGTGAAAGCGATGGTGACTCGTCGTGTGAAACCGGGGCTGGCATTTATTCCGTTCCACTTTGGTGGTGAGTTTGAAGGTGAAGATCTTCGCCCTAAATACCCTGAAGGTACACAACCGTATGTAAGCGGTGAGTCTGCCAACACAGCAACCACCTACGGTTACGACCCGGTTACCCTGATGCAGGAAACCAAAGTAACCCTATGTAACATTCGTAAAGCGTAAGGAGTCCGACAATGGCACGAATGAAATTCCTATGTGACACCAAACGCTGTATCGAGTGTAACGGCTGTGTTACTGCATGTAAGAACGAAAATGACGATGCGCTCGAGTGGGGTATTCAGCGCCGCCGCGTCGTAACACTTAATGACGGTGAGGCCGGTGAAAACTCGATTTCTGTCGCTTGTATGCACTGTACCGACGCGCCTTGTATGGCGGTGTGTCCTGCAGACTGCTTTGAGCACACAGAAGATGGCATCGTACTTCACAACAAAGATCTGTGTATCGGTTGTGGTTACTGTCTGTTTGCGTGTCCATTTGGAGCGCCTCAGTTCCCTAAACAAGAAGCGTTTGGTGAGCGTGGCAAAATGGACAAATGTACCTTCTGTGCTGGCGGCCCTGAGACGGAACCTGGTTCGGTTGAAGAACGTCAGAAATATGGTGCGAACCGTATTGCAGAAGGCAAACTGCCGATGTGTGCGTCATTATGTTCAACGAAAGCATTGTTGGCCGGTGATGCAGAGAAAGTCTCTGATATTTTCCGTCAGCGTGTTGTAGAGCGCGGCGCTAAGAATGCAGGTTGGACAGACGGAAATGATCTTTCTTACGACGCAACAAAAAGCTAAGTAAGGAGAGGCACATGTTAAACACTCTAAAACGTGCGTCTCTGGTAATGCTGTCAGCCATGACAGCATTACTGCTGACTTTTGCTATGCCAGCGTCCGCAGAAGAGCAATCTTCCAAAGTCGTACAGCAGGAAATGACACAACTCGCAGGGGCGGATTATTGGCGTCAGATCAGGCAGGGTGAGTCAGGTTACACCACCTCTCAATCACCTGAGCATGGCGTGCTAATCAGTAAGCCGGGCGAAACCTGGTACATCCTGAAAGAAAAGTGGATGTCTCCAGCTGGTGCTATCGCTATTTTCGGTAGTATCGCAATGGTTGTATTGGCTTATGTCTTTGTCGGGCCTCTGATGCTAAGTAAGCCTCGCACAGGCAAAAAGATTAAGCGCTGGTCTCGACTTGATCGTGCACTGCACTGGAGCATGGCGTTTACCTTTTTAACCCTGGCGTTCAGTGGGTTGATGCTTGTTTACGGCAAACACTTCCTGAAGCCATACGTGCCTAGTGAGTTCTGGGGTTTCATCGTTATGCTGGCGAAGCAATACCACAACTACATGGGGCCGCTGTTCTTTATCTTGCTGATGTTAATTCTGCTGAAATGGTGGCGTAAATCGATCCCGAACATGACAGACGTACGTTGGTTCATGAAAATGGGCGGGATGGTTGGTAAACACAAAGGCACTCATCCATCGGCAGGTTTCTCAAACGGTGGTGAGAAAGCGGTTTACTGGTTGCTCATTTTTGTCGGTGCAATCGCTGCAGCAAGTGGTCTGGTTTTGGATTTCCCTATCTTTGATCAAACCCGCCGTGATATGGAGTTGTCTAACCTGATTCACGCAGTCTCGGCGCTCATTCTTATCTGTGGCTTTGTTTTCCACATCTATATCGGCCTGTTTGGTATGGAAGGCGCGCTGGAAGGCATGGTAACGGGTGAGGTTGACGAAACATGGGCGAAAGAGCACCACGATCTCTGGTACGAAGAAGTCAAATCTCAAGAGGCAATGGGAGAATCAGACGAGGTTAAAGCAACAGATAAAGGAGCGAAAGCGAATGAACAAACATCATAACGGGATTTGGGTTGCGTACATCCTGAGTTGTTTTACCCCGTTTACGTTTTTGATCTCAGGCGTTGTCGCTATTATTTATGCTGGTTATCGTTTGGACAAAGGCGAAGACAGTGATGTGGTTATCTCGCATTACTACGGGCTAATTCGTACTTTCTTCCTGTACCTCACGTTCTTTGTTGTCTTAATCGTGACCGTTGCCACCACAAATGGCGTGTTAAAAGGGGTCAGTGACTATTGGGTGCGTAGCACAATGTTAGATAACATCGCGTATGTTATTCCATACATTGGCAGTGTGTTCGCCGTTGTAGCGATAGGCGTTTGGCTATGGCGGATGCTTCAAGGCATGCATCAATTACGTAATAACAAGCCGCACAGACCTTCTACAGGTCCTAACTTGTAGGTCTCCTTAGCGTCATTCTTATTAAGAGTAGGAATGACGCTAATATTATAAATCAGTGAGAAGATTTTCATTTCATTCTAAACCTTATCCCACTCCCAGCAGTACGATGAAAATATCACGACGGTTAACTCAAACTGTTGCCAACCAACATTCACGTTAAACTTCTTTTTAACGCTAGAATGATAGTTTCCTGCAAAGTCATGCGAGTTTATCCAACAGTCAGTCCGTTTGATTCTACTTATAATAAAAACGTTGGCTAGTTGAGCCAGTTCTTGTCGTATCAAGGGAGGTTGTTATGCACACAACAGTGGATGATTTCAGTACGTTAGAGCCATATAACGCATCATTTCAGGCGAGAGTGGATAAAGCACAGGATCTACTGTGGCAGATTAATCACACTCATCCCAGGGAAAAAGAAAAACGCCATCAACTATTCGGTCAGTTGCTGGGCCGTTATCACAACAATGAAATTGTGCCACCATTCCACTGTGATTTAGGTGAAAAAATCTTTTTCGGTCAAGGTGGATTTGTTAACTATGGCTTAGTGGTAACCGATATTGCCGAGGTGCATATTGGTGACAATGTGCTGATAGGACCAAGAGTCCAGTTATGTGCCGCTGGCCATCCTATATTGGCTGAAAACCGGGTTGCTCCTATCTCTTGCGGCGAGCCGATTCATATTGGTAACCGAGTTTGGATTGGTGCTGGTGCCATTGTGTTGGCTGGGGTAACCATAGGTGATAACACGGTGATTGGTGCGGGTAGTGTGGTAAACAAAGATATTCCGGCTAACGTAGTAGCGGTAGGCTCTCCATGCAAGGTGATAAAGCAACTATCTGCCCCTGACTTCAAGAGCAACAACCTTAGCAATCAGGCCTCAGAACCTATTGCAGAGGCTGACTCGCTGTAATTTGCATTCCGCTGCACAGCACCTGGTGCCACGCCAAAATGTTTTTTAAACCGATTGGAAAAATAACTGACATCAAAATAACCAAGGCTATGTGCTACTTGCTTAATACTAAGGTGCTGACCCTGTAGCAGTTGACGAGCTCGGGTCATTCTTAGCGCAAGTAGATACTGCTTTGGACTCTGCTCAAAATATTTCAAACATATTCTGTGAAAGTGTGGTGGCGAATAGTGCACTCGCGCTGCCAGCTCCTCGATAGACCAAGGATAATGCAGCTGATTTTCAACCTCACTAAACAGTTGTCTAAGTTTTACTTCTATTGGATCTACGACGGCTCTTTGCTGCAAGGATCTACGGATCAAATCCACCAAAAGTTGGCCACAACTTCCTACACTACCATCATTTACGTGAATGGCTTTGAGTTCATGATGCAACAAATGCATCAAGTGATAAACAGACAAAGCTTGTTCACAGTGCATCACTTCGGGAGCACTCCCAGAAAGTGTTTGCCACTGCCTGGTATTATCGACACTTAGCCAAGCACATTCCCATTCATCACCCACCAGTTCATATCCACATATGCTATCAGCGGGTACCAGACTTAACGTATTAGCTTCTATGGAAAGTGTGTTATTGGGAGTAAACAAGCGCGCTTGCCCATGAATAGTATAAAGAAAAACATGAAAACCAGGCCGTGTACGGCAGACACGATAGTGCTGCTTAGCCTTCATAACTCCACATAAGTGCACGTCATTTTTGGCCAACGGCAATACATTTTCAGGGCTTATAAATCGCTCTTCGGTAGCGTCGTCTACTTCTAAACAGTCTCGCCATGTTGTTGTCATACCTTGATTTTTCCTTCCCCTGATAGTTTTTCCCATCCTGATGCGAGTTTATCCTATTTCTTGATAGTGGCGTACTTCTTATAGTGGGATTCTCTATTTTGATTAGCCCGTTCTCAGGGCCGCAGGCAATGATATGAGATCAAAATCACTTTACGATAGCACGTTTTTTCCCAGACTTTTTTCCATTGCTTTACCATTTGCGTTACAGCTGTTGCTGTACGCGGTATTAGGCCTGGTCGATATCATGATGGTCGGTCAACTCGGGGAGACTGAAGTGGCTGCGGTAGGTCTCAGCAACCGGATTTTCTATTTTAATCTGGTATTGATCCTTGGAATCACAGGTGGCGTGAATGTACTGGCAGCACAGTATTATGGTAGTGGAGACGAGGCAGGGATCCGTCGTTGTGTTGTAGAAGCCGTTATGGCTGCGACACTGATATCGTTGCCATTTATTGCGCTCTATAGCATCCATCCCAGACTGTTTTTGCGCTTGGCGAGTGAAGACGCCCCGTTGGTATTGCTGAGCGCGGAATACATGCAGATAACCGGGGTATCATTGTTCTTCACGTGTTTGGTCGTGCCGATTGAAGCAGCGCTTCGCGCAACAGGAGATAGTAAAACACCCACCATAATTAGCCTAATCTCAGTAGCTCTGAATATTGCACTAAATTGGTTGTTAATTTTTGGCAACCTAGGGTTCCCAGAGCTTGGTGTTGCAGGCAGTGCTTGGGGAACAACCATCGCGCGATTGCTGCAAACTGTATGTATTGTGGGGCTCATCTGGAGGAAAAAACAATGGCTGATACCAACACAGAACGATGTTGAAAATGCGCTTAGTCGCAAGAACATTAGGCTATTTTCAGCCATCGCTATTCCCGTGATGTTGCATGATGGAGGCTGGGCTTTAGGTACTTTAGTTTATGCTTTTATCTATGGCCAAATGGGCGTTGAAGCTTTGGCGATAATGAGCCTCTTGAGCCCACTCGAAAATTGCCTATACGCGTTTTTCCTTGGCTTTGCTTTAGCGTGTTCGACCATGCTCGGACATGAGTTGGGCGCAAACCGATATCATCAGGCATGGTCACAATCAAAAGTGTTTTTATGGCTGGGCACTGGCGCTGCTGTGTTGGTCGGTATTGTCCTTTATTTACTGAGAGAGGAAATTGTGCCGCTGTTTGGTAAGCTGAACGAACAAACCCTAACAAATGCAATTTATGTGTTAGCCGTTCTCGCATCAGCACTGTGTATTAAAGTGTTTAATACAGTGGCAGTCATTGGTGTATTACGCAGTGGTGGTGATATCAAGTTTGCAGCGTTATTTAACCTTTTCTGTATGTGGTGTATCGGTATTCCATTGGTGTACCTTAGTGCTTTGCAATGGCTATGGCCTCTGTATTTGGTTTATCTGATCTCTATGACGGAAGAAGTGGTAAAAGCCGGGCTAGCCATCTATCGAGTGTTACAACGTAAATGGTTAAATAATCTAATATCTGAGGAGAGAAAGGAGCTTTCTGAGCCGGAACCCAGTAAACAAACCGTAACCTCCAACTAAATTCCTTATTGATTAATTATTGTTTCATTTAATGGTGCGCACCAAATCGGTACATTTGTACTAATTTGGTGCGCTTTTTCCGTTTCTACATTGACCAAATCTTACACTTAAAACTCACTAAAATTTATAAATATCAATAATATTCATAGGCTTAATGTTTGACCGCATAACAATGCAAGCTAGTTTAAACAGTCTGGAACACATTTTGCCTAAGCAGTGTACAAACATAATAAATTCACCATTTTTGTGAATTGATAATTTTTAAGCACCTGCTTGGTGCGATTATTTATATTGCTGCATGGAGTGTAACGAGAATGACTCAAACTGTAAGTCAGGTATACGGAGCTGTACAAACCCTGACCCAAAGTTCCGACACCTTATTTTTATTGCTTGGCGCTATCATGGTATTTCTGATGCATTCAGGTTTTGCTTTTCTTGAGGTAGGGACCGTACGTCAAAAGAACCAAGTTAACGCGTTGGTTAAAATTTTGGCCGATTTTGGTGTTTCCGCCATAGCCTACTTCTTTATTGGCTATTGGATCGCGTATGGCGGTACTTTCTTTGCCGATGCGCAGACACTGTCTCAAGGTAATGGATATGAGCTTGTTAAATTCTTTTTCTTGCTAACGTTTGCTGCCGCTATACCAGCGATTGTCTCTGGGGGAATTGCCGAACGTGCGCGTTTTTATCCTATCCTCATTGCGACATTTTTCACGGTAGGTATCGTTTATCCGCTGTTTGAAGGCATCATTTGGAACGGTAATTTTGGTATCCAAGATTGGTTTGAAGCAAGTTTTGGCTATGGCTTCCATGACTTCGCAGGCTCCGTCGTTGTCCACGGAGTGGGTGGCTGGATTGCTCTCGTTGCCGTCATTTTCTTAGGTATGCGTAAAGGGCGCATTCGCGCAGGCAAACATACCAACTTTGCACCATCAAACATTCCATTCTTAGCGCTTGGTGCCTGGATTCTTTGTGTGGGCTGGTTCGGCTTTAACGTAATGTCGGCTCAAGCTATTTCTGGGATCAGTGGTCTGGTCGCAATGAACTCATTGATGGCCATGGTTGGTGGCATTATTGCATCACTTATCGCGGGCAAAAATGACCCGGGCTTTATTCACAACGGCCCTCTGGCTGGATTAGTTGCCGTGTGTGCGGGCTCTGACCTTATGCACCCAATCGGTGCGCTGGTGACAGGTGCGATTGCGGGCGTGCTCTTTGTCTACCTGTTTACACATCTACAAAACAAAACCAAGATTGACGATGTGTTGGGTGTTTGGCCTCTTCACGGCATTTGTGGCGCATGGGGTGGCATTGCTGCGGGCATCTTTGGACAAACAGCGTTAGGCGGGTTAGGCGGTGTTAGCCTTGTTGTTCAGTTTATGGGAACCGTATTAGGTATTTCTATTGCTGTATTAGGTGCGTTGGCTGTCTATGGCGCAATTAACGCAGTTACGGGCATTAGATTGTCTGAAGAAGATGAATTTAATGGTGCCGACTTAGCTATCCACAAAATCTCTTCAACTAACGAAGATTAACAAAATGCAAAAGAGCGGCATTACGCCGCTCTTTTTATAGAGGTATTGTTCTTCTCGGTGACAAGCGTTTCAATACGTTCTAGCAATTTCCTTTTTTTGCCTGACCCGGAGGGCAGAATTTACCATGACCATCGTGTCTGTCATGATCATTGGTACCAACGCTCACTCTCACATCATCAATTTCACCTTCAACATTGGTCAATTGACAGCCCGCTAGAGTCGTAAGTAAGACAAGAGCCAGAGATACGTGTCTCATTGCTTTTCCTCTCAAAATATCATTTTATTATTGTTCATTACTACCATTGTCTAATCCATATTACTACAGCTGATATTGTTTCAGTGTTAAGCTAATGAAAAAGAACAACAAGGATCAGTTATGAATTTCCCGTATAGAAACATTGTAGTACTTACTGGGGCAGGTATCTCAGCAGAGTCCGGCATTCAAACATTTCGAGCTCAAGATGGCCTTTGGGAGAACCACCGTATTGAAGACGTGGCAACCCCTGAAGGATTTGAGCGAGATCCCGACCTTGTTCAGGCATTTTATAATAAACGTCGTAAAAAGCTACAGGACGAGGCGATACAGCCAAACGCCGCGCATCTCGCTTTAGGGCGACTTGAGGCAGAGCTGGATGGCAAAGTGACCGTCATTACGCAGAATATCGATAATTTGCATGAAAGAGGCGGAAGCCACAATGTCATCCACATGCATGGCGAACTGCTCAAAGCCCGCTGTAGCGAATCGCATCAGGTGATAGAACACACTGAGGATATCGAAACCGGTGAGCTTTGCCACTGTTGTCAAATTCCGTCCCAAATGCGCCCTCACATTGTTTGGTTTGGCGAAATGCCTCTGCGCATGGGTGATATTTACGAAGCACTAGAACAAGCGGACTTGTTTATTTCTATTGGTACATCTGGTGTGGTGTATCCTGCGGCTGGGTTTGTCCACGATGCAAAAATGCACGGAGCACATACCATCGAGATTAATCTGGAGCCAAGTGCAATAGAAAGTGAGTTCGAAGAGAAACGATACGGCAAGGCAAGTATCGAAGTACCAAAGTTGGTGAATGAAATTTTATCTTTGGAAGACAAATAAAGCCTTCAAAAACAATAAAAGCGGCCAATTTAGTTGGCCGCTTTTTTCTTTATACTTTGACTGGTATTAGTTGTTTACTTTTAGCTTTTGGAAGTACTCATCGTACATCACACTCGCTTCACCAACTTCATCTTGCCAAGTACCGCTGTCCATCACTTCTTGCGGAGGGAAGATGCTTTGGTCGTTAACAAATTCTTTTGGAAGTAGATCAAACGCCGTCTTAACTGGAGTAGGGTAACCAATCTCCAGTGCAATCTTGGCCGCATTCTCTGGACGCAGCAGGAAGTCGATCATCTTATGTGCGGCTTCCACGTTTTTAGCACCCGCAGGAATCGCAAGACTGTCCATCCAGAAGATTGTGCCTTTTTCTGGCCAGATGATATCAATGTTCGCGCCTTCCTCACGAGCCATGTAAGCAGAGCCATTCCACAGCATGCCAAGAGAAACTTCACCCGCTAGGTATGGGTTCGCTGGGAAATCAGAGTTAAACACCAACACATTTGGCATCAACTTTTGCAGCTCTTCGTAAGCAGCTTTGATTTCATCAGGGTTTGTCGTATTTGGTGAGTAACCAAGTTTCGTCAATGCGATATGGAAAACTTCACGAGAATCGTCCATCAGCATTAATTGACCTTCCCACTTGCTATCCCAGAAGTCGTCCCATTTTGTGACTGATGACTTATCCAGCATATCCGCATTGATACCAATGCCTGTCGCACCCCAGATATAAGGGATAGAGTAGTTGTTATTTGGATCAAAAGGTTTGTTTAAGAAGTTAGGATCGATGTCGGCAAAATGGGATAACTTCTCTTTGTCGATCTCTTGAAGCATGCCTTCTTTGCGCATTTTAGATACGAAATAGGTAGACGGTACTACCAAGTCGTAACCAGAACCTTGTGTTTTTAACTTCGCGTACATGCTTTCGTTAGACTCGTAAGTCGAGTAAAGCACCTTGATTCCTGTTTCTTTTGTAAAGTCTTCAAGAACTTCGTTTGGAATGTATTCAGACCAGTTGTAGAAGTAGAGTTCTTGATCAGCCGCTATTGCTGGAGTAGCGAACAGAGTCGCTGCACATAGAGCGCTTGCGTAGAATTTACTTTTCATTTGTTTTCCGTTTTGTTTAGCGATTGGACAAATCAATACTAGCGGTAATGATTAAGTTGAACCAAATTGCATTAAGTACAATTCTGTCTATGAAATTCGATGCCTCTCACTCCATTGAGATGAAACGAGTCGAACCAAATAGACGTAGCAAGGTATAATTATATCAGTCAATTATAAAAATAGGCAGCCATTGCTGCCTATTTTCATTTTGGTCAATTTGCCTGCGGCAAATTCGATTACTGTCCAGCTTTTAGCTTGAGGAAGTAACCTTCGTATTTCACTGTCAGATCGCCCACAGAGTCTTGCCATTCAACACGGTCAAGATCTTCTTGTGAAGGGAACAGAGGAGCAACGTCTTTAAACTTCTCGTTCGACGCTTTCACTGCGGTCAGGTAACCTGTGTCACGAGAAATCTGCTCTGCGATTTCAGGACGCAATAGGAAGTCGATCATCTTGTGCGCCGCTTCTACGTTTTTCGCACCAGAAGAGATAGCGAAGTTGTCAACCCAACCAATACCGCCTTCTTTCGGGAATACCAGTTTAAGGTTTAGACCTTCGTTTTGAGCTGCTGCTGCGCTGCCGTTCCAAAGCATGCCAACACCAACTTCACCAGACATGTATGGTGCACCTGGGTTGTCAGAGTTAAATAGAAGCACGTTAGGCATCAGCTTTTGTAGCTCTGCATACGCTTCGTCGATCTGTTTTGGATCCGTTGAGTTACCTGAATAACCTAGTTTACGCAGTGCAATGTGGAATACTTCACGCGTGTCGTCCATTAGCATCACTTGACCTTCAAGCTCTGGCTTCCATAGGTCAGCCCAGCTTTGGAAGTCGTTTGGATCGTACATGTCGGTATTGACAGCTAGACCAGTAATTGCAACAACGTGAGGAATAGAGTAGTCATTCTTAGGATCGAATGGCTTGTCCAGGTAGTTCTGGTCAAGGTTGCCGAAGTTTTTCAACTTAGATTTATCGATCTTTTGTAGCATACCTTCATCGCGCATTTTCGCTACGAAGTAAGTAGAAGGTACCACTAAGTCATAACCTTCGTTATGAGTTTTTAGCTTTGCATACAAAGTTTCGTTCGACTCATAAGTTGAGTAGATCACTTTGATACCAGTTTCTTTGGTAAATTGTTCCAGGAGATTACTGTTAATGTAAGGACCCCAGTTCATAAATACCAATTCATTATCGTCCGCTGCCACTGAACCTGAGAACAGAGAAAGCGCACATGCACTACCAGCTAATAAAGTAGCCCATTTTTTCATTGACGTTAGCTCCAAACCAAACGTTGTCCAAACTATTTTGGACGATAGATAGAAAAACAGAATGGCATGTAACCATTCTGTTTCGTGATGTTAACGGGTATTGATTTTACTTTACTTTTTCTCTTGCAAGCAACTGAGAAATCACCACAAGTACCAAAGAAACAATCAACATAACCGTTGCCAGGGCATTCACTTCCGGTGAAATACCCACTTTCACCATTGAGTAAATTTTCAATGGTAAGATTTCGTAGGTTGGGCCTGTCACAAACGAACTGATGATCACATCGTCCAAAGACAGGGTAAAGCTTAATAACCAACCTGCTGCAACCGCTGGTTTCGCCAGAGGAAGGATGATCTTCTTCAAGATAATCCATTCACTTGCACCAAGGTCTTTTGCCGCTTCCAACATTTTCACATCAAAGCCGTTCAAGCGGCTATAAACCGTTACCACAACAAATGGTAAACAGAAGGTGATGTGCGCAATCAACAGTGTAAAGAAACCAAGCTGTGCACCCAGCACTAAAAACAGCGCCAACAATGAAATTGCCATCACGATGTCTGGTGACATCATTACAACAAACAGCATGCCGTTTACAGCGCCTTTCCCTTTAAAGGAATAGCGGAATAGGGCAACTGCCGTCAAACTACCAATAATAGTAGCAGCTGTGGCAGAAAATACGGCAACATTTAACGAGTGCCACGCCGCCTGCATCAGGCTGTCGTTGTTAATTAAGGTTTCGTACCACTTAGTGGTAAATCCACCCCATTTCATGCCAAATTTATTCGCATTAAATGAGTTCACAATCAGCACGATGATTGGCAAATACAAAAATGCGTACACCAGTGCCATAAAGCTAAATCTAACTGTGCGTCCCATTAGTCTAGCTCCACTTTCTTATTCAATAACTTACCTGCTCTGTAGTAGGCGTATAGCATAATCGCCATGGCAATGGTGAGCGCAATACTCGTTGCAGCACCAAATGGCCAATCACGTGCATTCAGCACCTGGCTCTTGATTACGTTACCAATCAGCAGGTTCTTCGCGCCGCCCAGAAGGTCAGAGATATAGAACATGCCAAGCGCAGGAAGAAGCACCAACAAACAGCCACCGATGATGCCAGGCATCGTCAAAGGCAGGATAACTTTGGTAATCGTCTGAAACTTGTTCGCGCCCAAATCTTTCGCAGCTTCGATGTAGGTGTTGTCCAGCTTCTCAATTGCCGAATAAAGCGGCAGGATCATAAATGGAAGCAAGATGTACACGAGACCAATCATTACCGCCGTTTCGGTATACATAAGTCGCAGCGGCTTATCGATTATTTCCATCGCCATCAGCGACTTATTTAAAATTCCTTGAGTTCCCAAAACAATCTTTAAGCCGTATGTACGGATCAACGAGTTTGTCCAGAAGGGTACTATCACCAAAAACAGCATAAACGGACGCCATTTCTCTGGCATTTTCGCGACGATATACGCAAATGGGTAACCAATCACTAAACACAACAACGTCGCAATGATCGCCATGTAGAAAGAGTGCATGAGCACTTTCGCATACAGCGGATCCAACAGACGAACGTAGTTATCCAACGTAAAGGTAAGTTCGATTAGGTTCGCTTCGTCACGCGTTAAGAAACTCGTACCGATAATCATCAAGTTTGGCACCAACACAAACAGTGTCAGCCAACCAACAATTAGGGTAATGATGGCGTTCTGAAGATTAATCTTCTTGGTTATCATTGAGGACAACCTCCCAGCTCTCAACCCAAGTAATAGCGACTTTCTGGCCGAGTGAGTGGTCCACATCAGGATCATCTTCGTTAAAGAATTCGCTTACCATTACACGCATGCCTGAATCGAGTTCGATAACAGAATCTAGCGTCATACCTTTATAGGTACGTTCCGTCACGTGACCAACAATGCCTTTTTCTTCCGACTCTTTGATTTCTTCAATACGTAAGTCTTCAGGGCGGAGTAGAACTTGGAGTTTATCGCCAGCTTGTGCTTCGTCGTCGTAATAAACCACTGACTCAACACCTTCAATGTCCGCACGAATGCGCTTTTCATCGATGCGCTCTAACATGGTTGCATTGAATACGTTGATCTCGCCGATAAAGCGCGCAACAAACAGGTTTTTAGGCTCTTCGTAAATTTCACGCGGAGAACCATCTTGCTCAATGACACCGTCACGCATTACGATGATGCGGTCTGACATTGATAGCGCTTCTTCCTGATCGTGCGTCACAAAGATAAAGGTGATGCCTAGTTGGCGCTGCAATTGTTTCAGTTCAATCTGCATTTGCTTACGCAATTTGTAATCCAGTGCAGAAAGCGATTCATCAAGCAGCAATACTTTGGGCTTATTTACTACCGCACGAGCGATAGCAATACGCTGTTGCTGGCCACCTGAAAGCTGATGCGGTTTACGCTGAGCCATTTTTTCAAGACGCACCATACGTAACGCTTCCATGACTCGCGGTTCAATCTCAGCTGCAGGCGTTTTCTGCATACGAAGACCAAACGCAACGTTTTCATAAACAGTCATATGTGGAAATAGTGCGTAACTTTGGAATACGGTGTTGACGTGTCGTTGTTCAGCAGGAACCTGAGTAACATCTTGGTTATCCAAAATAATTTGACCGTTATCTACCGCCTCAAAGCCCGCGACCATGCGCAAAACGGTTGTTTTACCACAACCTGATGGACCAAGAATAGTTAGAAACTCACCATGATTAACATCCAGATTTAAATTGCTGATGATTTCCTTACCATCAAAACTCTTACTAATGCCAGATAAACGAATAACTGGATTTCCTGCTTGCTGTTTAGCGTTCAACGTCTGTATTTCTCCCACGTTCAAATTTGGGTTTACGCCAATTGATGTGACTTTAGCCATTCACTTTTGAGGCGCGCATCATAATCACCAAAATTGTGAAATCAAAGCATTTTTTAGTCTCGAATCAGAAAAAATTTTACGGGCAAAAGTCATCATTCCTTACCATACTGTTTTTAAAAGATTCGTCCGAATTTCAACAGCGTTTATAAGGGTTACAACTCTGCAACAATTGTTTTCAATTTCATGGCCTTGTAGTGGCCAATTATCAACCAAATAATGGATATTGCAAGAATTGAGCGCGAGTTATGATTTTAGACGTGGCTAGAATTCTTTATAATGTCGGACACACTAATTGACTGGTATCCCAGTAAAAATTTCACAAGTGAATCTTGGATAATATATGAACAACGACTTTGAGAACGATTTCAACCTTGGAGGAAGTGTAGAGCGAGCTTTGTCTGGCAACTACGAGCTGAAAGCCGGAGCGGTTTTTAGCGAAGCATGGCGCGCCACCATTCAACACTTTTTGTCATTTTCTCCTGCGATTATCGTCTTGCTTTTGGTTCAGGTAGGCATTTTCTATATCGCATTGCAGCTACAACTGGGTGACCCAAGTGTCATTTTGGATGCAATACAAAACCCAGATTCTTTTTCAACCGACATTGTGTCTGCTGTTTATATCGCAAATTTTAGCTATGAAGTGATCAGCGCTCCGATATACGCAGGCATCAGTTTAATGGCGATGAGTCACGTAACAGGTCTAAAAACAAAACTTCGCCACGTGGGTAAAGGGTTACAATTCACGGTTCCGGTTATTCTGGCAACGTTAATGAGTCTGACTCTTCAAGGGCTCGTGGGAATGCTTCTGGCTCCGTTATCGCTATATCTTTCACTGGCGTTCAGTCACTCTATCTTACTTATTTGTGAGAAACGCGTGCCGCCTATGCAATCGTTATTACTCTCACTACGAGCAGTAAACAAAAAGATTTTCGTCGTCGCCATCCTGTACCTTGGCGTGATGTTCATGTTTATTATCGCAGCCATGTTCTATGGCATCGGGCTTATTTTGGTGCTGCCATTCTTCTTCCACATGAAGGGCATACTTTACCGTGAGATGTTTGGTATCAAACTGAAGATAGTCGCGAAAGAGAAAAACAATGATAATGATCACGACGGCAAATCTCAGGTCTTCGACGCGTAGAGTATCATTTCAATGACAATCAATGGCGGCTTACAAATAGTCGCCATTTTTATATCAACACCAAACCCATGTGAAATGGCCTATCAGAAGCACAAGCTACGATTCAACTTGAATAAGAATCTGCGTGGGGAACCTCTCGTTTTGTTACTAATCACGTAACTTAACGCAGTAAAGGTGTTATAAGGATGCTCAGCATTGCTCAAACCAATATTGAGCACGAACACAATGACACAAACTAAAACAAATCAACGGTTCAAATGAAAAAGTTAAGCCTAAGTCTACTGGGTACAGCGGCGCTAATGTTAGCGGCCCCTGCAACACAAGCTCAAGAATACATGTTTACCTATTCGAAGCTTTACACTCAGTTAAAGAATAACAACAAGGAAGGCCACGACGATGTAAAAGTCGGCGTATTTTTCGTTAACGCAGATACTAAGCAGCTGTGTAACATTGAAAAAGCCTGGATGGAAAAAGAAGAACACTACGAAGAATTTGTTATTCCAGCCTCCAAAGAACTTCCGCTTCCAATCGATAAAAACCTTAAATCGGCGAATCCTTTAGTCTTCGTTCAGACTCCTATAGACACTCGCTGCGATTACTCATTGGTTGTTATGACGAAAGAGCCATTACAGGGTAACGTATCCTATGAACAGTTAGCGCCATTAATGCCTCAGATGCAAAGCATGTTAGAAGACTTAGGCGGCATGTTTGCTGGCTGGTTTACTCCTGATGTGCAAGGCGTGACGATGGAATTCAGCAATGGCCTGGATAGCACGATTTCATTTTCTAATGGAACAGAAAAGCCAATTGTAAATGGCAAAGTACAAGTTGCTTTGAGCGAGATTGGTGAGGGTGGGACGATGACGCTGCCAGAGCCAACCATGCGAGTTCTGCCTTATCTACCGAAGGCAAAATAAGCCGCATCCATCTTATTGAAGAGCCGCTACAGCGGCTTTTTTTGTTTTAGGGTAAACAAAACAATGGATTTATCCGTTCTCAATTAAGACAAATATTTAATCCTAAGTAAAAAGACCGTATAATCCACGCCCCATAGAAAACCACCTTAGGAAGTCCTACCGTCGATTTTATCGGCGATGTGAGAGCTCGCAATGAACCAGAAAGATACAAGAAAAGAAACCCTTGAATTCAACAAGCTTCAGAAACGCCTGAGAAGAAATGTTGGAAATGCCATTACCGAATACAACATGATTGAAGAAGGTGATGTTGTCATGGCATGTATAAGTGGTGGTAAAGATTCATTTGCGATGCTGGATATCCTGCTGAATCTTCAAAAAGCTGCTCCAATTAAGTTTGAAGTAGTTGCAGTAAACCTCGATCAGAAACAGCCAGGCTTCCCAGAACATATTCTTCCAGAGTATTTCGAAACGCTTGATATCCCTTACTACATCGTAGACAAGGATACTTACTCGGTTGTAAAAGAAAAAGTGCCAGAAGGTAAGACGACGTGTGGCCTGTGTTCACGTCTGCGTCGCGGTACACTTTATTCGTTTGCTGAGAAGATTGGTGCGACTAAGCTTGCTTTAGGTCACCACATGGATGACATCGTTGAAACCATGTTCCTAAACATGTTTCATGGTTCGCGTCTAAAGGCGATGCCTCCAAAGCTGCGTTCGGATGATGGTCGAAATGTGGTTATCCGTCCACTGACGTACTGCCGTGAAAAAGATTTAATCAAATACGCAGAGCACAAAGATTTCCCAATCATTCCTTGTAACTTGTGTGGTTCTCAAGAGAACTTGCAACGCCAATCGATCAAAGCAATGTTGATTGAATGGGATAAGAAGACTCCTGGACGCGTCGAAGCGATTTTCAAATCAATTCAGAACGTAAGCCCAAGCCAATTGGCTGATAAAGAGTTGTTTGACTTTGTTAACCTTCCACTCGATCGCGAAGGTAACCGTGAAGAGTACGAGTTCAATGAAGCGGTCGTCTCTTCAACGAACATTGATGAATCTATGTTCATTGATGTGACAAACATCTGATTGAAATAAATTAAGAAAAGGAAGGCCGCAGTGCCTTCCTTTTTTAGTTTTGTAACCGATGAATAAAAATCCCCCTAAATTGAACTGACCCCCAATAGTTGGACACCAATTATTGGGGGTCTCTTTATGTCCAAATATAGCCGAGCATTTAAGTGTGCGGTCGCCAAACAATATTTACTGGGTGAGTGTTCATCTTACGAACTTTCTCAAACTTACTCCATTGCACCACGCATAATACGTTACTGGGGAAAAGTGTTTGAGATTCATGGTTCTGATTCATTTAAGCCTCATGATTTCGCTAAAAATGCTCAAACCAAGCTCCAAGCGTTAAAAAAAATGTGGACGAATGGCTGGTCTATCAACCACACTAGTGCGGTATTAAATTTCTCCTCCTCTGGAACACTCTCCGTTTGGCTTAAACAGTACAAACAATATGGCATTCAGGGGCTTGAACGTAGTAGAGGACGATCACCAATGAGTAAGCACCCTTTTATCCAGCAAAAAAGTGATGATGAAAAAACGCTGGAGGAGCTAAAAGAGGAGTTAGCCTACTTACGCGCCGAGAATGCCGTTCTAAAAAGTTAGAAGAGCTGGAGCAGGAAAAGCCTCGCCGAACAAAGAAAAAGCGAACGTAGCTCTAGCTCTTAAAAGCTGTTATCCACTAAAACACCTTTTGCATGCCTTAAAGTTAGCGAGAAGTATTTTCTATTATCATGCGAAGCCAAATAACGACGCCGAACAGTATCAAGATGAAAAGAGTCTAATAGAGCAAATTTACCATGAGCATAAAGGCAGATATGGGTATCGTCGTATTCACTTAGAGCTACGAAGACAGGGCGTTATGCTTAACCACAAAACGGTTCAACGGCTCATGGGTCAACTAGGCTTGAAGTCTACCGTCAGACCCAAACGGTACCGCTCTTACAAAGGAGAAGTGGGAACTGTGGCCCCCAATGTTCTTGAACGAGACTTTAAAGCGACGAAGCCAGATGAGAAGTGGGTAACTGATGTCACTGAGTTTAAAGTTAAACAGCAGAAAGTCTATCTATCACCAATCGTTGATCTGTTCACACAGGAAGTTGTGGCTTATAAGGTCGCAAAAAATGGGCGTCTACCTCTGGTCACTGAAATGTTGACAGACGCGGTTGCGACTTTAGGCGAAGGCGCTAAGCCAATCGTTCATAGCGATCAAGGGTGGCAATATAGGCATAAGAAATATCAGAAAAAGCTATCTGAAAGTTGCTTAACACAGAGCATGTCGCGGAAAGGAAACTGTCTAGACAATGCAGTTGCGGAGAACTTCTTTGCCTTACTGAAAACAGAAATGTACCATAACCAGCACTTTGAAGATGCTGATGACCTGATCGCTCATATTGACGAATACATCGAGTATTACAATACCAAACGAATTAAAGTGAAATTAAAAGGCCTGACTCCGATAGAGTATCGAAATCAGGCCTTGCAAGCCGCTTAACAGAAATGTCCAACTTTATGGGGTCACTTCACTTGCGGGGATTTTTGATAGCTATTGAATGGCTAGATTAAGTCGCCTCGTTTGGATCCAGTGGGCTGATGTAACCTTTTGGTTTCAATGCGAGAACATCACAGTTGATCTTATCAATCACATGCTCAGCCGTATTACCAATAAAGACGGCTGAAAGCCCTGTACGGCCAGTCGTACCCAAAATAACCATCGCCGCATTTAAACGCTCTGCAGCTGCAGGGATAACATCTTCAGGCAATCCTTGCTCCACGATGGTTTGCTCTTCATTCAGCCCATGTTTTTGGCGCAGGGCTTTCATCGCGGTTAGGTGATGGCCACGAACGGCATCTGTGTACGTTGTTGGATCAAATTCTGGTAGCTCGATGGTGATATTCGCAGGCGTAACCGGATACGCGTTAACAAGGAACGGTTCGGCATTCAAACGGCCGGACATCTCTTTCAAACGTTCAACCATCGAGTCATTTAAGTCAATGTGCGTTTCGTTTTCAGAGCCAATGTGAACAGAAGCCAGAATGTTAGCGTGCTCCGGCCAGTCCGCATTTTTGATAAGCAGTACCGGGATAGGGCACTTACGCAGCAAATGCCAGTCTGTAGGTGTGAAAATCACAGACTCTAAGACATCATGTTTTCGAGTGCCCTTGATCAACAGATCGTGACTGCCTGCAAACACTTCACCTATGATGGCTTCGTAAGGGCGATTGTGCCAAACCACACACACGTCAAAGTCAAAGCTGTCGTCTAAATATGGCTGAGCAATTTTACGCATCCACTGCTCACGCTGATGGATAACGCCACGGCGCATCGCATCTCGTTCATCCACCGATAACATTGAAGTCATGTCATACGAAAAATCATAGATGGATAAAAAGAAAGTAATTCGGCTTCTTGATACGCTTTTTTGAGCTAATTGAACTGCTCTTGCGAGTGCCGGCTGATCATCACTATTGATGTTAGCAACAACTAGAATCTTACTGTATATACTCATATCTAAGCCCACTTTTATTGCAAGACCAATTACTGAATATAAAGTAAATCAGTATATTGGAGTACTCACTGTATATTTTTAATGTAGCTCAGTTTGAAGAAGATTTTGAGGACTTTTGAAGGGATTTTGCGAGAAACATGATGTGGCTCAGCTAAAAGCCACATCAAGTAATAGGAGAGGTTACTCTGTTGTGACGCCTGCAAGTTCCATTAGCGCATCGTGATCTAAGATAGTGATATATTTACCTTTTACACTTAAGATCTCAGATTTTTGGAAACGACCAAGTAGACGGCTGATCGTTTCAACGGTCAGACCAAGGTAGTTACCAATATCACCACGAGTCATCGTTAGGCGGAACTCTCGGGGACTAAAGCCACGTTGAGAAAAGCGTGTTGATAGGTTGTACAGGAATGCAGCCAGACGCTCTTCAGCGTTCTTCTTAGAAAGCAGCAGGATCATCTCCTGATCGCCTTTGATTTCGTTACTCATCAAACGCATAATTTGCTGACGTAGTTTAGGCATCTTACCTGACAAGTCATCTAGAATTTCGTATGGAATTTCACAAACCATAGACGTTTCTAACGCTTGGGCAAAACTTGGGTGGCAGTCACCAGTAATCGCGTCAAAGCCCACGAGGTCACCAGCTAAGTGAAACGCCGTGATTTGCTCGTCGCCTTGTTCAGTGATTGTATAGCTCTTGATTGTGCCAGAACGGATAGCGTACAAAGACTTAAGCTCATCGCCCGCTTTGAATAGCTCTTGGCCTTTTTGAATCGGCTTTTTACGCTCAATGATTTGGTCAAGCTGATCAAGTTCAGATTCATTCAGAGTGAATGGGATACACAACTGACTGATGCTACAATCTTGGCAGTGAATTGCACAACCACCTGATTGGACACGCTTTGTTGCAGGTTTTTCAGAAATCATAACAACCTTTCACTATTTGATATACATCAATATTTTAGCACTGCTTAATCCTAAAGGATAGCAAAAATATTGTGGGTATAGACTTTCAAGTTATATGAAACCAAGCATTTGCATGGCACCCGCCGCAGTATACGTTCCATAACTAATAAGAATTAATGCAGAGATGTTTCTAAATATTAATGATTTTTGTAGTTTCTGAAAGTAGCTTGCCCCGTAACTCACAGCAAGCATCGAAGGAAGGGTCCCCACGCCAAAGGCAAGCATGATCAAACCACCGTTTACTGCACTTCCGGAAACAGCAGACCACGTCAATGCCGAATAAACCAAGCCACATGGTAGCCATCCCCAAACAAAACCGAATGGCAGTGCATGAATTGCGCTTTTTAACGGAAGCAGACTCTTTCCTGCAGGCGATATAAACTTCCAAAGGCTCTGACCGAGTTTTTCTACAACTAGTAGACCTTGCCACCATTTAGCCACATAAAGAGCGACTAAAATCATAAATATTGCTGCGACCAAACGAAGCCACGCGAGAGAATGCGCTAACCCGCTTAATTCACTCAATCCAGAAATAGCGCCACCAATAAGTGCGCCAAACAAGGCGTAGCTAGATAGTCGCCCCATGTTGTAGAACAGTGGAATGAGAGGGGAACTTTTGTCTTGTGACGAGCCCAGTGAGAGGAGAGATGCAATGCCACCACACATGCCCATACAGTGACCGGACCCAACGAGTCCGATCATTAATGCTCCAATAAAATCAGGATTCATAGAGAAAGTTACGATTTCTTATTGTCTGATTTGTCTTCTTCATCAAGAAGAATGTTGTGACCTTGACGCTCAAGATCTTCAAACTGATCACTGCGGACGGCCCAAAGAAAAATAGCGACAGCAACGCATACCAGAACAATGGCAATGGGAATTAAGATATATATGCTTTCCATGTTAGCTTTCTCTATTTATTTCTCTTTTAGAAGTCGCAACGAGTTGGATACCACGATAATTGAACTTGCGGACATCCCGACAACAGCAATGTACGGTGCAACTAATCCCGCAACCGCCAGCGGCAAAATTAACAGGTTGTAGCCCAAAGACCAAGCCAAGTTTTCTCGGATGATTTTTCTTGTACGAAGCGCAAGCAAACGAGCTTCTAATAATTTCTCCAGATTATCACCCAGTAGTGTCATATCAGCGGATGCTTTTGCTACGTCTGTACCACCGCCCATCGCTACCGACAGGTGAGCGCCAGCCAGTGTCGGCGCATCGTTGATACCATCACCAACCATCATAGTAATGTCATCACTATCCAGGCTCTTAAGATACGCGAGTTTGTCTTCTGGTTTTGCAGATGCGATCACATGGTCGATACCGATTTCATCCGCAACAGGCTGAGCATTTTGTATTGAATCGCCAGTAAGTAATGTGGTCTTGATACCTGCTTCGGCAAAACGCTGGATAAATGCCTGACTTTCTTCACGAATTGGATCACGATAATAAAACGTCGCGGCATGTTCTCCATTGACCGACAAATACACTGCGTTACTTTCATCACAGCCTTCATTGACAACAAACGCGGCGCTGCCGATTTTTACGTCTTTACCGTTCCATAAGCCTTCGATACCAGAGCCAATAACGTTTTTCACCTCTGACACAACCACATCTTCGTTCGCGTACTGCGCAAATGAACGGGCAATAGGGTGGTTAGCATGAGCTTCCAGTGCGGCAGCTAGTGCGAGACTTTCAGACTCGGAAATCTCACCAAAAACACTCGTACGGCTGATTTCGATATCACCTTTTGTCAGGGTTCCAGTTTTATCGACGACAAGGTGATTCACTTTGCACAATGTTTCAAAAACGTGTCCCTTACGCAGTAAAATACCGAAGTTACCCATTCTTGACGTCGCACAAGTCAACGCTGTTGGTGTTGCCAAAGACAGTGCACAAGGGCAGGTCGCTACCAACACTGACAGCATGATCCAGAACGCATCATCAGGTTTAGTTTGGTGCCAATACAACCAAGTCCCTGCCGAAATAATCAGTATCGCGCCAACAAAGTAACGCGCTACCACATCTGCGATTTCTGCGATTTTTGGTTTTGAATGCTGAGCTTCATCTTGCAGGCGTACAATGTTTGAAATGACGGAGTCCGCTTTAGAGCTCGTCACTTCAAGTTCAAACGATTCATCGCCGTTAAGTGTTCCCGCAAAAACAGCATCACCTTCTTTCTTAACCACATGAACTGACTCACCGGTTAGCATGGATTCATCGATATGAATGCGGCCAGAAATAACTTTACCATCCGCAGGAATGTGCTCACCTGGCAGAACGCGAATGCGATCACCAATTTTCAGTGTCTTTACTGGGATTTGCTCGCCATCTAAGGTCGTCGCAATCGCCGGAATCAACTTAAGTAGGTTACCACTTGCCGCTGCTGCTTTACGACGAGCACGCATCTCCAGAAAACGCCCGACAAGAAGGAAGAAAGTAAACATCGAAATCGATTCGAAAAAGACTTCTCCTTGCTCGGTAAACGTGGCGACCAGGCTGGCGACATAGGCAAAAATGAGGGCGATCGAGACGGGCACATCCATACCCAAGGTGCGCCCTTTGATGCTTCGCCAGGCATTTAGATAGAAAGGAAGTGCAGAGTAGAGAAGCACAGGCGTGGCGAATATCAGGCTGACCCAGCGAAAGTAGTTTTTAAACTCTGGTTCCAGGTCACCAAAAACTTCCAGATACAATGCCACTGCAAGCATCATAACCTGCATGGTAGCGAGGCCTGCAATGCCTAAGCGGTATAGGTATTGCTTCATCATTTGATGATAAGACGCTTCTTGGACGTCCGCTTCAAATGGTGCGGCCTTGTAGCCCAACTTATGAATCGCGGCAAGCAACTCGCTCAAACGAACCTGGGTTTTATCCCAAGCAAGTAAAGCGCGGTTTGTCGTCGTATTAACGCGAATAGAAACCAAACCTTTGGTGTTGGAGACTTGTTTTTCGATCAACCATGCACAAGCTGCGCAAGAGACGCCATCTAGGGAGAGTGTCACTTCAGAAACATTGTCGTGATGACGTACAAACTCTGACTGGACATCTTCATTATCGTAGTGAATCAGCGCTTGAAGTTGCTCTGGTACGAGATCTGCTTTTTCAGCTGGCGCTGTACGGTACTGGTAATAGGAGACGAGACCACTATCAATGATCGTTTGTGCCACTGTCTGACAACCAGGGCAGCACATATCACGGGCTTCACCAAGTATTTCTACCTTAAAATCCGTGTTGGCTGGTACATCTTCACCACAGTGATAACAGGATTTACACATAGGATTACTTCATCAAAACAGTGTCAGCGGCAGGAAACTCAACTTTACCTTGAATCATCCATCGCTTGTCGTGTGGTTGTAGCTCAATGAACCAAGGGCCAAGGATATCTTCGTCTGGCGTTAATCGGTAATTACCAGAAGCGTCCGCAGTAATTAACTTCGAAAAGTCGCGATCAGGAAGTGTGCGATGAGTAAACGTGGCGGTTAAAGCTGGGTAGTGCGCCAACTCGCCTTTATCAAAGTGAATAACAACCGTGTTGCTATTAGACGAAATATGCGCGTTAAGATTCAGGTCACGAGCGACATTCATTTTACTGATGTCGATGTTAATCCCTTTACCTTTTTTATAGTAATCCTCGGCAACTAAAGAAACAGAGTTATTTGAGAAGATAACCACTGTCACGATTGTCCAGCCAATAACAATAAGAGGAAGGATAATCAGGAACCACGGCCAAAATTGTTTATACCAAGGCTTTACCATAAAAAAGTTCTCAACAGCTAAATGAAAAATAGGAGGCTTTAAATTTAAAGGAAAGACAGCCCCTATGAAAGGGGCTGTTATTGCAATGTTACTGAATATCTTGGTTATTTACTCTCGGAGTTGCTTAAGCTCCAGACATATGATGCAACCAACTGGATCTTGTCTTCACCTAGAATATCTTTCCAGGCAGGCATAACACCAGAACGGCCATTCATAACAGTTTCAGTAACTGCTGCACGTGAATCACCAAACAACCAGTCTTGGTCAGTCAGGTCAGGCGCACCCACTGCTGGGTTACCTTTACCATCTGTACCGTGACACGCCGCACATACAACAAAGCGTGCTTTACCTGCTGCTGCTTCACGAGCGTTCACTTTACGACCAGAAAGGCTAAGCGCGTAGCTAACCACTTCTTGAACGCCTTCTTCACCAAGCGCATCTTTCCATGCTGGCATTTGGCCAACACGACCATGCATGATGGTTGTTACGATTGCTTGCGGTTCACCGCCATACAGCCATGCGTTATCAGTCAGGTTAGGGAAACCTTGCTGACCACGTGCATCTGAGCCGTGACATTGTGAACAGTTTTGCAAGAACAAACGTTGACCAACTTTAAGTGCTTCAGGATCGTTAGCAATTTCCGGAACAGGGCGTAAGCCGTTTTCGTTGTGTGCTAGCTTACGGAAAGCTTCACCAAAGTAAGCATCCGCATCATCAAGCTCTTTAGCGTATTGGTTAAGTTGTTTGTTCTCTTGTGCCGCAGCGATGGCTTGTTTTGATTCCTCAAGTGAACGTACTTCTTGAGCCGAGCTCTCCCAGTTCAAAAAGCCTTTAAAGCTTCCTAAACCTGGGAACAGAGCAAGATACACCGCAGAAAACACGAAAGTACTCACAAAAAGGTAAGTCCACCACTTAGGCAGCGGGTTGTTTAGCTCGCGAATACCATCGTACTCGTGGCCCATGTCAGCCCCTTCCTCGACGCCCATTTTATCTTTGGCGCACCAAGTCAGGAGGATTGCACAGCCTACTAGCGTACCGATAGTAATCACGATAATCCAGAGACTCCAGAATGTAGTCATTACTTCTTCACTCCTTGGTTATGTGGGGTCGCTTGTTCTTCGTCAGCAAAGACCAGGTAAGCATCTTCTTCGAAACGCGATTTACGTTTCTTGCTAAATGCCCACCATACAATGCCGATAAAACTGGCGAAGAGCACAACGGTATAAACACTATGAATCGTACCGAAATCCATACGTCCCCCTTACTTCATTGCATGACCAAGAGACTGAAGGTAAGCGATGATTGCATCCATCTCTGTTTTACCTTCTACTTCTTTAGTCGCATTCGCGATCTGTTCATCTGTATATGGAACACCGAACTGATCACGGAACAACTCAAGTTTCTTCTGTGTCAAACTGCCGTCTAAGACGTTTTCAGCTAACCATGGGAAACCAGGCATGTTTGATTCTGGAACAAGTTCACGTGGATCAATTAGGTGAACACGGTGCCACTCGTCAGAATAACGACCACCTACACGAGCTAGATCTGGACCAGTACGCTTAGAACCCCAAAGGAAAGGGTGTTCCCAAACGCTTTCACCAGCGACAGAGTAGTGACCGTAACGCTCAGTTTCTGAACGGAAAGGACGAACCATCTGACTGTGACAAACGCTACAGCCTTCACGGATGTATAGATCACGACCTTCCAATTCAAGAGGTGTGTAAGCGCGTAGGTTTTCTACAGGCTCAGTAGTTTGTTTTTGGAAAATCAGAGGCGTGATTTCAACAAGCGCGCCCCAACTGATAGCAAAAACAATAAAAATAGCCAACAAACCGACATTACGTTCTAGGAATTCATGGCGATTATTAGAATTATTACTCATTCTTTAAATCTCCTTATGCCGGATGTGGGATAGCCTTAAGGCTCTCTTTAGGTGCAGTCACTGTTTTGTACGTGTTGTATGCCATTAGAATCATACCTGATAGGAAGATTAAACCACCTAGGAAACGTACAAAATAGAATGGGTATGACGCTTGTACCGACTCAACAAAGCTGTAAGTCAGAGTACCGTCAGAGTTAACTGCGCGCCACATTAGGCCTTGCATAACACCAGAGATCCACATCGCTACGATGTATAGAACCGTACCGATTGTTGCTAACCAGAAATGCACGTTAACCAAACCAACTGAGTACATACGCTCTTGGCCGAACAGGCGAGGTACCAAGTGGTAAACCGAACCGATAGACACCATAGCAACCCAACCCAAAGCACCAGAGTGAACGTGACCAATGGTCCAGTCGGTGTAGTGAGAAAGTGCGTTTACTGTCTTGATTGCCATCATTGGGCCTTCGAAGGTAGACATACCGTAGAAAGACAACGACACAATTAGGAAACGTAGGATAGGGTCATAACGAAGTTTATGCCAAGCACCAGACAGCGTCATGATACCGTTGATCATACCACCCCAAGATGGAGCAAATAGAACCAATGACATCACCATACCCAAAGACTGAGTCCAGTCAGGTAGAGCAGTATAGTGAAGGTGGTGAGGACCAGCCCAAATGTATAGAGAGATCAATGCCCAGAAGTGAACGATAGATAAACGGTAAGAATAAACAGGACGTTCAGCTTGTTTAGGGACGAAGTAGTACATCATACCTAGGAAACCAGCGGTCAGTAGGAAACCTACCGCATTGTGTCCATACCACCATTGAACCATCGCATCCACTGCTCCAGAATAAATCGAGTACGATTTAGTCAAGGAAACAGGAACTGCCATGCTGTTCACGATGTGAAGTACTGCTACGGTGATGATAAACGCGCCGAAGAACCAGTTCGCCACATAAATGTGGGAGGTCTTACGTTTTACCAATGTTCCGAAGAACACCACTGCGTACGAAACCCATACAATCGCGATTGCGATATCAATAGGCCATTCTAGCTCAGCGTACTCTTTAGAGGTGGTCATCCCCTGTGGTAGAGTAATTGCTGCGGCTAAGATGATTAATTGCCAACCCCAAAAGGTGAAGGCAACGAGTGGGCCACCAAAAAGACGTGTTTGACAAGTACGCTGAACAACATAATAAGATGTTGCGAACAGAGCACTGGTACCAAACGCAAAAATTACCGCATTAGTATGCAGCGGACGTAAACGACTGTACGTCAACCACGGCGTATCAAAGTTTAGCTGTGGCCAAACTAATTGAGCGGCAATCAAAACACCAACAGCCATACCAACTATGCCCCATAAAATGGTCACAAGGGTAAATTGGCGAACGACTGTATAGTTGTAGTTTTGTTCAAGCTGCTTTACTTGGCTCATTATGCATGCTTCCAATTTCTAATTAACTACACTTTTACTTCCAACACGACTTGCGTCGTAACACCACCCAAGTAAACTCTAGAATTCAAGTGTTATCATCACTTTATTTCCATTGCTGACTTTAATAAAAAGTGGCATTTTCAGCTCGACACTATACTTGAATTAACAATTCAATGACAGGGTAGTAACCTTAATGAAGCTCGGGAACACATTTTTTATTTAAAAAGTTTGAAGTTTGTAACAAGGATATTGGTATTTATGCCGGCACAAAAGTTAACAAAGGCGAGACTCGCACAAATCTTAATCATGCTCAGTGTTTTAATTGGCGCATTTTTATGGCGAACCTTTACGCACGAGACACCCAAAAGCATCGACTGCTCACAAAAAGAGCGATGTGAATTAACAATATCGGGGGAAAGAATCACAATTAATCGTGACTCAAAGGGAATTTCAATCGAAACGCTAGAAAGTAGCACTCTGAAAATTGATCTAGATCAATCAGGTGAATTTATTAATGTAAAGGACATTAATCAAAATATTGAATGGAAGTCTATTTCACCAAGCAAAGTTATTAAGCTCAGCGTAAATCAAAATATTGTCTTAGTGCATTTATAAATTGGAGATCAGCCGCGATAATTGGAATTTGTTTAAGAAAATTAAACCTTCTTACTTAGTGAAAATCGGTAGGAGTGGTATAACAACAGAGTCATGAACAATATTAAAAGCGTATGCAGTGCCAATCAGTTTTTACTCATATCACAGATGAACATTCAGCCGTTAAAAAGCTGCGTTCTGAGTTAACTCAAAAGAACCCAGCATACGTCATCTGTTATTACACAGAAGAGTATGACTCTGAGCTAATACGTACAGCTCTACTCAAGAATTTTCCTGATACGCCTTTTCATGGAGCCAGTTCTTGCCAAGCCGTAATGACAGACCAAGGTTTTCATTCCGGGCCAGTTATCGCGGCATTGGCTATTTACGATCACGGCCCACATGCATACGGGACTGGCATTTCTCACTGCACTCAAAACGAAGGCGTCATGCACGCTTTGGATATGGCACTTGAAGATGCCGATCGAGTAGGGGAAATACCTGACTTAATCCTTCTCCACGCGACGCCTGGCAGAGAAGAATCAATCATCGAATCTATCGATCAAAGGTTTGGCACATTAGTACCGATTATTGGTGGTTCGGCAGCCGACAATAATATTAAAGGAAACTGGTCCATTATTACCGCGCAAGGCCAACAACAATCAGGCGTGAGCCTCACTCTATTCTATTCCTCACAACATGTTGATATCGCTTTTAGTGCTGGACACACCTCAACCAATATCAAAGGTATTGCCACTAAAACCGAAGGACGTTGTCTGCTAGAAATTGACGGTGAGCCTGCACTAGAGCGCTATAGACAATGGACCAATCACCAGCAAAATCAAACAGGTAAGGACAACCTGCTATTCACCAACTCCAGCGCATACCCAATCGGAAGAGTCGCAGGTCATTTGTACGACCGGCCTTACTACAAACTATCTCACCCAATAAGGGAAACCGCCGATGGAGGCATCGAACTCTTTACCGATATTGACGAAGGAGAAGAGATCACTTTAATGAAAGGGAGTCGGGAGCACCTGCTTGCCAGAGCGGCAAAAGTTGTGAATATCGCCTTCAACCAAAAATTAGAAGAGTCTCGTAAAATCGGCGTCATCAACATCTTTTGCGCAGGGCCCATGTTGCACTTGAAGCAAGACATGAACAGCGTTTGTGAACAAATCAACCAAGAACTGGAACACCTGCCATTTATATGCCCATTTACCTTTGGCGAACAAGGAAGATTCATTGGTGGCGAAAATGGACATGGGAACCTAATGATCTCATCAGCGATATTCCATAAGCCTTATGAAAGATAAATATTTAGAGACCTACCAGCAAGAAGCTTTGCAGGAAGCCTTAGTTGAGTTACAACAAGCCAAGCATAGAGAAAAATTGCTTGCTGATGAGAACAAAGCCATTCTTTCGGCCATATCAGCCATGAGCGAAGCCAAAACCCGCAATGAAATCTTTTCTGGCTTAAATACGGTCTTAAAAAAATACATAAACTTTGAAGACTTTATCGTTATTACTCGTGACGATAACAGGCAATCTTACAAAACGTTAATATCAACGAACAGCGTATTCGACACGGTTAATTGGTTACACGGTAACACCATGGAACGAGCGCTAAATGGTGAATGTGTATTACTGTTCGAACCATTAAGGTTGGGCGAGTTCTCTAACTTAAACATATTCGTCAAGAACCACGTGAACTCTGTCATTCTGACTGGCATTCGCTCTGAAGTGACTCAAAATATAATCCTATTAATTGGAGCACAAAAAGGGCACTTCAGTATTGAAAACAAAGAAACGCTTCGACGCTTTCGCCCTCTAATAGAGCGAGCGGTAATAGACATCGAGACCAAAGAGAAGTTACAACGTATCGTTGATGTACGTACAACACAGCTAGCTAAAGCACGCGAAGAAGCTGAACTCGCAAACCAATCTAAGTCCGAGTTTCTGGCCATGATGAGCCATGAAATCCGAACGCCGCTTAATTCCGTTCTGGGTATGCTCGATATACTAAGGCAATCAACATTATCCAACGAGCAGTTTGAAGCGCTGTGTCAAATGGAGAGCTCTGCGGAACTGCTTCTCGCAATCATAAGTGACATCCTGGATCTCTCGAAAATCGAGTCGGGTAGCTTTCAGTTGCATGAACAGTGGACTAATTTACGTGACGCTGTGACGTTTGTTATTTCCCAGCAAAAACAAATAGCTATCAGTAAAAACCTCAACTTCAACCTTGATTGCCGCATACCGCCAGACAAACAGTATTGGATTGATTCGACCAGGTTATCTCAGGTCTTATTTAATCTTATCGGTAACGCGATTAAATTCACAGACAGCGGTACAGTGAGCGTTTCGGTTTTGGAACAGAAAGACGAGCTAATAATTTCTGTCTCTGACACGGGCATTGGTATATCAAAAGCCAAACAAGCTCGTTTATTCACGGCTTTTCATCAAGGTGACAGATCGATAACCAGACGTTTCGGAGGAACAGGTTTAGGCCTGGCCATCACCAAACATTTAGTAGAGATGATGCGCGGAACCATCATAGTTGATAGTAAAGAACACGTGGGCTCGTCATTCACAATAAAGATTCCGGTATTGACTAGGCTTCATCAGAATCGTCCTGTAAAAATCGAAGCAAACAGCCCAGTCAAAGCATTAAATTTACTTGTGGTTGAAGATACACATTCAAACCAGCTCGTGATTAAATTAATTCTCAACAAGTTAGGACATAACGTTCACATCTCAAGCCATGGCGAAGAAGCACTGGCATTTCTGGAAGATAACAGCGACTCAATCGACATTATACTTATGGATGTATCGATGCCAGTCATGGACGGTATTACCGCAACGCGCTTGATCCGAGAAAAAGGCATCACGATTCCAATCATCGCATTAACAGCACACGCTTTAGAAAGTGACCGTGACAAATGCTTAGAAGCCGGTATGGACAGCTTCATTTCCAAACCAGTCCGTAGACAAGACATCTATGAAGCCATTCAAGTGTTTGTAGAAAATGATTAGCCTTAATATAGATCTTAACAATCGATAGATTATTAAGATCTATATTAAGTATTTTATGGTAAATAGCCATTATGTTTAATGAAAGCCTCAAACCCCTGGATGAAATTGAAATAAGAGAGGGATAGGAGGCTAAACGAGTAAAGATTTAGCGTAGCGTTATGCTTTATTTAACATAATATACATAATACGCACTAAAGGGTTAAAAGATTAACAGTGCTGATGTCAGCTTAATTACACCGTATTTTGCTTTTTCTTCTTTAACAGGTTTTATCCGCTTTCTTGTCTGGGCCATGAATTCAACTTCACCACAACGTCCAATTTTTTAAAAACCAGTCATCAGCTTTAAATCTAAGACGCCGATTAAGTTCTTACACTAACTCTTTCGTTACGTTTGACACCATGCACGTTGGCTCGGCATCTTGCTTATTCATCTTGTTCATTCAAGTAACCGAACAGATGGATTGATTTTCTATTGCTTGCCTGCAACATTCTGAGCTAACAAGATTCTGAACCAAAGTTCGCTCGGTTTATCAGTTCAAGTTGGCGTTCTTGAAGTTCTGCTACTAATTCGCCTGAGCTTTCCAATTGAGCCGTCTTTGAGATTTACTTTCTTACGCTCTGGTTTTCTAGAGTTCTCATTGAGTTCCCGTTCCTAACTAGTGTGACATGTGGCATTCGTTACAACACCAATAACAACCATTTGACTGGTCGTATTTTTTCTTTGCTTCAATGACTGCTTCAGCGCAATTATCAAATAGGCCTAAATAAGTCTTGGATTGGATTCTATCAAAATGAGGACAACCCGAGTTATGGACTTCATGGTCACCACTATTATGGACCTCGTGGTCGCTATTATCTTGAGCTATATCGCTTACGTAATATGCTAGTTTCATTGTCTAGCCCATCTTGTTAAATGTGAT
Organism: Allocatenococcus thiocycli; assembly: GCF_921292965.1. Classification (NCBI taxonomy): domain Bacteria; kingdom Pseudomonadati; phylum Pseudomonadota; class Gammaproteobacteria; order Vibrionales; family Vibrionaceae; genus Allocatenococcus; species Allocatenococcus thiocycli. The sequence goes on from NZ_CAKLCK010000037.1 coordinate 42,201, forward strand.
ATTCAAGATAAATATAGCTGAAAAAACCAGACTGAGAATTCTCGCGATATGCAGATCCTACATCTATCTGGAGTTTGCGAGAATCTCGATAACATTAAGTTACGTGGTCACTAACACTTGAGTTTGCTAGGATGTTTATTGGCGATTTGTGGAGTTAATTGTATGACTTCCCTACTCTTTTTTCCTGAAGAGCCAAGTGGCGTTGGGTTGTTTACCCGATGGCCGTCGTTAGTCTTGATTTAAAACCGGAGAGAAACGCGCCATAATCACCACACCGTCATGATTGTGGCCAGAAAGAGTTGGGAAGCTTTGTGTATTGGCGCAACGAACATCGTCAGTTCGTGGAAATGTACGGACACATAGGACAACCCAAGGTCTATCCCGCAAAAGAAAACGTCTTACCGTTTCGTGGCGGCCGTCGAATGAAAGCCGCCGCTTGGATACCATCTAAATTAAAGAAGAAATAGCTTATGTCACCGAACTTCAAGAGCTAAGGTGCTAACTATTTCTTGGTCATATTCTTCACATATGACGTGAACCTTTACCTCGTGTTTGCCATGTTTTAAAGGCACTATTGAATACTCGTCATTGAAGGTAATTGTTCTAGTGTGTAGTAAGCTGTTAATTTTAATTGTTAATCTATTACCTTCTAAATTAGTCCACCATGAATCATTTCTTATTTTTACGCTGTTTGCGAAACCACTTAGATTTAATTCAGGCATATTACGAACTCCAATTGGCTGACTAAGTGCGCGCCTCCACATTGGAGGTATTTTGGACATTCTTTGGGCTTCTTGATAGCTATTTTGGGCTTCAATTAGTGGGCTGACTGGTATTGGCTCCTTAGGTGCTTCTGGAGATTTATCGTGTTCATAGACGAAAATATCTTGGGGAAAAGTTATATCGACATAGATGTTGTTTGCTTTGCAGGTACCTAGATTGGTTACATCAATAACCAGTGGTGACGAAAAGTTAGCGACTTTAAAGTACTTTTCCTTCTCTTCGTTATATTTTTGTAGCTGCTCCTCCGTAGGTAGTGAGCAGTTAAACGTTTCTATTGCGGTATCGTCTATAAACGTTTCTAGGTGCTTAGGTACGTTATCCAAGCTAAGTCTCTCAGGCATGATTAACGGCTTAAACCTACATGTATCTAATTCAAAACCAACTGGAGATAGCTCAACATCTATATTAGGTGTTTTAGTCGAAATTTTTGATTGTAGCTCTGCTACTTGCTCCCTAAGAGCTCTATTTTCCTTGCTTAAGCTGGTTAGCTCTTTAGATAGTTCCTCTTCTGTACCAAGTTTATCTCCTCGAACCCATCCAACAGCTGGCTTCTGCATAATCTGCTTCATTAGAGATATTGATACATTTCTTACAAGCTGGTCTTTAGATTCCCAAAATTGAGCCATTTTTGAATTTCGAAGAACCATATCTCTGAAAGTATTGATTGCAGTTAAGTCATCATCCCTCTTATCCCTAGGTAAAGGGGCGTTATCATCCATGACAAAAGCTAAGATTGGAATTTTCTTTTCTAACGCGTACTCATATTCTTTCTGCGTAAAGCTAATTCCTTCAGAGGTCGTTGAACCATACCTCAAGCCAAGAACCAGAATGTAATAATCACTAACCTCTATAGTGCGACGTATGATTTCCCATTGTTCTTCATCTTCTGCACTGAACATCTCCATACCGATAGGTATGTGATACATTTCAAGGATTGCCTTTATTATACTCTCTCGTTCATCTTCTAGGTCTTTGTATGTTGAACTAATAAAGACTTGATATTTAGTAGAGTTCACAACAGCTCCTGTGTTAACTATAAGTATCGAGTTGGCTATATTGATACCTTTTGCATAAACAAACAATAGAATATCAATTGATTCCGCAGTAATTGATACACCAAAGAACGCAAAAAGCCGAACCCCATCGCTAAGGTTCGGCTTTGTTTTGCCTTCGTATTTGAATGTTGAAGCCAGTCGAGGTTAATCAACTTTACCAAAGTAGCGGCTCCCTACTCGCTTATTCATTAGCGAAGCTTCAAGTACCCTACTTTTCCTAGCTTCAAGGCATCTTGATCGCCACCAGCTACCATAAAATTGAGTGTAACGCTTTCAAAATGCCGTGCGTAGTGAATCTATAAAGCTAGCTTGTTAGCCCATCACACATTGGCTGATGTGTTTATTGAACGTCACCAGATCAAAAGATCCTTTAATCTCAAACAGCACCTTACCAACCTCGCTCAGGTAAAGCTCGATCTCACAATCCAGATCCAATGTGCCGGACGTTTCAACAGAGAACGCGTTTACCTTGCTATACGGTAACGATGTATAGTCCACTTTTGAGCCAGTAATCCCCTGAACGTTCGCAGCAATAATTCGTTTGTTGGTGAAAACCACTTGATCGCGGATACTTTTGAAAGCGGCAATGATTTCTTCGCCATCAATCAGAAACTTGTAGAAATCTTCTCTCACCTTCGATTCTTCAATCGGTTTTAGCTTAAACACCGATGAGTTTTCAAAATCGATCATGACTATCTCCTATTCAGGTATGCGTTTTTGAGCCAGTTGCCCTCGTGTATCCATCTCACCAACGTCTTTCCAGCCATGTTTACGATAGAACGCAACACCTTGGCTATTGGCTGGTAAATACCTTAACTGGACATACTGGCATTTGGCAGATTTTAATTGTGAAAATATGAAGTCTTGCAACTCGCTACCCAAACCTTGTCCACGAAACTCCGGTTTTAAGTAAAAAAGGTTTATGTAGCCATATTTTAAGCCGTCATCGTCAATCAAGTCTTTCCTAAACTCGATTTGACCAATGGTTTCATCGTTTTTGATAGCATGATAAAAACCAGCATCCGGCAAAGACGCCAATCTCTCAAACCATGCAGCCGTCTCTTCAGTATTAAAGCCATCAAGGCTGCCATAACTGACTGCATAAGCATCTCTACGAAAGGCTATACATAAATCTAATTGCTGTTCGATGTTTACGGGAACAAATTCCATTTCTCGCTCCGTGATTGGTCAGGTTCTTAAGGTAGATAGTGAATGGCTAATGGTAATACTCTATGGACAAGCCCAAGCTTGAGATGAGCGCATGGCAGCCGAAAGACACTAAAATTGCTTTTCCATGCGTAACAGCTTCCACGACTTGCCGTTAAAGTATCTGGTACCGGATTCAACCGTTAACGTCTTAAAACCCAGAGATTCATAACATTTCCTGGCCGCCGTATTATGTTCAAAGACCGCTAAACTCAGTATTTCGGCAGACAAGTCATTTCGCGCTTTATCAATCACTAGCGTCATCATCTTCTTTGCGAGCCCTTGCCCACGAAACTCTTCGCTTATAAAAACTCGACAGATCCGATAATGATCTTCTGCTACTTTGTACAGTTCGATAAACCCTACATTGTCGCTATTCATAGTGACAAGATAAGGATGCACTTCAGCCTGAGCGCAGTGTCGTTTGATTTGTGTTTGAGTCAATGGAAAAGTGTATGCTGGTCCGCCCCATAAGTAATTCAACTCATCGGTCTTAATCCATTCCACCAGCTGCTTAAAATGAGATTGTTTAAACTCGGTTAACTGCATACTTCCCCAGAAGATCCAAAGCGTTATCGTTAATCAACAGGAAGAATAATACAGCTTGCTAGTATTCGTCACAAACTTCTCGTTTATAAACCGTTTTAGACTCGACAAGACAGGCACGCATTTCATTTGGTGCTTTTTGATATTCAGACCCAAAACTAAAAGCCGAACCCCATCGCTAAGGTTCGGCTTTAGTGTTGGCTTCATATTAGAGTAATCAATACGACTCTAATGTGTAAGCCAGTCGAGGCCAATCGACTTCGCTATGTTATGAGCAGAGAGCTCATTGTGTAAACCGTCATTTGTAGGGTTACGAAGCACGTCGCAAGGTTTTACATTCGCTTGCATTGTTGCCGCGAAGCTCTGGAGCCAAGGTAAAATGATCCGGTGTTCTTAATTCGTTGTAATATGGAGTCGGATATACTTCTCAGGAACCTTGTATCTAAAACGCTGACCGATTTTTAAGTTGGATTTCACGTATCGACACACAACCTGGTCACCAGTCCCTGATACTCGCTTAATGGATGCTTTACTTCCCTTGTGCACCATTTCTATCATGACATCGCAATAGCCCTGATACTCATCGAACTGCTTAGTGACTTTCCGCTGAAGCTTATTTTTAATCTTTTTCGCTACCGGATTGGTTTGTGAATCATCCGCAAACGTCGGAGAGCTAAAAAGTACAAAGGCTAATAACGTGACAACGTAGCGCATACAGAACCCCATATAAACAATTGATAGATATGTGGTTATGTTAGTTTTCTAGGTTTTAAATACAAAAATGGGACGCTATTTTGCGTCCCATTTAACGTGAAGAAGTAATTGATATGTAGACTAAGCGCGCTTTTTGCCTTTGGCTGTTTTAAAGCCTTGATGAGGGAAAACATTTCGAATTCGTTGTTGGGTTTTCTTCGGTACCGCTTTAGAAAAGACCAATCGCATACCGGTACGCTGATTATAAACTTTCATCTCTCCAGTGAACGGGCTATGTTCGCTAATGTCTTCTAAGTTGTGTTTAAAAGACGGCGGCATGTGGCCTTTTACTTTCGTGATATGGCCATCGTCAAACGACACCTTAAGCACTGGTCGGTCAACAGCAATCAGCCAAAAGATAACAACAGCAGCAATCAATATTACGTATAACATTTAATACTCCTTAACTGGATAGCAGCTTACTTAAGTCTTCTTTAATTGACGTTACCTTCTGGCTTGCTTTTTCACTTCTTGATGCTTCGGAAAGCAGATACTCAATCGCATCAGATAGTGTACAGCCTAGTTCGTTCGCTCGGCTGGACAGCTTTTCCCAAACCCGGTAATCCAAATCGATGGACTTCTTCTTAGTATGAACTTGTTCAGCATTGAAATGGCGTTTGCGTTTTGCACGAATTGCTTGCTTTAGCTTATTCTCAAGCTCTTCTGACATGTGGTTATCTATCCATGCCAGTACTTGTGTAGGTTCGTGCTCAAGACGTCGTAGCTCAGCGACTGCGGCATCTGCTTCACTGGAGTCAATATGACGCGTTATCGCCTCTCCATCCTTCCACTTCTTGATCAGATAGTTCCACTTCCACCCACATTCCAAATTTTCAAGTTGCTGATATTTCATCCTTTCCGACCCATATTTCTCACCTAGTGACAGCGTAACCCAGTTATTTAAGATCAGCAAACAAATCTCTATGAAGTATCGATGCTGATCACTCATTTGTCTAAGTCTTGAGCAAGCTAACCCGTACCGAATTGTTATTGTAGAAATTGGGACTAGGGAGTTATTGGCGGTTTCGCTATAATGGCGCCAAATTAAATGATGATGAATTTTAATGAACCAACTTAACTGGCAAGACGTTACGCCTTCGTTCGATGAATACGAAGCATTATTGAACTCCGCTTCGACATTACCAAAGAAGACATTTGTTGATCTACAACCTCGAATGTCCGCCACAATTTCTCGCTTCACAAACATTGGTGGCCTTACCCGTATCCTACTGATTAATTGCGTTGATAATTCAATATACCGTGGATTTATCAGTAAGGCGGTCGAACAAAGTGCTTCTTCGCCAGTGGTGACAACCGAATCGCTCGACGCGAAACATTTGTTTGATCGTTACAGTATCGCTGAGAATGGCGAAGTGACGTTAGAACAGGGACTCATTGCTCAAGCGCATGGCGGTTACCTCATGGTTCCTGCCAATTTGATTCTGGCAAACCCTGGCTACTGGCCAAGTATTAAAGCGGCCATTCAAAAGCAACCATTTGCTGCAATGAACATGAGCCCTACGCGCGTTGCTGTGCCTGCCGTTACATCAAACACATATGACGTAAAGCTCATTGTAACGGGTGACAGAAGCCAGTTAGCAGAACTTGAATATGTCGATGAGGATTTCTCATCAGGCCTTTGTATGTATACCGAGGTTGAAGAAGACATCCACTTATCTCAGGACAATTTATCTTCCTACCTGGGTTATGTGAATTGGGTGTGTGCGGAGTACAACCTGCCAAGTTTGGATAAAGACGCATATCGAAGACTTATGCTCGCTGGTATGCGTGAAATGGAAGACCAGCATTATCTTCCCCTTGGCGTAATGTGGCATTGTCAGCTTTTAACCCTTGCCAGCCAACACTGTGATTCAGAAGTGATTGACTTCAAGGCGATAGACAATGCGATTGACGACAAATACTACCGTGAATCTTACCTACCGCAACGTGCCGTGTACGACATACTTGATGGTCAGGTGATCATTGAAACAACCGGTGAACAAGTTGGTCAGATTAATGGCTTAACGGTTATTGATATGGCAGGCCACCCTGTGTCTTATGGCGAGCCTGCACGTATTTCCTGTGTGATTCACTTTGGTGACGGTGATGTCTCGGACGTTGAGCGTAAAGCTGAACTCGGCGGCAACTTGCACGCCAAAGGTATGATGATCATGCAGGCGTTTTTGAGTTCTGCGCTAAATTTTGATGAACCATTACCCTACGCCGCTTCTATTGTGTTTGAACAGTCTTATAGTGAAGTTGATGGCGATAGCGCCTCGCTTGCTGAACTATGCTGTTTAGTAAGTGCATTGTCTGAATGTGCGGTGGACCAACAGATCGCCGTCACGGGTGCCGTGGACCAATTTGGTCGCGTGCAAGCCGTTGGTGGTCTGAATGAAAAAATCGAAGGCTTCTATCAGGTTTGTAAGCATCAAGGCTTTACCGGGCGTCAGGGTGTGATTCTACCTGAGACGAATCTTAAGCACTTAGCCTTACATAAAAGCGTCATAGAAAGCATTCAGAATGGAGAGTTCAACATTTGGTCAGTATCGACTGTCGATGAAGCCATTCCTATCTTGATGGGTAAACCATTCCGTGGTGAAGACGACAGCATTATTGGAAAAATTGCTGAACGTATTGAAAACTTTGAAAGACATGAACACACGGAAGGATTTGTGCAGCGTATCAAAAACTGGTTTGTTTAGTACTGATCGGAGTTGTTTAGCGTACACGTGTTCACTAAGATGCATCTGTCAAAAATTGGAGTGATTGATAATGCAAAACAAACGTGATTCTTATAATCGTGATGATCTTCTAGCTTCGAGCCAAGGTGAGCTATTCGGCCCAGGTCGCCCACAACTACCTGCGCCAAACATGCTTATGATGGATCGTATTACCAAAATGTCAGAAACGGAAGGTGACTTTGGTAAAGGCTTAATTCTAGCGGAATTGGATATTACTCCAGATCTTTGGTTTTTTGATTGCCACTTCCCTGGTGACCCGGTAATGCCAGGTTGTCTTGGCCTAGATGCTATGTGGCAGCTTGTTGGCTTCTACCTAGGCTGGATTGGCGGTGAAGGTAAAGGCCGTGCTCTGGGTGTAGGTGAAGTGAAATTCACAGGTCAGATCCTGCCAACAGCGAAAAAAGTAACCTACGAAATCCACATGAAGCGCGTCGTAAACCGTAAGCTTGTTATGGGTCTGGCGGATGGCCGTGTATTAGTAGACGGTAAAGAAATCTACGTAGCGAAAGATCTTAAAGTTGGTTTGTTCCAGGACACTTCTAGCTTCTAAGCTAAGATTTTCTGCTATTTCTTAAAGGGCTCCGGTTGGAGCCTTTTTTGTATCTCAAACTTTTTGTATTCCGCGATACCCATGCCTGTCAATTTTCTCATGCGTAGAATGCAGAAAAGGCTCTTTTAAGAGCCCTTTCAAATCCTTCTATTGTATGTGGGAGTTATTATTTATAGAGACCAGAGTTTTTTTCATCTCTGGCATCACGCCAACCACCTAACCAATACGACCGAGCATCAACTTGTTGATATGGGCAAGCCTCTTGGGACCTTCCATTCAACCCAGCTTTATAGCCTTGAGATTGAGCTCGTTCTAGGCGATCACGCTTTTGTCTCTTCATAGGTAATTCCTCATACAGATCCATTTGAAAAATTGCTTCTGTTTTTGTGAAACTTTAATGGAGTTTTTATGACTCCAACTACAAGAATCGATCAACTTTGGAATTTTCTCAAGGCATAAAAAAAGCACAGACTCAAATCTGTGAGTCTGTGCTTGTATTAAAATTTTTTAACTATTTTCTACGGAACCCAAACAAGCCAAGCATGGTCAAAGCTAACCAACCAAGTCCGGCACCTTCGCGTGTCGCACTTTCTTCTTCCACGTTTCGAGAAACGATGTCGTCCTGTGTTTGATCAGGAATAGGCATTAGTTTAACCGCAACGACCTCTTCGTTAACATCACAAGAGGCATTATGCGCTGCAGAGTTATAGCCGCCAGAACACTTCAATGCAGTGGCTGATATAACACCTGCATCGTTAATGTCTGTTGCATCGATGATACGGAACTGGTTGTTCGCGTCAGAGTAGTCACCACCGTTAGTCAGTGAATCTAGAAGCCATGCCTTACCACCGAATAGTGATTCAGCACGTTCGCTTGCTGCACCGTCTGCGCTATATGGGTAAATGAATCCGCGCTTACGACGTGGCTTACCGTCATCTTCACGCGTAGAGTCAGCGTCTATCTGACCGACAATTTCGTTGTAAGCGTTAATGCCACCCATTTTACCGCCCGCACCATTAAAGAAGATGCCAGAAGTTGGGTACACTGCGCTTAGAGAGTCAGAACGAACATCAGGTACGATAAACAAACGATTAGGATATGCACCCGCTGTCGGGATACTGCGTTTTGCCTCACCGATACCAACAAAGTTTGAGTTAACGGCTGTCAGACGTGAGTTCGAGTGAATGGTATCACCGTCTTCTCTCTGACGTGCGCCAGTTACCACTTTGTTCGACCAAGTAACGTTTTCGATCGATGTTTCAGACGCAAGCGTGCCCACAAACACGGTCGCGTTCATGTAGTTGTTGTCAGAATACGTGTTGTAACCAACGCCATAGACTGTCTTATCATCAACGATGAAATCACGCATGCTACCTTGTGCCAGACGATTGTTGTCGCTTGACGTATTACTTGGCCACGATAGCTCTGAAACATTACCGTTCTGGTCCCAGATAGCAGCTTTAGAGGTATGGTGAGTACCATTATTGTTGCTTGCTGTACGCGAAACACTACCCGATGTGAAAGTACCATCTGTTTTCCACGCATGGCTTTCAACAACAGCCGCTTGATCTTCTTCGGTAACGATATTCGGAGTAACCGGAGCAACCACTGTGTTACGCGTTTCTAGCGTAGATGAATCTTCTGCACTGATTACGCTTTGGTTACCAACTGCTTCACCGGTTGATGTTAAGCTATTGATAACGTTGTTGTACTCATTTGTGTACGCCGCGCTATCACCTTCGACAAATGCCAAAGCATTTGAGGTAAAGTCTTTGTAGCGTTCGTTCTCCCAAGGCACAATGTTTACCGCAGACCATGTCTCGCAGGTGTTGTAGCCAAGGTTGTAATAACAGTAACTTTCAAAATCATCACGATCGTCTACGTAAGAAAATCGAGAGTCCATTCCAAATGGTACTTCTTCACGGTAGCTAATACCGTCGACTGCCTGACCTGCCGATAATGGCGTTGTACGGCTCTCTACGGCCAGCTTAAATTGATCATCTGTACAGTTTGCTGTTGAATCAAAACACCCTAGAGCAAATGGAGAGCCTGTAGAGGCATCCTCAACATCACCCTGCTGAATCGCGACACCATAAGCCGATTCAAAATCGACAACGTCACCGTTTACCTCAGGTGAAACTTCGATAACTTGATACAATGCAGCGTTTGCACTCATTGATGAACCTACCATCATCGCGATGGCGGTTAGTTTGAATTTGTGACTACAATTCATTGAATTCTTAACTATCCTGTTGCATTGCTTCGAGTTCTTCCCATCTCTCGAATGCGATTTCCAACTCCTGCTCAAGAGCAGCAAGCTGTTCCAATACCGGTTGAGTTTGTTCTACAGATTTAGCGAAAAATTCCGGATCATTCACTTGTTCTTGCAGCGTCTCAATATCCGACTCTAATTGTTCTAGTTTAGCTGGAAGAGCTTCTAGTTCTCTTTGCAGCTTATATGATAATTTCTTCGAGTTGTTCTTAGGCTGAGGTGTTTTGGGAGTTTCCTCAACCACTTTTTCTTTACTCGCTGCTTTTTCAACCGACTGACGAGCGGCCAGTACCTGCTCACGTTGCTGTCTTGCATCGTGATAACCACCAACAAATTCTTCGATGACTCCATTTCCTTCGAAGATCCAACTTGTTGTCACCGTATTATCAACAAACTCACGGTCGTGGCTTACTAACAGTAACGTACCCTGATAGTTGGCAAGCATTTCTTCTAAAAGTTCCAACGTTTCGATATCCAAATCGTTGGTTGGTTCGTCAAGAATAAGTAAGTTGTTTGGTTTCAGCAAGATACGCGCTAATAATAGACGGTTTTTTTCACCGCCGGAAAGCGCTTTAACTGGTGTTCTTGCTCGTTTTGGTGCAAATAAGAAATCTTGCAGGTAACTCAGAGCATGGCGCTGACGACCGCCAACCATGACTTCTTGCTTACCATCAGCCAGGTTATCAATCACAGATTTCTCTGGGTCTAATACCTCACGGTACTGGTCAAAGTATGCAACTTCAAGCTTAGTGCCACAATGCAGACGTCCTGACTGTGCTTCTAACTGGCCTAAAAGTAACTTAAGTACCGTACTCTTACCGCAGCCGTTTGGACCAATTAGTGCGATTCGATCGCCACGCATAATATTGAAGCTGAAGTTATCAACGATTTTTTTGCCTTCATAAGCAAAGGATACGTTTTCAGCTTCAAAGACGATTTTACCGGAGCGAGAGGCATCATCGATATTCAGGTTAACTTTACCCTGCACATCGCGGCGGTCACGGCGCTCTTCACGAAGTTTCTTCAGTGCGCGCACACGGCCTTCATTACGAGTACGACGTGCTTTAATGCCCTGACGAATCCATACCTCTTCTTGAGCAAGTTTCTTGTCGAATTCTGCATTCTGCATATCTTCAACACGAAGCATCTCTTCTTTTTCTGTCAGGTAGCCTTCGTAATCACCCGGAAATGAAGCAAGCTGACCACGGTCGAGATCCACGATGCGTGTTGCCATCGACTTAATGAAAGCACGGTCGTGAGAAATAAAGATGATCGAACCTTTAAAGTCTTTCAGGAAGTTCTCTAACCATTCGATAGTTGTTACATCAAGGTGGTTAGTTGGTTCGTCCAGAAGCAGTACATCAGGATCACACACAAGTGCACGCGCCAGTGCTGCTTTACGTTGCCAACCACCAGATAAATCCGTCAGCTTTGTTTCCGGGCTCAGTTTCAGCGCACTTAAAACATTGTTAACGCGATCATCAAAGCGCCATGCATTGGAATGATCAAGTTGCTCCTGAACCTTAGATAAGCGATTAATGTGCTTTTCACTTGGGTCCTGAGCAACAAGATCTAGAAGATCGTGATAGATCTTTAGCTGTTCACCGACTTCGGCCAAGCCACCTGATACGTATTCGTAAACGGTGCCTTCCTGGTTGCGTGGTGGATCTTGCTCTAAACGAGAGACGACGACGTCTTGAGTGATCTGGATTTTTCCGTCATCCAGTACAATGTCGCCAGCAAGCACTTTCATCAACGTAGACTTACCGGCACCATTTCGCCCAACTAAACACACTCGTTCGTTTTCTTGTAAGGCAAATTCTGCATGGTCGAGTAACGGATGATCGCCAAATGCCAACTGCGCATTATGAATGGTAAGTAATGCCATTATTTTCCAACCAATTTGTAAGTTGCTCTGAGTCAAACGGCCAGTTCAGCTCAGAATCTTGATATTTGAGTACGGGTATCGTGACGCCGTAACGAGAAAATAGTTCATCATCGAACGCTATGTCGACGATATCAGTCTGTTCCGCCAGACCGACCTCAGTTATTAGAGAGAATGCCATCTCACAAAGATGGCAGCCCTCTGTGCTATACAAAGTCAGCACTTCAAAATCCTTTTTTACTCTGCGTGTGTAACCAACCAGCAGTTATGAATGTGTTTGTTACGAGCAAAATCCAGCGGTAGCGTTTGAGAAGAAATGTTTTGAGCCTTCAGACCCAATTCAGCCAACGCTTCTTCATCCATCTTGAAATGACGCTTGTTGTTTGAGAACACGATAGTGCCTTCACTTCTGAGCAGACGCTTCAAGTTTTTCATCAATTTAATGTGGTCACGCTGAACATCGAACGACGTTTCCATACGCTTAGAGTTCGAGAACGTCGGTGGATCAATAAAGATAAGATCGTACTCGCCTTTTGCATTTTCTAACCACTGCAGACAATCCGCTTGCTCATAGCGATGCTGGCGCCCTACACAACCGTTAAGCTGCATATTGTCTTTCGCCCAGTTCAGGTAGGTGTTAGACATATCAACTGTCGTGGTTGAACGAGCACCACCGACGGCTGCGTGAACCGTAGCGCTACCTGTATAAGCAAACAGGTTTAAGAAATCTTTCCCTTTTGCCATTTCACCAATGCGACGACGAGTGATTTTATGATCAAGGAAAAGACCCGTATCAAGGTAGTCGTGAAGATTTACGATCAGCTTCACACCATACTCATGAACTTCCAGCGTTTCAGAGACTTGTCCCAGTTTCTGGTATTGATTACGGCCTTTTTGTTTCTCACGAACTTTAAGTACGACTTTGTTCGCTTCCACACCCGTTACCTGAATAGTTGCACGGATGATGTCGGTTAAACGACGTTTGGCTTTTTCTTCTGGGATGTTCTTAGGTGCAGCGTACTCTTGAATAACGATTTGATCGCCATATACATCAATTGCAACGTTGTATTCAGGAAGATCGGCATCGTAGATTCGGTAGCAGTCTAACTCTTCTTTACGAGCCCACTTACCAATCTTACCCATGTTCTTCTTCAGGCGGTTAGAGAAGTCAGGTGCGATTTGTACATTGGTATCCGCGCCTTTCACTTCATCAACACTGCGTTCTGCAATGCTGTAATTCTTCTGGTGACACTGTAACGCACCATTGTTTAACTTGAACTGTTTATCCGCACGCATGCGAAGGCAGCTAAGCAATTCATCAGAGCTAGAGAAAATCGACGCTTTGCAGCCACCGAACTCAGATTTAAGCTGCCCACCAAATGCGGTGTATAGCGCAATCAAGCCAGGCTCTGTACCTAAACGCTCACCATACGGAGGGTTAGAAACAATAACGCCATGCTCAAATCCTGCTGGACGAGTGATGGTTGCCGCGTCACCTTGTGCAAATTCGATCAGCTCTTCAACACCTGCTCTGCGAGCGTTATCTTGAGCGACTTTCAATACTTTAGGGTCGTTATCAAAGCCGAAAAACTTTGCGTCAACTTTTTTGACACCACGACGAGCCTGAACATTGGCCTCAGATTTAATCTCTGCCCACAGCTCAGGTTCGAAGTCTTCTAGCGATTCAAAGCCCCATTGCTTACGCTTAACACCAGGCGCCATATTGGCTGCCATCATCGCGGCTTCGATAAGTAGCGTGCCTGAACCACACATTGGGTCGAGTAAAGGCTGATGGCCATCCCAACCACAACGCATGATGATCGCAGAAGCTAATGTTTCACGAAGAGGTGCACGGCCTGATTCCGGACGGTAGCCACGCTGATGAAGTCCACTACCCACCATATCCACACCAAGCAGTGCTTTGTCTTTGTGCAAACGAACGTGAACACGGATATCCGGGCGCTCTTTGCTGATGTTTGGACGTGGTAATCCTTTCTTTTCAAAGCAATCGACGATGCCATCTTTTACTTTCATCGCACCGTATTGGCTATTGCGGATTTCACGGTTTGTACCGTTAAAGTCGACAACGAAACGCTTTGAACTATGGAATTGGTTCACCCAGTTAATGGCCATTGTAGAAAGGTACAAGTCCATATCATCGTTACAGGTGAATTCAGATAAAACACGTACAAATCGAGACGCCAAACGGCTCCACAAACAACAGCGATAAACTTGTTCGTTTGTCGCTTTAAATTTTACGCCTGCCTGTACTGGTTTCGCATTTTCGATGCCTAGTTTAGTCAGTTCTTCAACAAGCAAATTTTCCATGCCATTTGAAGTTACCGCGAGATATTGATTCATAGTGTTCTTTCGCTGATAAAAAATGGCTTCAATTATACCTGACTTTACGATCAATGCCTCGTTTTTAAAGGTATTTTCCCTTCCGTTAGCACAAACACTCACCAGTTAAGTGATCTGAAAGTTCCTACATTTTGCATTTTAATCAAAATTCATCTCGTCCTCCTTTTAACCAAGATGCTATCCGCACAGCGATAGTGAATACTTATTTACACTCATTTTGGTCTATACCAAGAATTAAATATAGTTGTTATTTAATTACATTTTTCTGATATAGGGGAATAAATAGGTGAATGTTAAGCGCCGAGTTGCCTAACATTAAGAGAAACTAATTTAAAGAAAGTGGAATAAAAGTGACCTACCTCATGATTAAGTGCACGAAAAATGTACAGTTGCAGAGGTGTTTATGTGAAAAGAGTGAAGTGTTCGGATAAAAAAAATCGACCTGAAGCGGTCGATTAAGGCAAACAAAGGAACGAAATAAAGAAATTAAATCAGGTTATCCAACCATGGCCATGGGTGCCATCACAAACAGGTGGCTTGCACACGCCATACGGTCGTGCATCACTTTAATCGGTTGGCCAAATGGCAGAGACTTGCTTCCATCAAGCACAAACTCTTCTTGTCCCACGTAAAGGCACAAGCTAGAGGTTTCTCCAGGCTCAAGTACAATGAAGACACCTTCAGAGTATTGGTTCGTCAGGAAGACCATATCCCCTTCTTCTGGCTCATATCCAGAAGACTGAGCATCGAAAAACCAACTTTTAGGTTGTACTGGCTTATGGAAGCGTTTAGCAGCTACGCAGTATAGGGTTAGCTCTGCTTGACGGTATTCACTGATATCGAGACAGCGAATACGTTCATTAAAGGTCTGAAACGCACTAGCATCATCGACAGTAAATTCGTTGTTTGAGAAGGCGCAGTTGACTAACAGCTTTCGGGATAGATTGGTTTGGAAAATCATTTCCTCCCCCAAATCCAGCATTAAACAAGCTTTATGCTCGTCATAATACCAATTCCATTTGTCGCTGGGTTTAAGCATTGTTCCGTTCTCTCTTGACTAGTTAAATCAGTGGTAAAGAGGTAAGACGCTTAATTACCTACTCATGATTTTTAAATTCTACAAATGAACGGACAAAAAAAAAGAGGAAACAAGATCCTCTTTTTTTGTAATAACTAATGTAAACTCAGCGAGTTGTTAAATTATTTTAAAGATTTTTAACAATATCGCGTACTAAACCTGGACCGTGGTAAATAAAACCTGTATAGACTTGGACCAACTGTGCTCCGGCCATCATCTTCTCTTTTGCCGCAACATAAGAATCGATACCACCCACACCAATGATCGGAAGTTTGTCGCCAAGCGCTTCGTGAAGTTTACGAACCACCTCAGTAGAACGAGACTGTACCGGACGGCCACTTAAGCCACCCGCTTCATTCGCGTGTTTCATACCTTCAACAACGGTTCTATCCAATGTTGTGTTCGTCGCAATCACACCATCGATGTTGTTTTTAATTAGTGATTCACAAATCTGAACGATTTCGTCATCACTCAAGTCTGGTGCGATCTTCAGTGCCAACGGTACGTATTTATCGTGCTTTTCTGCTAGCTCAGATTGTTTTGCTTTCAACTCAGCAAGCAACTCATCCAATGCCTCACCGTATTGAAGCGAACGTAATCCTGGCGTGTTTGGAGAAGAGATATTCACCGCAATGTAACCTGCGTATTCGTATACTTTTTCCATACAAATCAGGTAGTCTTCTGCCCCTTTCTCAATCGGCGTATCTTTGTTTTTACCGATATTGATACCAAGTACACAGTCGAACTTCGCTTTCTTCACATTCTCAACCAAGTGATCAACACCTAGGTTGTTAAAGCCCATACGATTGATGATGCCCTCTGCTTCCACTAGACGGAACAGACGTGGTTTATCATTACCAGGTTGCGGACGTGGTGTTACGGTACCGACTTCAACGAAACCAAAACCCATCGCATCAAACGCTTCGATACATTCGCCGTTTTTGTCTAAACCAGCAGCGAGACCGACAGGGTTACGGAACGTTAGCCCCATGCACTCTACTGGACGATTTGGTAATTGTTGACGATAGAAAAGATCGAGAGGTGTGCCGTTAAAGCGTTGGAAATTCTTAATTGCAAGATCATGTGCCTTTTCGGCATCAAGTTGGAAAAAGCCAGTTCTGGCTAGACGGTAAAGCATTGTGCCTCCGAAAGAAAAAAGCCCCGTGTAAACGGGTCAATATTATTTACTGTTTTTAATCGTAATTCAATGAAAATGAACGAATTAAGTAAAATCATATTTCTCAAAATTAATTATTATTTAAAAACAGTCATTTAAAATCATTATTTGAGTGTAAAAATCATAATTATTTATGAAAAAGCAATCGATTTCAGTACATATAAAGTTAAAACCATAGTGACAGCGTCACTTAAATCTCGGTAAGACCTGGTATTTAGGTACAAAAAAGCCCCGTATCTCTACGAGGCTTTGTCTAAAACGCTAACTCTCCTACTCGCTTGGTGAGCAGTTTAAGTTAAGCAATACCAACTCACGTAGTGCAACCGAGAATTTCGCAAACTCATGGACAGAGCCAACTTTAAACTCGTTTAGGATACTTTCCCAACGTTGCAGTGAAGGTTCATTAGATTCCATCCAGTTATCAAGTGCTTCTATCACATCAAACTCTTCTGATGCGCAGTTGCAATTTAGTACCTGAGCGGTTAGCTGACGTTGCTGCCAATCTAAGTCTTCACGGAACGCCGCTCGGGCCAACGCTTGCCAGTTGTTGTCTACAGCTTGGTTGTTGATTTGCTTCAAGAACCAGTGCAGAGACAGACGATCCCCTAAGTTGAAGTACAACTTAGACGCTTGCTCAACCGTTTTGCCTGTTTCACTTGCCACTGCAGAAATATCCAGTGCAGATTGCAGACTTGATAGGCGAGCAACTTGATGAGCCAGTTTCTCTTCAACCCCTCTGTCCATCCAAACTTGTGCGAGTTCGTTGTGTTCTTCAACTTCTGACTCAACAAGCATGCTATCAAGCGTTTCGCTGATAACGTTCACATCTTGTTTGTAAAGATTGATCAATTCGCCCACGGTGTATTTGCCGCTACGATTACGCAGTAGCCAACGAGCAATTCGGCGTAGAGCACGACGAACATAGAACATGATTTCGTATTGTGCTTGCGCTGTCGCTACGTTATCCAGCTCACGAGTCTGTTTTAGAATCGATTCTAGTTCGAAGATTTCACGTGCTGCACTGTATGCATTGGCGATATCAACAACACTTGCACCCGTCTCTTCTTGCAAGCGAGTGACGAAGTTACAACCCATCTCGTTAACCATTTGGTTCGCCAGCGCTGTCGCGATAATTTCTGCACGTAGCGGGTGGTTGACCATCTGATCTTTATAGTTACGGCGTAACTCACTTGGGAAGTACGCGACGAGCTGCTTCGCATGGAACTCGTCATTTGCGATTTCGTCCGTAACAAGCTGCTGCTTCAATACCATTTTGCCGTAAGCAACCAGAACAGAAAGCTCTGGACGTGTCAGACCCAAGCCCTGCTTTTCACGCTCTAGAAGCGTTTCGTCATCAGGGATGTATTCCAGCGCACGATCCAGGAACCCTGCTTTCTCCATAGTATGGATGAAGCGAATCTGTTCTTTAACGATACCAACACCCTGCTGCTCAGTAACAGAAATTGACTCTGATTGGCAGTAAGCATCATCAAGAACGATTTCACCGACTTCATCTTCCATCGACTCTAGGATTTGGTTACGTTGTTTAACAGTCAGATCACCGTTTGAAACCAAACCATTCAGGAAGATCTTGATGTTGACTTCGTTATCCGAACAGTCAACGCCACCTACGTTATCAACGAAGTCGGTGTTCACGCGGCCGCCGTTAAGTGCGTATTCGATACGACCTTGTTGAGTCATACCCAAGTTACCGCCTTCACCTACAACCTTCGCTCTCAGATCACGACCGTCGATACGTAGCATGTCGTTTGCACGGTCGCCAACGTCAGTATGCGTCTCGTTAGAAGCTTTAACGTACGTACCGATACCACCATTCCATAGAAGATCCACTTTCATTTTCAGGATCATCTTAATCAGATCGTTTGGTGCCATAGAAGCTTTCTTAGTACCCAACATTTTCTGAATTTCAGGTGTTAACTGGATCGATTTCGCACGGCGAGAGAAGATGCCACCACCTTCAGAGATCAACTCTTTATTGTAATCTTCCCAGCTTGATCTTGGCAGATTAAACAAGCGGTTACGCTCTTCCCAGCTTGACGCTGAATCTGGATTTGGATCAATGAAGATGTGCATGTGGTTAAACGCAGCTTGTAGACGAATGTGCTTAGATAGCAGCATACCGTTACCAAACACGTCCCCTGCCATGTCACCAACACCGATAGCAGTAAAGTCAGTCGTTTGACAATCAATGCCCATTTCACGGAAGTGACGTTTTACTGACTCCCAACCACCTTTTGCTGTGATACCCATTGCTTTGTGGTCGTAACCGTTAGAACCACCAGAAGCAAATGCATCACCCAGCCAGAAGTTGTATTCGTCAGAGACTGAGTTCGCTAAGTCTGAGAATGTTGCAGTGCCTTTATCTGCAGCAACAACCAAATATGGGTCGTCTTCATCGTGACGTACAACATTTTGCGGATGCGCTACTTCGCCTTCAATGATGTTGTCTGATACATCAAGCAATGCACGAATAAAGCGTTTGTAACAACGTTGACCTTCCGCGAAGATCTCATCACGTGTAGTCAGAGATGGTTGACGTTTACAAACGAAACCACCTTTCGCACCAACAGGAACGATAACAGTGTTCTTAACTTGTTGAGCTTTAACCAGACCAAGAATCTCTGTACGGAAATCTTCTTGGCGATCTGACCAGCGCAAGCCACCACGTGCTACTTTACCACCACGCAAGTGAACACCTTCGATGTCCGGTGCGTAAACGAAGATCTCAAATGCCGGTACCGGTTGTGGAATCTCTGGGATTTCACTCGGTTTCATCTTCAATGACAACCAAGGCTTAGGCAGTTTGTTCTCGTCAGTTTGGTAGTAGTTGGTGCGTAGCGTCGCCATGATCATTTCCATGTAACGACGGATGATACGATCGTCATCCAAGCTTTCTACACGATCCAATTGCTCAGTCAGTTTCTTGATAAGATCATTCTGACCTTTCTCGCTACCTTTGTGCTTAGGATCGAAACGCTTGGTAAACAGGTTAACTAGACCTGTTGCTAAATCTGGGTAGTGGCTTAGCGTATCTTCAATGTATTGCTGACTGAATGGGAAGCCAACTTGACGCATGTAACGCGCGTAAGCACGAAGAATTGAGATTTCACGGCCAGTAAGTGAAGCACCTAGTACCAATCGGTTAAAGCCATCACTCTCTAGGTTACCAGACCAAATCGCTGCAAATGCTTGTTGGAATCGATCACGCGCTTCACGAAGATCTAC
The DNA here is from genome assembly GCF_921292965.1 of Allocatenococcus thiocycli. Classification (NCBI taxonomy): domain Bacteria; kingdom Pseudomonadati; phylum Pseudomonadota; class Gammaproteobacteria; order Vibrionales; family Vibrionaceae; genus Allocatenococcus; species Allocatenococcus thiocycli. The sequence goes on from NZ_CAKLCK010000037.1 coordinate 61,857, forward strand.
CGTTTTCTCGCTCTTATGCAGCATTGAGAAATCAAGGATCCAAAATGTCTGACCGTTGGTTTTCTCGATCTCATATGGAGATTCACCGATCACGCGTAGACCCAAGTTTTCTAACATTGGCATTACGTCAGAAAGATGGATCGGCTCGTCTCGGTGGTAAAGTTTCAAACGTACCGCTTTTGAATCTGCCGCTTCTTCTTGAGGACGGTAGAACAACATGCCCAGTTTGTTGTCGTCGCTTAATGCTTCCAAACGTTCAATATCTGCAACTGCAGAGCTAGGCATCATATCTTCTTTGTATGAACGCGGGAATGAACTCATGTACTCTTTTGAAAGTGGAAGACCTTTGCTTTCACCGAAGTTAGCGATGATGGATTCTTTAAGTCTGTCGTCCCAAGAGGTGGAAACTTCCATTAGGTTTTGCTCGATCTTTTTCACGTCTACGTCAATGTTGTTATTGTCTACACGAACAATGTAATGCGTTCTGGCCAAAGGACTTTCTGAGAAGTAAGTTGTGAATTCAACTTCTTGCTCGCAGCCAAAGTATTGTTTGAAAATACGTTGAGTCTGGCGACGCAATTCTGTGTTGTAACGGTCTTTTGTTACGTAGACCATGCAGCTAAAGAAACGGCCAAACGGGTCTTTACGTACAAACAGACGAATCAAGTCGCGATCTTGCATTTGCACCACGCCCATGCCGACTTCCAGCAACTCTTCTTCGTTTGCTTGAAGCAGCTCATCACGTGGGTAGTTTTCTAAAATATTGTGCAGTGCTTTGTATGAGTATGATCCGTGACGGTAACCACTTGCAGTTAGGATACGGTCCACTTTTTCACGAATCAGAGGAATGCTTTGAACCGCTTGGTTGTATACGGCCGACGTGTAAAGGCCAGTGAAGCGGTGCTCACCAATCACTTTGCCATTTTCATCAAACTTCTTGATGCCAATATAGTCAGTGTAAGCAGGACGGTGAATACGACATGGTCGGTTGCCTTTTGTCATGATCAGCGCGTATGGCTTTTTCGCTTCTAGTCTTGCTGAATCAGACAGTTCGGACAGTTTCACGCTGCGAACTCGCTTGTCGTCCGCAAACAGACCCAAACCTTTCTCTTTCACAGGGTTTAGTTCTGTATCACCATTGTTTTCAACAAGGTCATATTCTTTGTAACCCATGAAGGTGAAGTTGTGCTCACCTAGCCAACGCAAAAATGCAATGGTCTCATCCATACGATCCTTTTGGATCGTTACGCGTTCTTTATTCTGCTCAAGTTGATCAGTAACGACTTTCAGCTTGTCGACCATCTTTTTCCAGTCGCTTACCACAAGGCGCGTATCAGAAAGGATGTCTAATAGCTCAGCTTTCAGTGCCTGCATCTCTTCTTTACTGGTAAGACGGTCAACTTCGATATGGAACAAAGACTGAAGGACACCACCTTCACCGTTTACATCGATAACGTGGCCCTTCTCATCTCGTTGAAGTTGAGTTGGATTGTTCAACATAAGATGAGACACCAAATCTAGACGAGCTAAGGCCATCTTGATTGAGTCCACTAAGAACGGGCTATCTGGAACAACAATTTCTACGATTGTGTGAGTCGATTGCCAACCTTGACGGCTGACGGTCGGGTTGAAGACTTGTACAGAAACATCTTCAGGTTTTTTTTCGTTGATATGATGCCAAAGGCTAATTACGGCACCATAGAGATCGGATTCATTTCGCTGGACCAGGTCGTCATAGGAAATATTACTAAATAAGTGTTGAGCAAGTTTTGTTACAAGCGTCTGGTGAGAAAGCTCGAGTTTGTCTTGAATCAGTTGGTAAACTTTTTCAAGCAGAACCGGCACTACATTTTCACGCGCGGTCATATTCACACTCCACAGAATAATTGTTGTTTTGTAGGGGGACTTAGCAAAGGGATAACTTCCCTGAAACTAAGCATTGGTAATGCATACGACCCATTGTAAAAGGATAATTACAAATGTTTAACAACTATTAGTAGTGGTATGAGGTGAAATGTCTGATTCTGTGACTAAGATACCTATTTAAACATCTAGAAATATCTTACCTCACAGAGTTTCCAACTTAATAAACTTGTTATTTTGGTCAGTTGTTAGCCTAAACTGCCCTCTAATGCCCAATTGAGTAAGAAATGGTCTGAATTTAGCCGCTGATAACTGAAGTCTTAAACCGTTGTGAGTCACAACTTGGATCGTGTTTGAAACACCAGAATAATGTGAACGAAATGTCTGATATGGAATGTTGAGTGAGAAATAGTAGTACTTCATTAGGTAAAACGTTAATAAAAAAAGGGTGGCCACTCTGACCACCCTATTCGTTTGATGACTATTCGTCTAGTGCCTTGGTGACTTTTTCAAACAAGTCTTTGGCAAGATTATCCATCGCTTTAAGTTTTTCAAGTTCTGCACGAATCAGCGCCTGGCGACTTTCATCGTATTTACGGAACTTAAGTAGCGGATCAATCAGACGCGAAGCCACTTGTGGGTTGGTGTCATTCAACTGACGCAGAATCTCACCCGCAAAAAGATAACCTGAACCTGACTTATCATGGAAATGCACTGGGTTTGCACTCAAGAACGAACCGATCAAGCTACGAATGCGGTTCGGGTTTTTCAAACTGAATGCTTCGTGTGACATGGTTGCTTTTACTTTTTCAAGTGCGTCTTCAGCTGGGTTGCTACCTTGCAGTACAAACCACTTGTCCATAACCAAACCATCGTGTTTCCACTTATCGCTGTAATCCGCCATCAACGTTTCACGACATTCAAGCTGTGCATTATTGGCAGCCGTCATCGCAGCAATCGTATCTGTCATGTTGTTTGCAGATGCATATTGCTCCTGAACAAGTTGGTTGCCATTTTCAGTATGCGCAAGGAACTGAAGGCACTGATTGCGTAACGCACGCTTGCCAATAGCATCATGCTCGATAGAGTAATCCGTTTGCTTCAACGTATGGTAGGTTGCACTTAGTTCATCTTCTAACTCTTTAGAAAGTGACAGTGTAATGCTATTGAGTACGGTATTAACCGCATCGATATCAATCTGTTGGTACCAACCGGTAATTTCATTGATAGAAGGCAATGATAACACCTGCGCGATGAACGCTGGTTCCAGGTTGGCATCAAGCAATACGCCACGGAACGCGTCGATCAACTCTTCAGAAAGTTTGACTTCCTCGCCCGCTTGAACGTTCACGACGTTTTGACGGATGTATTTCGCCAGCAACATTTGGCTTGCATCCCAGCGTGCAAAATCGTTCGTGGCATGTTTCATCAGGAAGATCAGTTCTTCATCGCTGTAACCGTATTCCAGTTTTACTGGTGCGGAGAACTCGCGTAGCAATGATGGTACTGGTTTAACATCGACATTTTCAAACACGAAAGTCTGTTTGTCTTGTTTGATGTCTAGAACATTGTGAACAGACTCACCATTGATAATCAATGGAATCACCTGACCTTTGTCGTCGTACAATTCAATATCAAATGGAATATGCAGCGCTTGTTTTTCCGCTTGATCATGCGTTGCCTCGGTAAACTGCTCAACGGTTAGCGCGTAAGTTTTAGCTTCAGCATTGTACTCGCTGTTCACTCGCAATGTTGGTGTACCCGACTGGCTGTACCATAAGCGGAATTGTTGTAGGTCAACGCCTGTTGCGTCTTCCATCGCCGATACAAAGTCTTCACATGTTGCGGCTGTGCCATCATGACGCTCAAAGTAAAGCTTCATGCCTTTTTGGAAACCTTCCTCGCCTAGCAATGTGTGATACATGCGAATGACTTCACTTCCTTTCTCATAAACAGTGAGCGTGTAAAAGTTATTCATCTCGATAACTTTATCTGGACGAATTGGGTGCGACATCGGGCTCGAATCTTCAGCAAACTGAGGACCACGGATAATACGAACATTATCGATACGGTTAACCGCGCGAGAGCCAAGATCTGACGAAAATTCCTGGTCACGGAAAACTGTTAAGCCTTCTTTTAGACTTAACTGGAACCAATCGCGACAAGTCACGCGGTTACCCGTCCAGTTATGGAAGTACTCATGACCAATTACGGCTTCAATTCCCAGATAATCGCGGTCAGTTGCCGTTTGGTCGTTGGCTAGAACGAACTTAGAGTTAAAGATGTTCAGACCTTTATTTTCCATCGCGCCCATATTGAAGAAATCAACGGCCACGATCATATAAATGTCTAGGTCATACTCCAGACCAAAGCGTTCTTCGTCCCACTTCATTGAATTGATTAGTGACGTCATGGCGTGCGGCGCACGATCCAAGTTACCTTTATCAACAAAGATCTCTAGCTCGACATTGCGACCAGACATTGTGGTGTAGTTGTCACGCAGTACATCAAAATCACCAGCAACCAGTGCAAATAAGTACGCTGGTTTCGGGTGTGGGTCCTGCCATTGTACCCAGTGGCGGCCATTTTCTGCGTCACCTTCTGCAATACGGTTACCGTTGCTCAGCAAGTAAGGGTATGTCCCTTTATCGGCAATCACTTTCGTCGTGTATTTTGCCAATACGTCTGGGCGATCCAGGTAGTACGTGATGCGACGGAAACCTTCGGCTTCACACTGTGTACAGAAAGCACCACCAGATTTGTATAAACCTTCAAGTGCCGTATTCGCTTCAGGATCAATCTTAGTAATGATCTCAAGTTCAAATTCAGCTGGTAGATCAGAAAGAACCAGAGATGCTTCTTTCACTTCATGATGAGCCCAGTCTTCTCCATTTACTTTGACAGAACGAAGCTCCAGCCCTTCGCCATCTAACTCCAATGTTGTGAGTTCACCCTTTTGTATGACTTTCGATACCGCAGTAACGATAGTGTCGTTATCGAATAGATCAAACGTGAGATCAATGTCGGTAATAGTATGAGATGGCGCTTGATAATCTTTACGATATTTAGCTTGAGGAGCTTGGGACATGTCCATAAATCCTTGTCTGTCGAAGAATAAAAAACCACTTCTTGAATGACTAAAACATCGAAGTGGTATCACTATATAAGCTATTAGTAGTGCTTGTGGTATCAAAATACAAGCCTTTACACCAAAAAATAGAGCTAATAGTGTACTAGCTCTACTTTATGGTTAACATTTATACAACATTACTTGCATTCACTAGGGTTACATCACGGTGAAGAATTATAGATAGTTGTTATTGTGTAACTCTATTTAAAACCGCGTACATATCACCATTTGAGTCTTCTATCGTCAATTCGTTTTTGTTGAGTTTATAAGTGGTTCCATGCTCGCCGTTTTCATACAAAAGAACTAAGTACTCATCCTCGGTATAAAAGACACCTTGTTTCACTGATTCTTTCCCAGTCTCATTAGAAACGCGGAATAGAAAAACGAAATCGGGTTGGAGAATCAAGTCCATGTGGCTGATCTTACTTGCGGCAAGGCCATCTCCAGAGACGTGAGAGCTAGACCAAATTCCAGCAAGTGCATTTGAGAGTCCTTTGGTGAAGGTGACGCCATTGAGGTCAAGCGTGTTGTGGTTATTCTGGTACGCATATATTTGAGGCTCATCCGTATTCAGGCCAAGCACAATCGTTTCTTCGTTGACATTGTACAACCCCTCCCAGTGATCAACGGAATAGTCCTTTTTCTGTATATCGATGGAAAACATATAGTCAGAGCCCAAAGACAATTTGATGGCACGAAAATTTTCTGCCGAATCTCCTGGGTTCTGATTCAGCAAGTACCAATCCCCGATCAAGAACGGGGTGTCAAAGTGACTTAATTCTTCTTCACGAGTGTTGTCTGCGCTAAACACACTAAAACAAAAAAAACTAAGTAAAATAAAGAACCATTTCATACCGGCATCCTTATCGTTTTCTTTTAGCTTAGGCTTTAGTCACCTGTTTCGCGAAATATTTGAACTTCATCACGTAAATTGTTGGTACAAAAAAAGCGAATATTTATCTCAATATGGCTGGAAATCAGCGATAAAAAGACATAAAAAAAGAGCGAGTCACAAGGACTCGCTCTTATTGTATTGAATTTTTAGTCGTTATGACTGATTGGTTGCTTTTAACATATCAATCATAATTGAGACAGATTCATCGAGATAAACATCAGGGGCTTCGTAGTCTTTAGGCACATCCTCTAATGATCTAAATGCCTTTTTACCCAATGATGCCTGGCGTTCATTAATGCGCTTCAGGCGAAGCTTGTCTTCCGAGTCTTGTTCATCTTTACGCACTTTTTCATTAAGCGACAGGAAGTTATTGTCTTTTTCCTGACGATACTTCTCTATATCTTCTTTGATGAAGCGGAATTCCATTTCATCTGCGATACGCTTGTTGTGCAACTTAGCCAAACTCTCTACTAATGTATCTTTACTCGGGTACATTGTGTAATTTGCCTTATCGATGCTATCCCATGGTAATGCGTTCTCTTCAACACTTTCACCAGTTTCGGACGCTTCAATTGGCGTTGGATAAGCGATATCCGGCGCTACCCCACGATTCTGGGTACTACCACCATCAATGCGGTAGAACTTCTGGATGGTGTATTGAACATATCCTAGTTCTTTATCAAAAAGATCGTAAATATGGTTCAATGAGCGGTGCTGCTGAACAGTGCCCTTACCAAAGGAGTTCTCACCAAGAATGATCGCACGATTATAATCTTGCAACGCTGCTGCAAAGATCTCGGAAGCGGATGCGCTATAACGGTTGATTAAAACCGTTAACGGGCCATCGTAACTGATTTGTCCATCGGTATCCGCATTGACTTTAATTCGACCGTAACTATCACGAACCTGGACAACCGGACCTTCTTTGATGAATAGTCCCGTTAGTGCCGTGGCTTCTGTTAAAGCACCGCCACCGTTGTTACGTAAGTCGACGATCACACCGTCAACATTCTTAGTTTTAAACTCTGCCAACAGTTTGTCAGTATCTTTTGACAACCCGACATAAAAGCTCGGCACTTCCAAAACGCCAATTTTCTTGCCGTCTTTCTCGATGACTTCTGACTTAACAGCTCGGTCTTCCAAACGAACTTTGTCACGAACAATGGTGACAATGTGACTTTTTGCTCCAGCACCCTCTGGTAAGATCTGAAGGTTAACCTTGGTTCCTTTCGGGCCTTTGATTAACTGCACCACATCGTCTAAACGCCAGCCAATAATGTCGACAATTTCTTCGCCATCTTGACCCACACCTATTATTCTATCACCTTCGCCAAGCTGCTTACTCTTTGAAGCTGGCCCACCAACAACGAGCGAACGAATAACCGTGTAATCATCCGTCATTTGGAGAACAGCACCGATACCTTCCAAAGATAGGTTCATTTCTGACTGGAACTGTTCCGCGTTACGAGGAGAAAGGTAGCTGGTATGCGGATCGACTTGTCTTGCGAAGGCATTCATGTAGAGCTGAAATGCGTCTTCGTTATTGGTTTGAGTGATTCGCTTCATCGCATTGTTATAACGCTTCTCTAAAACTTCTTTGATTTCTGGCCACTCTTTGCCAGTCAATTTCAGATTGAGCGCGTCATACTTAACGCGTTTTCGCCATAACTCATTAATTTCCGACTCATTTTTTGGCCATGCTGCTTCTGAACGATCAAGTTCGAGCTCGTCGTCGTTATCAAATTTGATTTCTTTGTCTAGCAAGGTCAACGCGTAAGCAAAACGTTCAAAACGTTTTTGCATAGACAGATTATAAACATCGAATGCGATCTGATTGTTGCCAGCTTTGAGCTGATCATCCAGTTCAACAGACCAATTTTTGAAGGCGTCTATATCTGCTTGAGTGAAAATATTTCTATTGTAATCAAGCAACTCTATGTAGCGCTCAAAAATCGCTTTAGAGAAATCATCGTCGAGACTGAAATGCTTGTAATGAGAGCGGGTGAATCGAGAGGTGACTCGTTTGCTGGCCGTTTCGTGCTGAACTTCAGGAGTAAGCACCGGCAAGTCATCTTTGTGTAGTTTGGCTTCTAGAGCCTGAGCTGATGCTGCTAGCAATAAGCTAGCAGCGATCAGGGTCACTTTTGAACGGCAATTCATGCGTAGGAGTATCTCCCTTATGCGCGCAAGTGCTCCGCTTTCACAACCATTTGTAGGCCGTTAGCAAGTTGAACACGTACATCATCCTTATTGATTTCAACAATGGTCGCTGCCATGTTACCTTTGCCCATGTTCACATTTACTGCGTTGCCTACGGTGATTTCGTCAGCGTTTAGCGCGCGTGTTTCTACAGGCTGAGTTGGTTTCTGTGCTTTAGGTTTATTAGTACGACGAGGCTGTTGAGGCTTTTTAGCCGCAGGTTTTGCTTTCGCCTTCCCCTCTTCACGAGCTTTCTGTGCTTGTTCTTTACGACGAGCTTGAACTTTCGCTTTGCTTTCTGCAAGTGTTGCTTTAGCGTGTTCTACGTGTTCTTCTTCTAGCTCACCACATGGGTTGCCGTCTAAATCTACACGTACCGCACCTGGTTTTACACCATGTAGGTAACGCCATGATGAAGTGTACTGTCTTAACGCTGCACGAAGCTGAGTTTTGCTTACTTTTTCGTCTTCATTTAGACGTTCCGCAAGATCTTGAAAAATACCAATTTTCAGAGGTTTTGCTTCACCTTCTAAAGTAAAGCACTTAGGGAAACATTCAGCAATATATGCGATAACTTCTTTGCTGTTTTTTAACTTTTCAGTCATGAGGGTTCCTGGTTTGAGCGGCTTTCCGCAGAGCATTAAGAAAAAATATTCTCGTATTATAGTGAGATGCCAACGAAAAACCACACTCGTGGACGAATTTATGCGTTGTTCGCGTGTGAATTAAGCAGCTTTTCTACTTCAGACATAAAATGAGTAAGCCCTGCTTCATCCGTTTCATTGAATCGGCCAATACTTGGGCTATCGATATCTAACACTCCGGCTACTTTTCCGTTAATCGTAAACGGAATCACAATTTCAGAATTACTTGCCGCATCACAAGCAATATGGCCTTCAAACGCATGTACGTCGTATACTCTTTGTATGGTGTTAGTTTTTGCTGCGGTACCACAGACTCCACGCCCCATCGGGATGCGAACACAAGCTGGCTTACCTTGGAACGGACCTAGAACCAGTTCGTCCCCTTTAGTAAGGTAAAAGCCTGCCCAGTTGAGATCTTCTAGTTCCATAAATAGAAGTGAGCTCAGGTTTGCCAAGTTGGCAATAAAATCTGGCTCTGACTCAATGAGTGCTGCGGCTTGCTTGGTTAGTCTTTGATACTGTTCTATGTTCATATTAACTTCCTACTAATTTATAACGCTTCCATTCTTATGGGTTAACGCTAAAATGCTGACCTACTTTATAATAGGACTTATTCTCAATTACAATGATTAAGAAAGATGACACTATTAGCCGTTCTTGGTTGATAACACAAGTAAAAAAGCACAAGTCCAAGCTAATTCTAGCGAACTTGATTGCTGTTTTGGCAACTTTGATTAGTGTTCCAATCCCTCTTCTTATGCCGCTGATGGTGGATGAAGTCTTATTGGATCAACCCGCCAATGGCATAGCTGCAATGAATGCTGTTCTTCCAGCAGCGTGGCATACGCCTACTGGCTATATTTTCTTTACGCTGTTTTTGGTCGTGCTTATGCGCGCAGCCAGTCAAGCGCTCAACATCGTTCAAAGCCGTCAATTCACGCTGGTATCGAAGACGATTACCTTCGAAATGCGCAGCAAGATGATCGACAAGCTAGGCCGAATCAGTATTCGCCAGTACGAGACGAAAGGCAGTGGCGGTATCAACGCTCACTTGATCACTGATATTGAAACCATTGACCAGTTCATCGGCTCTACTCTGGCGAAGTTTGTCGTTAGTTTACTGACCGTTATAGGAACTGCAATCGTTCTTCTTTGGCTAGACTGGCGATTAGGTTTATTTATCTTGTTGGTTAACCCGGTCGTTATCTATTTCTCTCGTAAACTGGGCAGTATGGTCAAGCACCTGAAGCGCAAAGAAAACCACTCATTTGAGCTGTTTCAAACGCGTCTGGTCGAAACGTTAGATGGTATTTATCAGCTTCGTGCCGCCAATAAAGAAAGAGAATTTCTTCAGCAACTGAAAAACAGTGCCGATCAAGTTCGTGTCGATGCAGACAAATACGCGTGGCAATCTGAAGCGGCAGGTCGTGTATCTTTCTTACTGTTCTTAATTGGGTTTGAGTTATTCCGCGCAGTGGCCATGTTGATGGTGCTATTTAGTGACCTGACCATTGGCCAAATTTTTGCGGTGTTTGGCTATTTATGGTTTATGTTGTCCCCTGTTCAGGAGTTACTTGGTATCCAGTTCTCCTGGTACAGTGCCAAAGCAGCATTAAAACGCATTAACGATCTGCTTATGCTGGAAGAAGAACATCGACCGCCTTCAAAAGTGAACCCTTTCACCGATGATCGCGAAGTGGATGTGAAAGTAGAGAACGTCAATTTCTCTTACAACAGTGAGCACAATGTGCTGGACAACCTCTCTTTGCATATTCCCGCAGGTAAGAAAGTGGCTTTGGTCGGCGCAAGTGGCGGTGGTAAGTCGACATTAATTCAGCTACTGATTGGCGTATATCAGCAAAATTCCGGACACGTTCGTTACAATGATGAGCTCACGCAGGATATAGGCTTTGACGTGATTCGTGATAAAATTGCCGTGGTATTACAGCAACCTATATTATTTAACGATACCTTAAGGCATAATCTGACTCTCGGTGGTAACTTCGATGAGATGTCATTATGGCGTGCGTTAGATGTCGCTCAGCTCCAAGATGTCATTTCTCAGTTAAACCACGGGTTAGATACACAAATTGGCCGCAATGGTATTCGATTATCAGGCGGACAACGTCAGCGCCTCGCGATAGCCAGAATGGTATTGAGTAACCCTCAATTTGTTATTTTGGATGAAGCAACGTCTGCGTTAGATACAGCGACAGAAGCTGCTCTGCACAAAGCGTTGACAGAATTCTTGCGGGGCCGGACAACCTTAATTGTTGCGCATCGTCTGTCTGCTGTGAAACAAGCCGATTTGATCTATGTGCTTGAAGACGGAAAAGTAACACAAACCGGCACCCATGGAGAGTTAGTTGAGCAGGAAGGCTTATATCAAACCTTATATGGTGGCATTCAGTCCCACGCTTAAAACATTCTGTTCAGAGAGGTCGTTGTGATGGCCTCTCTGTCTAAGCACGCCATGAAACCTAACCGAGTCCGCTTGTGTCAGGGTTGCGAACTTCCTGTCGATATTGTCGAGTTGCCTCAAGGTAGACATGCCTACTGCCCTCGTTGCGGTACACAATTGTATCGTGGTGGACAGCACAGTTTGTCGGGCAATTTAGCCATCGCTGTGACGTGCATTCTTTTATTTATTCCGTCCCACTTTTTTAATTTCATCAGTATCAGGCTGTTTGGCGTTATGATTCCGGCAACCTTACCGTCGGGAATGATTACCTTGATGGAAGAAGGCTTCGTGCTTCTTTCGCTACTGATCCTTTTCTGTAGCTCTATCGCGCCACTTACCGTTTGTGTTTCTGTCGTCACGGCCCATATTTCAATCCATAAGCGTTGGTTTAATGGGCTGCGTGTTTCTCTTTGGCTGATCCAGCACCTTAAACATTGGGTAATGCTGGATGTATTTTTGGTCAGTATCGCCGTAGCCTGCTTCAAACTACAGGATTATTCGGACATTTTTGTTGGACCAGGTTTAATTGGCCTCGGTTTATTGCAGATATTTACTGTACTTCTGGTTTCCCGAATCAGCGTGCGTCGCTACTGGGAAGTGTGGCAACCAGAGGCCACTTACCAGTTTGAACACAAAGATGTGCATTGTCATGAATGTCACTTGTCGCAACCTGAAAATGACTCATGTCACCGCTGCCAGCACGAGCTTTACCATCGTAAGCCGCATTCAATTCAAAAAACATGGGCTTACCTGATTGCCGCAACCGTGGCGATTTTCCCGGCTAACCTGATCCCTATTTCAATTTTGATAACCAATGGCCAGCGCCTTGAAGACACAATTTTTTCCGGCGTTGCGTCTTTGATAAACAGCGGTATGTACGGCATTGCGGCAATTATTTTTGTCGCCAGTATTGTTGTGCCCGTGGTCAAAATTCTCAGCCTTGCCTACATCATGCTGTGCATCAAATTCAGACGTAACGTATTCAGGCGGCAAAGAATGATGATTTACTTCGCAGTAAAATGGATCGGTAAGTGGTCTGTCATGGATTTGTTTGTTATTTCTATCATGATGACCTTGATCGATCGTGGTCAGATACTCGACTTCACACCGGGGCTTGGCGCAGTAGCCTTCGGTTTAGTCGTGGTGTTTACTATGCTAGCAGCAGACAGTATCGACCCAAGGTTAATCTGGGACCAGCCCCAAAAACAATCAGAAAAAGAGTCAATGAATGAGTGATCAGAACAGTTCTCAAACGTCATACGTGCCAGACATTAAGAGGAGTAAAGGCATATCTCCCCTGTGGCTGCTGCCGATTTTGACAATGGTTTTAGCCGGCTGGCTGGTGGTGAAATCGATTCACGATGCTGGTCAGCGCATTCAGATCTACTTTTCCGATGCAGCAGGCTTAGTGGCAGGAAGAACCACCATCCGTTATCAAGGTATGGAAATCGGTATGGTTCGCGACATTAATCTGACCGAAGATTTGGGCAGCATCTACGTTGACGCCGACATCTACCCGGAAGCCATCAAACTGCTTAATGAGAACACCCGTTTTTGGCTTGTGAAACCAACCGCCAGCCTCAGTGGTATCTCCGGCTTGGACGCGCTCGTTTCTGGTAACTACATTTCTATTCAACCAGGCGACAGTGATGAATTAGAAACCGTTTTTCATGCCCTCGACACTGTTCCCACGGACCTACGTGTGACTCAAGGTTTGAACATCAAACTGACTAGCCGGGATTTGGGTGGCGTCTCGATTGGGTCTCAAATCGTTTATAAGAAGATCCCTATTGGCGCGGTATACAGCTATCAGTTGGATGATGATGCTAAATCCATCACGATTCAGGCAAACATTCAGGAACAATACCGTCATATTATTAATGATCGCAGTCGTTTCTGGAACGTAAGCGGCATTGGAGCAAACATTGGCTTTGGTGGTGTCGACGTTCGCTTAGAGAGTATGAGTGCCCTTATTGGTGGCGCTATCGCCGTGGATTCGCCTGATGACGGTGAACCTGTCGGTGAAAATACTCAGTTCCGTTTATATAAAGATTTGAAAACCGCGGGACGAGGCATTGCCGTTAAAATTGTACTACCCGATGACAATAAAGTGAGTGCTGAAGGTGCTCCTATCATGTATCGCGGACTCGAAATTGGTCAGGTGACGGACTTAAACCTTTCTGAAGGCCGTGAAGTCATCATCGCCTCGGCGGCTGTACAGCCTGCATTCAGTGACATGCTGACAACCGGAACTCGATTTGTTTTGGAAGAGGCGAAGGTTTCCCTTTCCGGCGTCGAAAATATCGCCAACCTGGTGCGCGGTAACTACCTAACGATTGTTCCCGGTGAAGGCGAACGCTCTCGTCAGTTCACCGCTATCCGTAAAAATGTATTCAATCAGCAACAAGAAAAATCGATAGCGATTAGGCTAACTTCCGATAATTCATTTGGCTTGGACAGTGGCGCAAATGTGCTCTACAAAGGCATTGTAGTTGGCTCAATTATTAAAGTTGGGTTAGTCGAGGAAGGCCAGCAAGCGCAACATGAAGTCTATATGGATGTACTCATTGACCATGAATACAAGCACTTGCTCAAATCGAACAACCGATTCTACGTCACAGGCAGTGCTTCGGCTGAGCTGACCGAGTCTGGGCTAAGCGTTACCGTACCACCTGCCAAACAGCTACTGACAGGCTCTATCAGTTTTGTCAGCGCAGGCGCAGCGAGTATTCAGAACGAATATCAACTGTTCCAAAGTGAATCGTTAGCAGAACTGGCGCAAAACAACCGCCGCGGCTCTCAAATTCTTACCCTATTTGCGCCTGAATTACCTTCGGTTTCAAAAGGCAGCCCTCTACTCTACCGCAATCTACCGGTGGGTAGCGTCTCGGATTTTCATTTGGTTGATGGCGGCGTGGTTATACAGGTGAGCATTGAAAACCGCTTTGCTCACCTTTTGACCTCTCAAACGATTTTCTGGAACCGCTCAGGTATTGAGATTGATGCATCCCTAGCAGGCGTGAGTGTTAAGGCTCATCCTTTAAACTCGCTTATCCAAGGTGGCATCGCGTTTGATTCTGTTCCCGGCGTTGAAAACAAAATCGGTGACCGCTGGAAGCTCTATGAGGATCAAAAAACCGCACGCAAATTCGGTCGTGTTATATCTCTGACAACCGATGGCACTCAAGAAGTGGTGAAAGGCATGCCTATCACTTACCAAGGTGTGACTGTGGGTGAAGTGACCCTTGTTGTGCCAGACTTCAGACGCAATTTGGTCGAAGTAACGGCGCGTATTTTACCTGAGTACGTATCTGACATTGCCGTCGAAGGTTCTCGCTTTTGGCTTACTGAGCCAGAAATTGGCCTTGGCGGGGTGAAAAACCTTGGCGCGTTGGTTTCGAAATCCATCAGTGTGAAACCAGGTAAAGGTAACGGTGCTTTTAGTTTCAAATTAGAGAAACAATTTGATCAAGTCCATGGTGTGATGTTCACACTTCAAAGTGAACAACGCGGTTCAGTACAAGCTGGAACGCCAATTTTGTATCGTCAAATGGAAGTTGGTCAGGTGACCGATGTTCGCTTGGGCGAATTCGCCGATCGCATTGTCACAACAATCAAACTAAAACCGGAGTATGCCTACCTTGTGCGCCAGAACAGTGTGTTCTGGAACGTATCAGGCGTCGATGTCTCGATAGGTCTTACTGGTGCCAATATCAAAGCGGGAACCATTGATAGTATTGTGCGTGGCGGAATCGCCTTTTCGACACCGGAACAATCGCAAATTCTGCCTGCTGCTAAAAATGGCCAAACCTTCTTCCTCTACCCTCAGGCAGAAGAGAGTTGGCTGCAATGGCGAACAGCTATTCCTAAGCCATAGCTAACATTCCTGTGCCATAGTTGTAAGGCAACAAAAGAGCAGCACTGGCTGCTCTTTTTTAATCCCCCACGTTCGGTGGCTATTCGTTTCTGCGCGACTTTCGTATATTATTTGCGGCAAATTCTGCAAACGAGATTCCACATTGCATCCTAATGTATACATCCCAGACGCGTTTCTGGAAAAAATCCAAACCATCCTACCTACTGGCCTCAACATGGAAGACTTTGTTTCTTCCTGTCAAAAGCCATTACGTAAAAGTATTCGCGTCAATACTCTAAAGATAAGTGTCGAAGCGTTTATCCAACGAGCAGAAGAAAAAGGCTGGAAACTTTCACCTGTACCTTGGTGCGAGAGTGGTTTTTGGATTGATGCAGATGAGTCACAAGTACCGTTAGGAAATACTGCAGAGCACATGTCTGGATTATTCTACATTCAGGAAGCTAGCTCAATGATGCCCGTGTCTGCCCTATTCATGAACGACGAGGCTTATCATGCTGTTCTTGATACCGCAGCGGCTCCGGGATCAAAAACGACACAAATCGCAGCGCTAATGAACAATGAAGGCGTCCTCGTTGCGAATGAGTACGCTGCAAGCCGTGTGAAAGTTCTGCATGCAAACATTGAGCGTTGCGGTGTCCGTAACGCCGCGCTCAGTAACTTTGATGGCCGAGTATTCGGAGGCTGGCTACCAGAACAATTCGATGCGGTTTTACTGGATGCACCGTGCTCTGGCGAAGGTACTCTTCGTAAAGACGAAGACGCAATGAAAAACTGGTCACAACAATCAGTTTTAGACATTGCGGATACGCAGAAAGATCTCATTGAAAGTGCCTTTCACGCGTTGAAACCTGGTGGTGTCCTGGTTTATTCCACCTGCACTTTAAGCACAGAAGAAAACCAGCAAGTCTGTCATCATTTAAAAAACACGTTTGGTGACGCTGTTGAGTTTGAAAGTCTGGAAAATTTGTTTGAAGATGCCAAAGCCGCTCTTACCGAAGATGGCTTTTTACATATCTTCCCTCAGGTTTTCGACTGTGAAGGTTTCTTTGTCGCACGTATTCGTAAGCACGCTTCGGTGGAAGCGCCAAAGGTGAAAAAACGGATGGGTAAATTCCCATTTACCAAAGCATCGAAAAAAGAGTCTGCTGAGATTGCTAATCAGCTTCACAAAGCATTGGACGTTGAGCTTCCAGATGACGGTGCGGTTTGGCTACGCGAAAAGGACGTTTGGTTATTCCCTAATGCTCTTGAGCCAATGATTGGTGAGCTGCGTTTCTCGCGGATGGGGATAAAAATCGCTGAAGCACACAAAAACGGTTACCGTTGGCAGCATCAGGTTGCGACCGCTCTGGCCACAGGTAAAGAAACCAATGCTATCGAGCTGACAATAGATGAAGCTCGCGAGTGGTATATGGGACGTGACGTACGCCCACAAAACATTCCTGACGGGGCAAAGACTGGCAAAGGTGAAGTGTTTGTCAAGTATCAGGGAGCCATTATTGGCTTAGGTAAATGGGTCAGTAATCGTATTAAAAACGGCCTACCCAGAGAATTAGTACGAGATAAAAACTTATTTTAATATTTTTTATCTCGTCACAACTAAACGAAAAATAAAAGAAAAGCCATCGTAAACACGATGACTTTTTTTATTAAGAGTATTAATGCACTGCCACGCTCTAGCGTTCCGAGTGGCCTGTACTAAACTAAATATATTAACTCAGAGCATTATTACTGCATCTTATATAGCTGCACAAACAAACACTCAAAAATAAGCGATTAAAAAGGTTTTAGCGTAGGCTCCTCGGAGCCATTTCCCCTAGGCCCAAAAAATGGAAGCGTTTGGGCCGCTTTTTTTCTCTCATTTTGAAAAGTTATATTTTAAGTACCTTGCCGTCTCGCTATGCCAGGCGAATACCGTCTTTTTCGATAACGATTTTACCTTGCTTGTACAGACCACCAATGGTTTTTTTGTACGTGCCTTTACTGGTGCGAAATGCTTCAAAAATCGCTTCTGGAGAAGATTTATCATTAAGAGGGAGAAAACCGCCCTTCTTCTCTAACTGCTCAATGATCTTGCAAGAAAGGTCATCCATCTTAGCGACACCCACTTTTTGTAACGCCAGATCAATTTTGCCGTCTTCACGGATTTGCTTAATAAAACCTTTCAGCTTTTTGCCAATATACAGTTTGCCGAAAACATCTGAAGGGAAAATCATACCCCAGTGTTTACCGTTTACGATCGCTTTGTAACCAAGCTGACTGCGCTCAGCAATGATCAAATCGACTTGCTCGTTTATTTCGTAGTTAGCGGGCGTTTTATCTAACCATTTGTTGAACTTCGTCGTACCAACAATTCGACCCGACGCTTTATCGGTGTACACGTAAACTAAGATCGTTTGACCAGCAGAAAAACGCGTGCGTTGCTCGCTAAATGGAATGAGCAAATCTTTATCTTTGATACCCCAATTAACAAAAGCACCTGTCTTGTTGACACCTTCGATCTTCATCAGGCCCCATTCGCCCACTTGAGCGACTGGTGTTTCAATGGTCGCAGCCAATTGGCTTTCTGAATCAAAGTATAAAAATACGTCGATTTTATCACCAATTTCTGTGCCCTCAGGGACATGCTTGTTTGGCAGCAAAACAGAACCGTAATCATCACCATCCAGAAATACGCCAAAATCCGCCTTTTTAATGACTTCTAGGCTGTTAATTTGACCAATTTTAATCATTGATTTTGTCTCTTTTTAAATTTACGTGGAATTATACCTAAACTAACAAGAAAATCAGAGAGAAAAGCATATCGCTCTGTTATGCTGTTATTGTCTACCCCAATCATTCTCTTAGCAATCTGGTACTTATATGAACCGCACAATTTTCGGGGTAAGAATGCTTTAGCAAAGTCAGGAGCTTTTTTTGGTCACCGTTGATAAACAAGATTCAATCACATTAAAAATCAGCCATGAGCTAGCAAAAAGTAAAAGTGTCGACCTTGATATTTACTTCTTTGTCCCTGGTGAGCTTGGCTTAAGTGCCGATATCATCAGTGAATCAGAATTCTATTACACCTCTATCACACAACAGCGCTCCTACTACAGTAAGGAGATTCTACTTCCTTTGGTTCACAGCCGACTGGCTAAGCGAGGACGCCTCTCGAATCAACAGTACCGTGTCAGTTTGAGTTTGTTCGCTTATCAATACGTCATCGCCTTAGACAAAGCCGTTGCCAGTTTGAATAAGCTAGAAAGTAACTCCGTCACGGAAGATGAAGTTGATGAAGTTATCGAATTGGCTATCGCGATTTTAAAACGCCTTCGTCGTGGTATTCCTTTTGAGGAGAACCTCAAACGTTATTACGTTAACATCGACAACTATTTGTCGTGGTACACAGAGCAAAAATTCTTGTCACTCGTCGCTCATTTGCCGCGAGAAGGCGATTACAGCACGATCAAGAAGCGTTTGATTACCCTGTGTGAAAAAGAGCAAGCGCATCGTAAGTTAAATAAATATAACTCACCCAAAGTCACCGATGAAGTGACGCGACTCTCCAATAAAATGCGCCTGTTGAGACGTCTTATCGAGCACCCAGTCGTCCTGCGTGAACAAACGGTTTCAATGGGGAAAAACGTTAAACGTGCGATAAAAGGCATCGCAACCGGTTTGGTGATGGTTGTCGTAACATCAACTGTGATCCTCGCGCGTGATTATCTGGGCGAAATTTCAGCATCCTTCATTATCGCCATGTCCTTCATCTATGCCCTACGCGAAATTTTTAAAGATGATCTTCGCGATGCCATGTGGCGCTGGATACGTAAAGGAAAGCCCAAATGGCGTAAGAAATACATTGACCCAACCACCAAGAAAGTCGTTGGGAAAAAGTTAGAGTGGCTTGACTATAGAACGCTTTCTAGCCTGCCGGACAAGATTCAACAGATACGTAAAAAACGCGTCGTTCAGCGAGAAGAGCAGATTCTTCACTACCAGGAAAAGACGGAAATGGCGACATCGATGTTTTTAAGTGGCTATGAACAAACGCGACAAACCCTAAACATTAGCTTAAGACCCATTATTCGATTAATGGACAAAGGGTCAAACCGCGTGTACCACCTAAATGAAGGGCAAGTCACCAAAGAATCGGTTGAGAAACGTCACCTCATCAATGTGATCGCCAAAGAAGACAACCACACTGATGAACCCGTGTACTACCGTTGGAAAGTGGTATTGAACCGGTCAAAGATAGTGTCGATTGAAAAAATCGAATTGAGCTAACGAAAATAGTTAACGATTAAGCAGCCTTCTTTTTTTGTTGTGCTGCTTTTTTAATGGAAAGCGTCAGGTAAAACTCTGCCATTGGCTCATCGCCATGAAGAGACGGACAACGTGCCGTAATTTTTACATCACGATTGATACGCTCACCAGTCTCCAGCGTGTAGTCCAGCATTTCGTCGATTAAAGGACCATCATCACAGATAAAATGAACATCAGCTTCTGGTCGTTTTAAAAACTCCGCCTTCACGCCTTTAAAAGCCAAAGAAATCGGCTCACCTTTCTCCTGAGCTTTACTCATCGCCAAAAAAGCCCCCGCCACATCAGCGCCAACCGCTAACGCACCGAAATACATGCTGTTAAGGTGGTTTTTGGTTCTTTTGCGCAGAGGAATTTTTACTTCTACATGCTTATCGTCGATATCTATGATTTTTGGACGACAAAGCCAGATTAATGGAACTTTAGTGAAACCGAATACTTTCAAGTAAAGGTTTGCGCGACGTACTGCAGATAACATTTTGGTCTCCTTACCAACCTAACTCAGCCAGTTAATCAAACGCTCGTTTGAATGTCAAAAAGTTGTTAACAAAACTTGATCTACCTACTAAATTATTCGTCATAAACACATCAAAAGGTGACAGCGTCACCCAGACAGGCTATCGTTTCTACACAGGCTAATTTCACCTGACTTTATCGATAATTAAAGTATTGAGAGCGCTTGCTGTTTTTGCCACTGTGTTCAACACCGCCGTGACTGGTGGTGAATCGTTACGTAACTATCTCGTGATAGTATGCTTTCAGGTTGTTATAAAAGAGTAACAACCTTATAAGCGTTTCACGCTATTTGGGATTTAGAGACGAAGAATCCCGTGAAACAGTTTATTCCTGCCAGTAATTCCGTTATCTTTACCCCTTCGCAACAGAGAATAAAGCTATAAGATGCCTATAAAAACAGATGAATTGAGAACCCAGCCTTTGGGTCCAATGCCTACCCCAGCGGAGCTAGGTAGTGAATATCCTATTACGGATGACGTTGCAGACCGTATTGCTCAATCTCGACGTCAGATTGAAAAAATCTTAACGGGTGAAGATAAGCGTCTTCTTGCGATCGTTGGCCCTTGCTCTGTCCATGACACAGAAGCCGCGATCGACTACGCTACGCGCCTGAGCGCAATCCAGGATAAGTACAAAGACGAGCTATTTATCGTTATGCGTACTTACTTTGAAAAACCGCGTACAGTTGTGGGTTGGAAAGGCTTAATTACCGATCCAAACCTTGACGGTTCTTATGCGTTAGAAGCTGGCCTTCATAAAGCGCGTAAACTGCTACTGGATATCAACAAGCTTGGTCTTGCCACCGCTACTGAGTTTCTTGATATGATTACCGGTCAATACATTGCGGATCTGATCACTTGGGGCGCTATCGGCGCACGTACCACTGAGTCTCAAATTCACCGAGAAATGGCATCTGCACTCTCATGCCCGGTCGGCTTTAAAAATGGTACCAACGGTAATGTGAAAATCGCGATTGATGCGATTCGTGCTTCTAAAGCGTCACACTACTTCTACTCTCCAGATAAACACGGTCGTATGACGGTTTATCGCACAAGTGGTAACCCATTCGGTCATATTATTTTACGTGGCGGCGAAAAAGGTCCAAACTTTGACGAAGCTTCAGTTAAACAAGCTTGTGACGCGCTGGCCGAGTTTGACTTACCGCAACGCCTAATCGTCGATTTCAGCCATGCTAACTGCCAAAAGCAACACAGAAAGCAGCTTGATGTCGCGAAAGATATCTGCCAACAGATTAAGTCTGGCAGCACACGCGTTGCAGGTATTATGGCAGAGAGCTTCATCATTGAAGGCAATCAGCCAATGACAGACATCAATAACCTGACATACGGTCAATCAATTACCGACCCTTGTCTGAGTTGGGAAGATACAGTGACAATGCTAGATATGCTGGCTGACGCTGTAAAATCCACTAAGTAATTAATAACAAGATAATCAAGGAATCTTCATGCCATCGTTTGATATTATTTCAGAAATCGATACGGTTGAACTACGTAACGCCGTTGATAACGCTAACCGTGAACTATCTACTCGTTTCGATTTCCGCAATGTTAATGCGAGCTTTGAGCTAGTAGAAGAAAATGTAAAAATGTCTGCTGAAGGCGAATTTCAGCTGAAACAAATGCGCGACATTTTACGTGGTCACCTAGCAAAACGTAATGTCGATGCAAATGCTATGGACTCTCAAACACCAGAAGTGACTGGCAAAAACTGGCATCAGAACATCGTTTTCCGCCAGGGTATTGATACGCCGACGGCTAAAAAGGTGGTTAAGCTAATTAAAGATGCGAAGCTGAAAGTACAAGCTTCAATCCAAGGCGATAAAGTGCGCGTCACGGGTAAAAAGCGTGATGACCTACAAGCGACCATGGCAGCTATTCGTGAAGCAGAACTAGGACTACCTTTCCAGTTCAATAACTTCCGCGATTAATCATTAGCGCAATAAACGAAAAACGCCGACGAATCATCGTCGGCGTTTTTGTATATTCTAGGTCGAGTTCTAGATCACGAGATCTTGTCCCTGTAGCAACATGAATTCACTGGTTCCTTCAGGAATAAATACACAGACGCGTAAGTTGTCTTGTTTTGCCTTCGCAAGCATGTCAGATAACTGTGCGGCGTTTGAAAACGACTCTCTCTCGGCGTCTCTTCTCACCAGCTCCATCGCGTCTGATTGACATTTTGTCGAGTACAACGCCAGTTCAGCTTGCTGCATGTAACGAACCGCTTTAATTGGCAACATTTCAACGTCTTTACCCACATGAATCCACGTGCAATTGCCCTTTTCATCAAGAGGCGATGCCATAGTCGCTTTGTAGATGGTTTCTAAATCTCTATTGTCACGCGCATTTTCAACGTCAGGATTCGAAAAGAATTGCTCCCAAAATTTACGACGCAAATCGACACTTGGTAACGCTTCTTTTATCGAGTTGCGCTTTGAGTTTGCAAAGTCAGCCATCAGCCCCATATTCTGCGGAAGAATCATCTCTAACTTTTCACGAATATTACGAATCAAAACGGGTGACGCCCCACCACTCGAAATGGCTATCTGAATACGCCCACGATTGATCATCGAAGGGGTAATGAAGTCGCAGTATGGTTTGTCATCGACCACATTCACTAAAATGCCCAGTGCTTTAGCATCTTTGTAAACCTGATGATTCAAATCTGGATTGTCCGTTGTCGCCCAAACCTGAATAAAGCCTTTTGTGACAAGGTCACTTGAATAGAAACGCTGAATCCAATGTAGTTGATTCTCCTTCGCCAACTTAGCGAGATAGTCAACTAAGGTAGGCGAAACCACTGTGACATCCGCCCCTGCCTTTATTAAGGCCTCAACTTTTCGGCTCGCGACTTCACCGCCGCCAACAACGAGAACTGGTTTACTGATTAAGTCTAAGAACAGAGGAAAATATCGCATCTCA